>NZ_JAPDDR010000007.1:0-300000 GCF_025950095.1 Luteolibacter rhizosphaerae | reverse complement strand
CGCACGGTGCTCACCATCCCTGTCCAAGCGGCCCCGGGCGCCGAGATCAATCCGAAGGATCTCGCCGTGGAGGTGAATTTCTTCGACGCGATGATGAAGGACGGGAAGAAGGAGATCGTTCCCGCGGCCCAAGGACTCTGCACCACGGACTACAAGTGGGTGACCGGCGATCTCGATTTCGTGGGAGGCGAAGAACAGCTCCGCGTGACCTATCTCCTGCCGCCACAGGACAGCCAGCAGGAGCTACTCTTCGGGAAGCGCAAATACTACGGTCAGGTGGTGAAGATCTTCTACAAGAACGAGCTCATCGATACGCAGCCCTACCCGCGGCATCTGGCCTCGCACGGCTCTTCCGCTGTCCAGCCGAGCGAGGGTGAGATCCCGCAATTCGAGCAATTCGACTCGGAGATGCCTCTGCTCCCGCCGCTTGATGACAGCACTCCTCCGGTCATGCCCGACCTGAACTCGCCGGACGGAGCGATTCCCCCTTTGCCCTCACGTTGATCCATGGATGACTCCAGCTCCCGCGCCGGCACCCTGCTGGGCGACTACCGACTCTTGGCCCTGATCGGGGAAAGCCGCGTCACGCTCACTTGGCAGGCAGATCAGGTTTCGATCAACCGTTCGGTCACGCTCTTCGAGCTGAAGCCGTCCGCCTTTGATCGGCGGGAAGCGTTCTTGGGAGATATCCGCGTGAAGGCTGCCGTGGATCACCCCTTGCTGGGCTCGGTTTACGAAGCGGTATCCAACGACGAGCACTGCTACGCGACCCTTGAGCGGCTGCCGGGAACCAACCTGGAGGACCGCATGAATGCCCGGCAATCGCTGCGACCGGTTCAGGTCGCGCAGATCCTGCGACGCGTGGCGGAGGCGAACATGACCTTGGAGGGTGCAGGCATTTCCAGCGCACCGCTCGGTCCGGACGACATTTTCCTCGATGATCACGGCGTCGTTCGCATCGCGAATCTCGCCCGGGCAGGCGACCGCCCGCCGGGTCTGTCCGCGGATGACATTCTCACCTTGGGCCGCACCTTGCCGCATCTGGTGGCAGACGGGCATCCCGGGGCCTCGCGGATGATCACCCTCTTCGCCTGGATGCGGGGCGAGAACCTGGGCCGCACGATGACCTGGACGGAAGTCCGCTCCTATGCGGAGCAAATCGAACAGCAACTCACCGAGCCTGCCCCGCCGCATTCGGCCGCCCCCGCCACGGCGCGGGCCATCGGCCGCAAGTCGCCGTTGCCCATGGTGCTTGGCGTGATCGCCACAGCCTTTGTCGTCGGAATCGGGGTGATCGCGCTGAAGGGAAAAAACGGCAACGACAGCTTGTCAGGCCAGTATCCCGGCTCGGTCATCGTGCTGGGAGGTGCGCATCCCTTGGCGGATGGCGGCACGGTCCAGTTGGGAGCCTTCACGATCTCCGGGCACGAGGTGACAATCGGAGAGTATGCCGATTTCCTCGCCGCTCTCGCCAGCCTGCCGGAGGAACGGCGCGGCACCTACGACTCGCCGGATCAGCCGGATAGCAAGTACGGCCACGAGCCCGAGAACTGGACCGGAATGTATTCCGCCGCCAAGGCGGGTGGCCAATGGGAAGGCCGTGCGATGAGCCGGGACTGCCCGGTGGTGAATGTCGATTGGTGGGACGCGCTGGCCTACTGCAACTGGAAGCGCTGCCGCCTGCCGGAGCAGGAAGAGTGGTTCGCCGCCCTACGCCAGAATCTGCCGGATCCCAAGTCGCTGCGCGCAGCCGGATGGAGTTCCGTGAAGCAGATCCCTCCGACGGACCGTACGCCTTCGGGCCTGAACGGCATGGCTGGCTCGGTTTCCGAATGGACGGCCTCGAACGCGATCAATCCCGCCAATCCCTTGGGTGACAAGGGCTGGGTCGTTATCGGCGGCTCCTTCCAGAATGCTTCCTCCGGCGCTCTGGCGCGGGAGTGGGTGGATTCCCGGGATCTTCGTCGCCCGGATCTCGGATTCCGTGTGATCGAGCCTTGAGCTCGGACGCGCTCCAGACGCGATAGCGGTACAAGGGAAGGCCGCCAAGGTCCCACCCCTGGCGGCCCGAATCTTCGACCCTTTAAGTGTCCACACCCATGGACGGGGCTTCCGATTTTGTGCTGTTCACCCTTACATGAAAACTAACGCGTGGCGCAGTCTTCATGATCATAGACTCTTCAGCATCCCGGACGTTCAAAGTTTCCGAGGATTTTTTTCAAGGTCGCTGAAGCCGCGATTTCGCGGTGCTCCGGGTACAAGCAAAGGCCGCCAAGGTCCCACCCCTGGCGGCCCTAAATCATCAACCCTTTTGCGCCCACACCCATGAGCAGGGAATCCGACTTGTTGTGCTGTTCACCCTTACATGAAGACTGACGCAGTGCGTGGTCTTCATAAGAGTAGACCGTCGGCCTTCACGAACGTTCAAAAGATCCTGAAGTTTTTTTAAAGTATCTCATCAAGCGTTCGGAAGCCTCACGCTCTGCGGGTGCCGGATGCGGTCTTCGGGATCGAGCTTCTCTTTGATTTCCTGCAGCTTGGCATAGGTGGCCCCATAGTAGGCGGTGGCCCAGTCAGTGATCCGGGGATCGGGATAATTTCCATAGTGCCGGCGGATTCCCGCATCATGGAGTGCTTGGCGCACCGAGGCATGGCCCGCAGCCAACTTCGTGGGGATCGTTCCCTTCTCCCAATAGGCTTGGAGTTCACCCAGGAAAGGCAGCTCGCGATGGGCATAGGCAGAGTCCGGTCCCCGCGTGATGGCACCGCCCAGAGTATTCACTTGGAAGATCAGTCCGGGCGTCTCCCTCACCGTGGCGCAGATCCCTCCCGCTGCCGACCTCAGGTCTTCGAAGCCGCGGTAGAAACCCGCCGAGACATTATCAAAGGGAAGGGGGCCAGGGCGTCCTTCATAGCGGCCGATCGCGATGCCGAGCGGTTTGGTGACCGGCCCCTTGGAGCCAAAGCCGCTCTGAAGCAAAGCCTTCGTGGCATTCACAAAGGCCGGGCCTTCCGCCGATTTGGTGGAGGAGAGCAATACCGTTGCTTGGCTCCCGTTCAGGATCACCGCGGAGAAGCATGGCTCGGGCAGGCTTGTCGCGATCTCGAACCAGCGTTCCAACCGCCTGGCCAAGCCCGGCGTGTCGAGTCCCTTGGCGGTGAATTTCCGGCTGGCGAGAGTCTTCGGGGCGATCTGCGTTTCGAAGGTAAAGGACGTGGCGATGCCGAAGTTACCGTTCCCGCCGCCGCGGCAGGCCCAGAGCAATTCCGGCTCGTCGCGGGAGTCGCGGATCTCGCCATTCCCGTCCACCAGACGCACTTGGGTGAGATGATCGCAGGTGAGGCCGAACTCGCGGGAGAAGAGACCATAGCCGCCGCCGAGCGTAAGGCCGGCCAAGCCCACCCCGCCGCACGAACCGGCTGGGAGCAGCCGCCCGCGTTCCAGCAGCCAGGAGTAGCAATCCTTCAGTTTCAGTCCGGGCCCCGCCGTGAAGCGCTTGGTGTCTTTCTCTAACAAGCGGTTCGCCATTCCCGACAGCTCCACTAACAAACCGCCTTCGTTCAGGCTGGACCCGTGGAAAGCATGGCCGCCGCTCTTCACCGCCACCGGGAGCCCGGCATCCTTTGCATGCTTCACCGCCGCGCAGACATCGGCTTCGGTCCGACAACAAGCGATCAGCGCAGGCTTGAGCAAGACGGTTGAATTGAAAGGTCGCCGCGCGGCCTCATAGCCCGCATCACCGGGCTTCAGGTAAGAGTTTGCAGACTTCCCCTGACCCCATGCCGGCAGGGCTGCGACAGAAAGGCCGATAAAGCTCCGGCGACTGATTGAGGACATGGCGCAAGGCTTTCATGGATCGACCTGAACTCAAGTTCGTCCGTGCTTGGAGAACAAGAAGGCCGCTCCTTTGCGGGAGCGGCCTTCGGGAGTCTATCGCAACGAGGAAAGGTCAGCCCTCCAGGATCTGATCCAATACGTAGGGCAGGATGCCGCCGGCGAGGTAGTAGTCCACCTCCGCCGGGGTATCGAGACGCACCTTCAGCGGGAACTCGACGCGGGAGTGATCCGGGAGATGGGCGATGAGAAGAGCATCCTGCATCGGCTTCAGCTCGCCGCCGATGCCGGTAATGTCGAAGCGGGCTTCGGCGAGGCCTTTCACGCGGTCATAGTCATCGCTGTGGATGAAGTTCAGCGGCAGCACGCCCATGCCGATCAGGTTCGAGCGGTGGATGCGCTCGAAGGACTTGGTGACCACGGCGGAGACGCCGAGCAGGCGCGTGCCCTTGGCTGCCCAGTCGCGGCTACTACCCATGCCGTAGTCCTCGCCGCCGATGATGATCAGCTTGGTGCCATCGGCCTGATAGGCCATGGAGGCGTCGTAGATAAAGGTCGGCTTCGCACCGGCCACTGCTTCGATGGTTTGGTCCGGAGCGGAGACTTCACCTTCGCCGAAGTACTGGGTGTAGCCGCCTTCGATGCCCGGGCACATCAGGTTCTTGATGCGGACGTTGGCGAAGGTACCGCGGGTCATCACGCGATCATTGCCGCGGCGTGCGCCGTAGGAGTTGAACTCGGCCTTCTCCACGCCGTTTTCGAGCAGATACTTGCCCGCGGGCGAGGTCGCCTTGATCGAACCTGCCGGGGAGATGTGGTCGGTGGTGACGGAATCGCCGAAGATGCCGAGCGGGCGGGCGTTGAGGATATCGCCCACCACGGTCGCGCCGCCATCGAAGAAGGGCGGGGACTGAATGTAGGTCGAGGCCTCGTCCCAGCCATAGGTCGCGCCGGTGCTACCGGAGATCTCGCCCCACTTCGGGTTGGCGGAATCGAGATCACCGTAGAGCTTCTGATAGACGGCAGGTTTCAGCGCGCCCGCGAGCTGATCCTTCACTTCCTGTTGGCTCGGCCACACGTCCTTCAGGAAAACCGGGTTGCCGTCCTTGTCATTGCCGATCGGCTCGGTGCTCAGGTCGATATCGACACGACCGGCCAAGGCGTAAGCGACGACGAGCGGCGGGCTCATCAGGAAGTTCGCCTTGATCGAGCCATGCACGCGGGCCTCGAAGTTGCGGTTGCCGGAGAGCACCGAGGCACAGACAAGGTTGCCTTCGGAGATGGCACCTTCGATGGACGGATGCAGTGGCCCGGAGTTGCCGATGCAGGTAGTGCAGCCGTAGCCGACCGTCTGGAAGCCGAGTTGGTCGAGCTCCTTCTGCAGGCCGGTAGCCTCGAAGTAATCCGTAACGACGCGCGAGCCGGGGGCCAGCGAGGTCTTCACGTAAGGAGCAACCGTTAGGCCGAGCGCATTCGCTTTCTTGGCCACAAGGCCCGCGGCGATCATCACGCTCGGGTTGCTGGTATTCGTGCAGGAGGTGATCGCGGCGATGAGGATTGACCCGTGGCCAAGTTCGAGATCGACCGGACCACCTTCAAAGAGATCGGGATCGACCGCATCGGGCGTCGGGCGATTGGAAACCATTTCGACTTCATTGCGCGGGGCTCCTTCGAAGGGCTTGTGATGGCCATCGGTGGCCAGTAGCGAGTCCACGGACACCCCGGCCTTTTCGCGCATCGAAAGCTTCACGCGCTTCTCGCGTTGCTCCGCGGCGAGACCGAAGCCGCCATTCGCCACTGGGGCCGCAAAGAGCGTGTCGAAGGTCTCGCGCAGTGCGGTCACATCGATGCGGTCCTGCGGGCGCTTTGGCCCGGCCACGGAAGGAACAATGCTGGAGAGATCGAGATCGAGCAGGTCGGTGTATTCGCACTCGCCTTTGTCTGGGATGCCGAAGAGGCCTTGAGCCTTGTAGTAGTTCTCCACCGTGGCGCAGAGCTCTTCGGAGCGGCCGGTGCCGCGCAGGTAGTTGATCGTTTCGTCATCCACCGGGAAGAAGCCCATGGTCGCGCCATACTCCGGGGCCATGTTCGCGATCGTGGCGCGGTCCGGCAGCGAAAGTGCCTTGGCCCCGGGGCCATGGAATTCCACGAACTTGCCGACCACGCCGTGCTTCCGGAGCATCTGGGTGATGCGCAGAGTCAGGTCGGTCGCGGTCACGCCTTCCTTCAGCTCGCCATGGAGGTAAACACCCACCACTTCCGGGACCAAGAAGGTCACCGGCTGGCCGAGCATCCCGGCTTCCGCCTCGATGCCGCCCACGCCCCAACCGACGACACCTAAGCCGTTGATCATGGTGGTGTGGGAGTCGGTGCCGACGAGTGTATCGGGATAGTAAACGCCGTCCTTGGACAGCACGCCCTTCGCCAGGAATTCCAAGTTCACTTGGTGAACGATGCCAATGCCTGGGGGCACCACGGAGAAGGTCTCGAAGGCTTGCTGGCCCCACTTCAGGAACTCATAGCGCTCGCGGTTGCGGATGAACTCGATCGCCATGTTGCGGTCGAGTGCGAGTTGGGAACCGGCGAAGTCAACTTGGACCGAGTGGTCCACCACCAGATCCACCGGGACCAGCGGCTCGATCTTCTCGGGAGCGGCACCGCGCTTCACAGCGGCATCGCGCATGGCGGCCACGTCGACGAGCAGCGGCACTCCGGTGAAGTCCTGCAGGACGATCCGGGCGACGGTGAAGGGGATCTCGTATTCGCCCGGGGTCTTCGCGTTGTAGTTGGCTAGGTTGGCCACGTCCTTCTCGGTCACCTTCCGGCCATCCACACAGCGCAGCACCGATTCCAGCACGATCCGGATGGACACCGGGAGCTTCTTAAGATTCGGAAAGCCCTGCTCGGCGAGAGCGGGCAGGGAGTAGAATTTGCCATCGGCACCGGAGCCGGTCTTGAACGTGCGGAGCGTGTCCATAGGAAACTATCCATACAACAGCGCCCGGAAAGTTCCAGAGGCTTCCCGGACTACGCAAAGCGGCTCTTGAGCCTCAAAGACCCAAGAGCCGGTAAAGTGACTACGGGCTGTCGACCCGCGATCCCTGCATCAGGAGGCCGCCACCAACTCCTTCACCGGTGGGGCGAAGGCGGTGAGGTCGATGCCTTCCACGGCAGCCTTGTATTCGTTCAAGCTCGGCGTGCGGCCGAGGACGGCGGAGAGCACGACGACGGGAGTGGAGGAGAGGAGAGACTCGCCCTTCTTCCGCTCGGAATCTTCCACGACGCGGCCCTGGAAGAGGCGGGTCGAGGTGGCCATGACCGTGTCACCTTTCTCGGCCTTCTCCTGATTGCCCATGCAGAGGTTACAGCCGGGGCGCTCGAGATACATCATGTTCTGGTACTCGGTGCGGGCGGCGGTCTTCGGCGCGTTGTCGTCGAACTCGAAACCGGAATACTTCTCAAGGATGGCCCAGTCGCCTTCGGCCTTGAGCTCGTCGATGATGTTGTAGGTCGGCGCGGCGACCACCAGCGGCGCGTTGAACTCCACCTTGCCCTGAGCCTCCTCAAGGTTCTTGAGCATCTTGGCGACGATCTTGAGGTCGCCCTTGTGAACCATGCAGGAGCCGACGAAGCCGAGGTCCACCGACTTACTGCCTTCATAGTAGGAAAGTCCGCGGATCACGTCGTGCGTGTAGCGCTTGGAGACGTCCTCGTTGTCCACGTCCGGGTCGGCGATCATCGGCTCGTCGATGATGTCAAGATCCACGACCATTTCGGCGTGATACTTGGCATTCGCATCGGGAGCGAGCGGCGGCTTCTCACCGGAGCGAATCTCGGCAATGCGCTTGTCGGCCTTGTCGATCAGGCCTTGGAGGACCTGGCCTTCATTGTCCATGCCCTTGTCGATCATGATCTGGATGCGGTTCTTCGCGATCTCCAGGGATTCGATGAGGGTTTCGGGCTGCGAAATGCAGATGGACGCCTTGGCCTTCATCTCGGCGGTCCAGTCCGTGAAAGTGAACGCCTGATCGGCGGGCAGGGTGCCGATGTGCACCTCGATGATGCGGCCTTGGAAGACGTTCTCGCCGAACTTCTTCAGCATCTGCGCCTGGGTGGAGTGGACGACGTCGCGGAAGTCCATGTAGGGCTTGAGCGTGCCCTTGAAGGTGACCTTTACGGACTGCGGGATCGGCATGGTCGCTTCGCCGGTGGCCAGAGCCAGGGCGACGGTGCCGGAGTCCGCGCCGAAGGCGACACCCTTCGACATGCGGGTGTGGGAATCGCCGCCGATGATGATGTCCCAGTCGTCCACCGTGATGTCATTGAGCACCTTGTGGATGACGTCGGTCATGGCGTGATAGCCGTCCTTCGGGTCGCGGGCGGTGATGAGCCCGAAACGCTGCATGAAGGACATCAGCTTCGGGATATTGGCCTGCGCCTTTTTGTCCCAAACGGAAGCGGTGTGGCAGCCCGACTGGTAGGCGGCATCGACCGTCGGCGAAATGATGGTGGCGGCCATGGCCTCCAGCTCCTGCGAGGTCATCAGGCCGGTGGTGTCCTGTGAGCCGACGATGTTCACCTTCACCCGGACATCGGAGCCGGCATGCAAGGTCAGGCCGGGAGTCACGCCGACGGCGTTGCGGTTGAAGATCTTTTCGACGGCGGTGAGACCCTGTCCCGGATTTGACACTTCCTTGGCGGGAGCGAAGACGACGGGGGCTTCGATCCCCAGCGTTTCAGCCGCGAAGGTCTGGAGCTTCTTACCGAAGACGATGGCATAGGAGCCGCCTGCCTTGATGAACTCCAGCTTCTGCGGGGTGAATGCGGAAGAGACGTCGGCCAGCACCTTGCCATCACCATAGAGCTTCTTCTCCTTGGTGTTGATGGTGAGAACGGTTCCGGTTTCGACCGAGTAGGCCTGCTCCAGGATCGGTTCGCCGTTGGCGTCCTTGACCACCTTGCCTTCGGCGTCGGTCTTCTTGACCCAGTTCTTGAGATCGAGGCCGATGCCGCCGGTGACGCTGACGGTGGTGAGGAAAATCGGGGAGATGCCGTTGGTGCCCGCGACCACCGGGAAGATGTTCACGAAGGGCACGTACTTGCTGGCCTGTTTGCCGGTCCAGAGCGCGACGTTGTTGACGCCCGACATGCGCGAGGAGCCCACGCCCATGGTGCCCTTCTCCGCGATGAGCATGACGCTCTTGTCGGGGTGGAGCTTCTGCAGGGCCTTG
Source organism: Luteolibacter rhizosphaerae (assembly GCF_025950095.1). NCBI lineage: Bacteria > Pseudomonadati > Verrucomicrobiota > Verrucomicrobiia > Verrucomicrobiales > Verrucomicrobiaceae > Neoluteolibacter > Neoluteolibacter rhizosphaerae. Next base: position 290,934 of record NZ_JAPDDR010000007.1, on the reverse strand, counting down.
ATGGTTTCCTGCGCTTCCGCGTTGATCAGGCACTTGCCGTGGAGCTCGCGGTCGGAGCGGGAATGGGCCTGATTGCCGGGGGATAGAAGGTCGGTCGAGATGTCGCCCTCGGCGGCGATGTAGGTGACGACCTGGACTTCCTCCGGAACGTCCGGGAGCTTGGTGAAGAACTCCGCGGCGGCGTAGCTTTCCAAGATCTCCTTCGCGACCGGGTTGCCAGCCTCGTAGGCGGCCTTGAGGCGCGCGGTATCGGCGTCGTAGAGGTAGACTTGGGTCTTCAGCACCTCGGCGGCCTGCTTGGCGATTTCGGCGTCTTCGCCGAGCGCGAGATTAAGGAGGGTCTGGATGGATGCCCCGCCCTTCATGTGGGAGAGCAGTTCGAAGGCGAAGGCGGGGGAGATTTCCTCCACGACCGACTTGCCGAGAATGATTTCCTCCAAGAAGGCAGCCTTCTCGCCGGCCGCGCTGGTGGTGCCGGGGAGAGTGTTGTAGATCAGGAAATCGAGCGACTGCTTCCGGTGCTCGTTGGAGGGGTCTTTGATCTGGGCGATGATCTCGGCCAGAAGTTCGGCGCCATCGATGGGCTTGGGATGCAAACCTGCGGCTTTGCGGTCCTCAATTTCAGCCAGGTAATCCTGATAAAGGTGCATGTTCTTAAAATCGATCGATTGAAATGGGAGATCTAGCGGCGCCGGGTTTTAAATGACTGATGGCTAGGAACAAAGGTTCGCGGGGGAGGCATTCCTCCGGCTCGCGGCGCGGAGGTTAGGAGCGGGGAAAAAAATGTCAAAAAGCTTCCCCGTACCGGCAAAAAGCGGCGCACGGGACGGGATTGCTAGTTGAGCAGCGCCGGTGCCATGTCCTAACGTCTGCCATGCATCGATGGTTCGCCGCAGTGGGAATGACGTGGATTTTGGCCTCCTGTGGCGGCACGGGAATCCCGGCCAGCGGGGACATGGCAGGCGGCCCGGAGCCGGCAGAAGGCGGGATTTCCGAGGTGCCGAATCCCACGCCTGAAATGGCAGCCAAGAGCAAGACCTCAATCGACGTGCTCAAGCGCGGGAACGAGACCTACATCCTGCAGTGTGGTCAGTGCCACCACTACATGCTCCCGAAAAAGGTCGAAACCGAGGATTGGCAGGACGTGATGCCGAAAATGATCCGCCACGCCGGTCTCGCAGCGGAGGACGAAAAGGCGGTGCTCGCCTACGTGCTGGCCGTGAAGGCGATGTGATGGGCCGTCAAAGCCCCTCCAGCCCCAGCATCTTGATGATCTCTTCCGGCACGCCCGGATAGGGTCCGGCGATCGGCACGTTCCCGACGTAGCCCAAGGCCTTCCACGTCGCGGGGTGGCTGTAGTAGCCGCCGAGGGTGAGCATGCGCAGCTTCTGGAAGAAGCGTGCACCGTAGGCCAGTTCCGGAGCCGCCTTCGCGGGATCGCAGATGGTATCGAGGATCGCCGTCTGCTGGGCCTCGGCGAGGTCCTTAAACTCCCTGCCGTGCAGCTTGTAGGCGTGGGTATTGATCCAGCTCACTCCGCCGCGGATGGTGTCGTGGTCCTCCCGGTTCTCGGCGTAGGGAGCGCCGACCCATTCATTCAGGAAGTCCGGCAGGTCGATGGCGGAAGCGGCGGGTGACTCCTCGTCCGCAGGCAAGATGAGGTCCACCAGCACGGTGAGGGTCGCGAGCTCGGAGGCAACCATCGGCTTGTCCCATGGGATCGTAGGATTGTTGTAATCCGGATCGCTGAAGGGATTGTTGACGTGCTTGGAAAGCGGCTTGGGCGGCTCGGCACCGGCGGGCAGCAGGGAACCGGCGGCGCTGGCAGCCGCGACGAGCTTGAAAATGCTCCGGCGGGAAATCTGGGGTTCGTGCATCGTCGTCGTTCGGTCAGATGTTGCCCTGCTTCATTTCGTCCAGCAGGTAGTCGGCGGAGCGCCAGGCGAGCGCCAGCACGGTCAGCGTGAGATTTTTGTCGGGATTCGAGGGCAGGATCGAAGCATCCATCAGGAAGAGGTTCTTCACATCCCATGTCTGGCCGAAGGAGTTCACCACCGAGGACTTCGCGTCGGAGCCCATCATCGCGGTGCCGGCTTCGTGGATAATTTCGCCGGGTTTGTTCAGCGCTTCCTTGCCGGGCTTCGGCGTGGCCTTGCCGCCCATCGAGTTGATGATCTCGGCGAAGGTGTTCTGCATGTGGGTGGCTTGGTTGATCTCATGGTCCGACCACTTCCAGTGAAAGCGCAGGGTCGGGATGCCCCACTGGTCGACGCGGTTCGGGTCGATCTCGCAGTAGCAGTTTTCGTTGGGGATCATCTCGCCACGACCCGCAAAGCCGACGACCGCGCCATAGTAGCGCTTCGCCTCTTCCTTGAGCTTCTTGCCGTAAACGCCAGGCGCTTTCTGATCGAGGATCGCCAAGGATCCCATACCGGGCATGTAGCGGCCACCGCCCATCTCGATGTGATAGCCGCGGGCGAAGCCGAGCTTCTCCTGCGTCTTGTAGTTCCACCACGGCGTGTAGACGTGACCTCCGCCGGCACCGTCCTCATTGTAGGGTGGCAGGCTCTCCAGTTCCGGCACGTGCCCGCCCATGGAGGAGCCGACGCTATCGGTGAGGTTCTTGCCGACCTGGCCGCTGCCGTTTGCCAAACCGTTCGGGAAGAGCGCGCTCTTCGAATTCAGGAGAATGCGCGCGGTCTCGCAGGTGCTCGCGCTGAGAATCACGATGCGTGCCTTCGCGATCGCATCGGTGCGCGTGATTTTGTCGACGTAATGAACTCCCGTGGCCTTGCCGTTCGCATCCATCATCACCTCGCGCACCATGGCATCGGTGATGATGTCGAGGTTGCCGGTCTGCAGGGCTGGCGGGATCAGCACGGTGGTGCTCTGGAAATTCGCTCGGATCGAGCAACCGCGGCCACAGGTCGTTGCCCAGAAGCAGGCGGCGCGCATCGACATGTCATTGCCCACGATCCGCTGCGCCGACGGATTGTTCGGGAAAAGCTTCGCGGCTCGGGCCGGACCGTCCATCGGTTCGCTTAGGACGGCGCGGTGGATGGGGACCACGGGAATGTTCAAGCCCTTCGAGTATTTCTTGATGAGCAGTTCCGCGGCGCGCGGCTTCGGAGCCGGTTGCAAGATCCCTGGCGGGGAGTCGGGTGTGTTTTCCAGGCCCTCGGTCGAACCGTAGATGCCGACCATCAGCTCCGCCTTGTCGTAGTAGGGAGCGAGGTCGGTGTAGGAGATCGGCCAGTCGAAGCCCAAGCCATCACGCGACTTTGGTTTGAAATCATACTCGCCGAAGCGCAGCGAAATCCGCCCCCAGTGATTGGTCCGGCCACCGAGCATGCGCGGCCGCCACCACCAGAATTCCTCTTCGGTCCCGGGCTTGTCGCCATAGGGCTCCCCCGGCACCTGCCAGCCGCCGCCGACCGTGGCATCGTAGTGACCGAAGAAGCGGTCTTGGGTTCCCTTGCCACGCAGCGGAGCCTTGTCCGGCGTGTTGAACATCGGCGTTTCCTTCTGCGGATCATAGTTCCGTCCCGCTTCGATCATCAACACCTTCACGCCGTTCAGCGCGAGCAGCATGCCCATCATTCCGCCCCCGGCACCCGAGCCCACGATGATCACGTCGTATTCGCGCAGGGATTTCCGGTCGGTGAGGATGGCCATGGTGGTGGTAAACTTCAGCTACAAGAGGAGCGGGATCCGTCTATCAGATTGAAACGGCCTCTGCCGCTTCCTCACTCTTGCATAGACGTAGCGGATCCTCGTGAAGGTGTAGTCGAAATTCCTCGCGGGTTTTGTAGTCCGTGGCTGACGAGTCGTCCCGCATCCGCCTAGATCGTTTCCAACAACGTGAGCGAGCTACGGGATCTGGCCTTGTTTGCCTTCGTGATGGCCTTGGGACAATTCAGTCCCGGACCGGACATGATCCTCCTCACGCGCACCGCGCTTGCGCAAGGAATCCGGGCCGGAGTCATGGTGGCCTTGGGAATCGCCACCGGATTGGTGATTCATACCTCGCTGGCAGTGGCGGGGATGGCCGTTGCCTTCGAGCGCAGTCCCGTCCTGAGGAAAGGCCTCGCTTGGCTCGCTGCCGTCTATCTCGGCTGGATCGCCTATTGCCTGCTGCGCTCCGCGTTTTCCAAGCCGCTTCCGGCGAGCGGATCCGCGTCCGTTCCGGCACCCGCGGGCAATCCCTACCTGAAAGGCTTCGCCTGCAATCTCTTCAACCCGAAGGTGGTCGTCTTCATAGCGGCTATCTGCGCACCCTTCCTCCGCGGCGAGCACCCTTCATGGTGGCCCTATGCGCTGATTGCCATCGTGGTGATCCAAGGCGGCGGACTCTGGGCCCTGTGGGCGGCCCTGCTGCAGTGGCGACCTCTCCGCACCCGCTACGAGCGCTCTGCACGCTGGATCGACGGGGCCTTCGGCATCGCGCTCATCGCGCTCGCCATCAAGCTGGGGCTCGACGCCTGAGCACGAAAAAGCCCCGCCGTTTCGGGCGGGGCTTCTTGGAGATTCGCTTAGTTGTAGTTCGGCGCCTTGTGCTGGCTGAAGTAGCCGTCGCCGGTGTACATGTTCACCGGGTAATCGGGCAGCGGACCGGCATCCGGCGGCAGCTTGATGTTGCCCAGCGTCGAGTCTTCCGGCTGCGTGCGGGCGATGCTCACGGGCGTGCCGACCTTCACCAGGTTGAAAAACTTCGGCGAGAGGTTCTCATGCATGCGGATGCAGCCGTGCGTGCAGGGCGTGTGCTTTACCCAGCCGGTGTGGAAGCCGTAGTTCGGCTTGAACTCGCACCAGTAGGGCATCGGCGTACCCTTGAAGGACCAGCCGCCCGGCTTGCTGGAGAGCATGGTCTTCTTCACGTTGTTGCCGGAGTAGGCGTAGCCGTGGCTGTTCGCGCGCTTCTTCGCCACCTTGTTGTAGATGGTGAAATTCCCGCTCGGAGTCGGGGAGGACGGCGTGCCCACGGAGACCGGCATGACCATCAGCGGCGTGCTGCCTTCCATCACGTAGACGCGCTGCTTGGCCAGCGAGACCTTCACCTTCACGGCGGAAGGATTCGAAGGCTTCTTGGTCGGCACGTCGTATGACTGATAGGCTCCGAGCGAACCGGAGCTGGAAGTGGTCGTCGTGGTACAGGAGGAAAGCAGTCCGGCGGCAAGTGCCGCCCCGGCGAGCAGGATCGGTTTCAAGGGATTCATAGCGGCTACGTTCGCGCTACCATCCCCAGATTACCGGGGAGTGCAAGTCTGCGAGTCCGCTCCTTTTCACCGCGTGCGTTCCCACGAGGAAACGCTGCCATCCCGGAACAGTACGCTGGCGCGGCGGTAGGGCACGTAGGTCACTTCCGGACCGAATCCGGCGCCGTAGTAGTGGTAGGGTCCGTAGCCATAGTTCGGGCCGAAGCGTCCATAACCCCAGCCGAAGGCGCCGAAGTAACCGTTCGTGGAATACACCGGCGTCGAGCCGTTGTAGTCCCACCGCAGGGTTCGCGCATTGCCCTCGTAGCCGTCGTACTCGCGGCTCGCCCGGCCCCAGGCCAGATACACCGCGTCGGTGCTCATTCCCTTGTCGATCCGTCCCTGTCGGACCATTTCCTTGTGGCGCGCGGGCAGCCCGGCGAACATCCCCGGCTGCGCCGCGATCCGCCCTTCCGGAGTGGAAGGTGCGCACGAGGCAAAAATTCCCGCCGAAAGAGCGGCCACCGGCAGTATCGCTTTCATGCGCTACGCCTACACCCGCAAGGCTCCGCCTGCAAACTTCCGGCATGTCGAAAAAACTGCGTCAAACTCTCTTGCCAAGCTTCAACCGGGAAACGCAATCTCGCGCCGCAAACGTTTCCCTCTCGCCATGTCCGACCTGCTCGAAGACGACGAACTGTCCTCCGCCCTCAAGAAATGCCCCGAGTGGGAATACGAAAAGAAGTCGATCACCCGCACGGTCGAGTTCGAGGAATTCATGGAAGCAATCGACTTCGTCAACGATCTCGCCGAGATCGCTGATGAAGCGCAGCACCACCCGGACATCCGTATCCGCTACACCAAGGTGTCGCTGGTGTTGACCACGCACGATGCCGGCGGTGTGACCGAGGCGGACATCGAGCTGGCCCAGCGGATCGACAATCTCGTCGACTGAGTTCCGGCATCTCTGCCGAACCATTCTGATCAAGAAGTCCCGCATCCGCGGGCCTTTTTGTTTTTGCGGGGAGGGACTGGAAGCCGGCTTACCGCGGCATCATCAATTCCTCATCCTTCAAACCCGTCAGCTCGCGCAGGCCTTTCAGGAGCCGCGTCAGGATCAGGAACAGGATTCCCATCAGCGGCAGGCCGATGATCAGGAAGCCCGCGCCCGTCAGCTTGCCTACGATCTCGTTGTATTTCTCCAAGGCATCCACGGCCTTCTCATTGAAGCCGCGGAAGAACCACAGCGCCATTCCCACGTTCAACAGAGCGCTCAGGAAGAAGGAACCGGCGAACATCCGCGTCGCCCCGTTGAGCAGCATGGCATAGCGGGTTGTCTCCTGGCGCTCTGCGACCTTCGACTCGATCTTCGGGATGTCGAAGATACTGTCGTTGTAGAGGAAGACCCGCAGCAAAGGAGTCGTCGACTTCTGCGAGCTAAGGATTGCGAAGCCGAGGATCAGCGGGATCAGCCCCTCCTTGATGCCGAAGAGGATATCCGCATTCGGCTTCACGCTGCCGTCCTTGTTCCACAGGTAGAGGGTCAGGCCGCCGGTGAGCAGCACGGAGACCAGCCCGAGGGCGGAGAAAAAGTTGCCCTTCTTGGTCTGGATGAAGTGCCAGATCCCGTAGCCCAGCGGCAGCGCCAGCGCGATCACCATCGACCACAGCGGCCCGATGTGCCATGGCCGCACCGTCTTGCCGAGCTTCTCCTGCAGCACGGGATCCTTCCCCAGGAAGCTGAGTACGATCACCGGCAGCAGCACGTTGATCAGGATATTCGCGAGCGGGTGTTCTTGCTTGGGCTTCGCTTCAGGCATGGCAATCGCCCGCAGGGAAGCGGGTTGCGGCGGATATGGGAATGCAAAATCCTTGGGTTTCCCGTAACAGCGATCCCGTGACCGCCGCTCCGCTTCTGTTCTCTCCCCATCCGGATGACCGCGAGGCGTTCATCCGCCTCTTCACCGACCCGGAGCTGAGACGCTATCTCGGCGGTCCGCTTTCGCTCCCGCAGGCGGAGCTTCGCGCTGACTCGATCATTGTTGGAGAAGAAGCAGGCCTGAGCGTGATCCGCCCCGCACCGGATCACGAGGCGATCGGCCTGATCTGGTTATCGCCTTATCACGATTCTGTGGAAACCGAGCTGTCCTTCGTGCTGCTGCCGGACTGGCAGGGCAGGGGATTCGCGTTCCGCGCGGCATCGGAAGCCCTCATGATCGGGTTCCGCGATTTGGATCTTCCCCGGATCGTTTCGGAAACCCAAGCCGCGAATGTTGCTTCCATTGCACTACTCAAACGCCTCGGCATGAGGCTGGAGCGTCGCCTCGAACGTTTCGGCGCGGAACAGTTGCTCTTTGCCATCTCGCGCTGATCCTCTAGCTTCCGCAGCAGACGCGATGTTCCAGCTCACCGACATCGACCGCGAAGATTTCCGCAATCTCCTCAACGAGATCGCCCGCACCTACATGCCCTTCGGCAAGTACGGGCGCACCGCCGTCCCGCCCCTCGGCATGCCGATCTACGATCTGCCGGTAGAGTATCTCTTCTGGTTCAAGGAGCGCGGCTTCCCGAAAGGCAGGCTCGGCGAGTTGATGGCCATCGTCTGCGAAGTGAAGGGCGTGGGAATGGACTCGCTCTTCGATCCCATCCGCCAGGCTCGCGGAGGCCGGGTCACCTTCCACCCGAAGCGAAAGAAGGTGCACCGGTTCCCGGATTCGGATTCCTAGCTCAGCGATCCCGGCTCACGTCCAGCCGCACGAATCCCCGCGGATGCGCGACCCGTTGCGCGGGCGTGGCCCATACGGTGACCAAACGTTGCCCTACCTGCACCTGGGGATCCGGATCGGTCACGGTATTGATGAAGAACCCGGCGGGTGGCACCGCGAACGTCTGGAGATCCGAGCTGTAGGCGATCTGGTAGCGGAACTCACCGAACAAGCTGACTCCGGTGGCGCCGGAAGTGAGCGGCACCTTCGGATGGCGGTAACGGGCCCCCATCTCCAACTGCAGGCCGCCGCTGTTGTAGGTGAAGGTTTCCATGCGCGGCTTCAACGACGCATCTGCCATGAAGCGCGCCATCGCGTGGGCATTCTCCGCAAGCAGCGGCACACCGTCTCCGTCGTCGTCGAGCGAATCGGCCTTCCGCGAGATCAGGACATCATCGAAGAACGTGAGCAGAGGGAAGCCTCCGCTGAGATGGCTCGACGCGATCACCGGAAAACCATTGGCATCGAGAACCATCGCGAGATCCGGACCCAGGCTACCCATTCCACCGCGCGTGTTCACGAATCTCCCCTGCGTTTGAGGCGTGGTGGCCACCCCGTCGAAGAAGCGTGTATGGTGGAGGCTGCCCCCGTCCCGCGTGCTGTGCGCGCACACATCGATCCGGTTCCCCGAGGCCACGGCTCGCACCGTTGCCCCCGGACAGTCGAACGGAAGGTTCTGGCTCAAGACCGCGCCACTGGAGTTGAAGCGTAGGTCCTTGATCAGATTTCCTTGGCCGGTCAGCACGTGCGGAACACCGGAGGACGGAATCACGCAGGCCGTATTCAGCGGCAGGGTTCCTCCCGCGCCGAGTGTGAGAACATTCACCGTCACCGGCGCCAGGAGCTTCGCGCCGTTGGCGACATTGATGTTCGTGCGGAGCTTGACGATGCGTACACCGGGATCGACGTAGGAGATCGCGTAAGCCCCATCCGCCCGCACGGCCAGATCGATGCCGGTCGGATCGCCGGGGATGATATCGAGCGGATACCACTGGCGGCGGATGGTCTCCAAGCCGGGTGGCGGTTCTGGTGGCGTGCGGGTGATCAGTCGGCCCGTGCCGTCCTCCGCGGTGAAGGTGAGGTAGAGGCGATCAGTGGCATCCGAAGCCAAGCGCAACGGAGCCCGCTTCGCCCGCTGTCTCTGGAAAACTCCGCTGACAACCGCGCCGACCGGTGCAGTGGCATTCGCCGCGCTTCCGAAGTGCTGGCCATAATGAATCTCGCCGCTCGTATCAAAAGTAAGCGCACCTTGCAGGGTGACGAAGTAGGTGAGCCCGCTGGCCGTGGTGACCAGCGCGTTGGCGAAGTGCGGGCCGTCCGTCGTCCCCACGTCCGTAACCAGATCCGGCCCGTGGCGCTCGGTGACAATCTTCGGGGTGCGGTAGACGCGCTCCGAAAACAAGTCCGCCTGCGTGGCCACGGATGCCAGCAGCATCACCTCTCCCTTCGGGTTCAGAGCCAGCGCGGGCGCGAAGCTATGCTGGTAACTCGCATCCAACGCTGCGGAGGTATCCGTCGTCACCGGCTGGGCCCATGGGCGGGCAAAAGTGAAGTTGGAGTCCGTCGTGTTCGTATCATCCTCGAAGACAAACGCCGGATCTCCCGCACCGTTGGTCGCCAGATCCAGATCGCCGCAGAAGTCACTCCCCAACTCTTTCACCACCGTCATCTCCCAGCCAATGGCAGGCACCCGTCTGCGAAAACGAATATCCCGGGTGAAGGCGTCGAAGATCACGAAGACATCCCGCTTGTAGCCCACCAGCGGCTCGCCCGTCGCATCGAAGCTCATCTCGAGATTCGATGAGAAGAAATCGAACTCGCTCTCCATTTCATCCGCCGCCGTGATCGTCTGCACCGTCCACGATCCGCTGGCATTGTCCGCGTAGCGGATCGCCCGAACCGGTGTCTCACCGGATGAATCCGTGAAGGAATAAGCCACCCCCAGCTTCCCTAGGTGCACATCTACGCTCGGGCGCGTGGCCGCCGGGCAGGGAGCGACATTAACGGGAGCCTGCCATGAAGAGCTGATCAAGGAATAGTAAGAGACTTGCACGCGCTTCAGCGTGTCGCTGTAGGTGAAGATCGCGCGCGGAGTCGTCGTCGGCACCACCAGCCCGCCATAGGTGTCGGTCAGCGAGGGAGCGAAACCGGTATTGGCACCCGTGGTCACCGCTACCGGTGCTGCCCATACGCTGGTCTTGTCCGTGAATCTCGCGCTGCCATCCGTCGCCGTGAATGCCAGCGAAGGCCGCGAGAAACCATTCCCCGAGGCCACGATGCTCACCCCCCCGGTGGCAGCGGTCGATCCCCCCGCCACGGCGACCGTGTGGATGGAAAGCACGCCACCGCTGGTTCTCTCGTAGACGACCACATCGCCATTCCCCAGCACGGCGGCGGCTTGGACCGTGTAGTCCGTCCCCACATCCAGATCCAGATGAGCGACGCTGAGCGTCGAGCTCAGGAGCGTCTGCACTGCGCTGAAGCCGCTGCCGCGGTTCGGCCGCATGGAGTAGGTCAGCGTCGTGGTGCCGGAGGATACGGTGGTGTGGACCGTATGAATCCGCCCGGCCGGATCCACCGCCACCGCGCAGCGGGTGCCAGCTTCAGGGCCGGAGGCGACGGACTGCCAGACCCAGTCGAGCCCGTGCAGCGGAGATATCAGGAGGAGAAGGGGAACGAGGAACCGGATCATAGAGGAATGGGATTGTTCCTCCCCATTCTGGCATTCCGGTTTCCGAAGTTACATGATTTCTGCTCCCACCTGATATTTTCCTCCAGTCATCCCGGATCGGAAACGAATCGGGACTCCATGATGAAGTTGATCAGAATCTGATCTCCGATCAGCACCTGATTGTCCCTCACTAGCACGAATCCGTGCTTCTCGAAGAAGGGCCGCGCCGTGATCGACACCTCTGCGAATAGCCGCTTGATGCCCATGCGCTCCGCCTCGGCTTTCACCGCGGCCATGATTTCCGACATGACCCCACGCCGCGCATAGACCGGGTTCACATAGGTGCAGTCGATGTGCCCGTCGGGATCCATTTCCATGAATCCCGCCACCTCGCCTTCGATCTCCTTCACGAAGGGCTGCTTCCTCTCGCAGCGCTCCCGCCACTTCTCCCAATCGATCTTCCCGTTCGACCATGCGGCCAGTTGCTCCGGCGTGTAGTCCGCCGCGGCGAGACGATGGATTGCCTCATGGTAGATCCGCCCGATCTCCAAGTGATCTCCCTCCCGATACCGTCTCACCATCGTGACGAAGATCTCATCGATCGCGTCCTTTCCGGTCCAAACAAAAAAGGCGGACCCGTCACCGGGTCCGCCTTCTTCAAAGGATCTCGCTCAGACGGTTCCGAAGATCGTCTTACCGGCGGAGAGCAGGTCGTTGCAGGCTTCCTTCATGCGCTCGCAGAGGCCCAGCTCGGCCTTCTTCAGGTAGGAGCGCGGGTCGTAGGTCTTCTTGTCGCCCACTTCGCTGTCGATCTTCAGCACGCCTTCGATGTTCTGGCAGATGTGCGTCACGATCGGGCGGGTGAAGGCATACTGCGTGTCGGTGTCGATGTTCATCTTCACCACTCCGTAGTCCAGGGTCTCGCGCAGGTCGCTCTCGGAGGTGCCGGAGCCGCCGTGGAAGACCAGGTCCATCTCCGCTGCCGCGCCGTGCTTGTCGGTCACTGCCTTCTGGCCATCGCGCAGGATGGAGGGCTTCAGCTTCACCGCACCCGGCTTGTAGGTGCCGTGCACGTTGCCGAAGGTGGCGGCGAAGAGGAAGCGGCCGATCGGGCTGAGCGCCTCGTACACCTGCACCATGTCCTCGGGCGTGGTGTAGAGCTTGTCGGAGGGCAGGCCGGAGGTGTCGTGGCCGTCTTCTTCACCACCCACGCAGCCGGCTTCGACTTCGAGGATGATGTCCAGCTCCGCGCACTCCTTGAGCAGCTCTTGGGAAATCTTGAGGTTCTCGTCCAGCGGCACCACCGAGCCGTCGAACATGTGGCTCTGGAACAGTGGGCCCTTGCCAGCGGCGATGCGCTCGCGGGAGGCCTGCAGCAGCGGCTTCAGGAAGCCCTCGACCTTCGCCGGGTGGCAGTGGTCGGTGTGCAGCGCGATCAGGACATCGTACTTCTCGGCCAGGCGATGGCAGGCCTCGGCCAGCACGATCGCACCGAAGGCGGCATCCTTCACCGAAGTGCCGGAAGCGAACTCGCCGCCACCGGTGGAAACCTGGATGATGCCGTCGGACTTGGCCTCGGCAAAGGCGCGCAACGCACCGTTGATCGTGGTGATCGAGGTGACGTTGATGGCCGGGTAAGCGTAGCCACCTTTCTGGGCGGCATCGAGCATGGCGCGGTATTGCGCGGGAGTTGCGACGGGCATGGCGGGGAGCGGGGTAACGGACGATGGGCGGCAGCGCAAGGCCGGAACGTAGCAGTGGCCGCGGTACGCAAACCGCGTGCCAGTTGCTTTCCTCACTCCTCCGCCCTCAAGGTGACATTTGTGTTGGAAAAGGATCGGGCGAGGCAGGGAAACCCGCCTCGCCCGGAACTTTCGCAACGACAACGAATTGATCTTCAAGCGCGCCGGCGACGGCGCAGCAGGAGCGGCGCGAGGCCGAACAGAAGCAGTGAGGACGGCTCCGGCACCGCACCCGTCAGGATCGGCGCACCGGTATCTTCAAAGGCCCAGCCGGTCACGACCCCGCCCGGGTTGTTCGCCGTCACCTCGATCAGCAGCCAGCCGAAGTAGGGACCGTCGGAGTCATTCGTGGTGAAGGAGAAACCGATGTAGCCTTCCACTCCCTCTTGGAACTGGCTGGTGCCGGGCCCCATGTGGGTGCTCGATCCTCCCGGCGAACCGGCGAAAACCAAGGCGCCGTTGATCTCCACCCCCTCATCCAGTCGCAGGATGCTGGAGGTGTTCAGCACGCCATCGGCCACCGGGTGGAAATCCACGCTGGTGGAGATGACCGAGCCGCCGAAGAAGGGGTTGATGTCCCAGCCCGCCGTCTCGGTGGTGCTGGAGCTCATCCCGTCGATATCGATGTAGATCCCGTCGAAGTTGGTCGGGATGCTGAGGTTCACGACGCCGCTGTAGACGATCGCGGCATCGGCGCTACCGCTGGCGGCGAAGAGTCCCGCTGCCAACAGGCCGAGAATGGAAGTGGTTTTCATAGGCGATGGGTGGGGATCGGGATTCAGGGTGCGAATTCGACGCGGACTCGGAAGAAGCGGGCCTTGCGCCCGTCGGAGAGGAAGAACGGATAAGGCACGCCCACGAGCTCGTAGGCACCGCCGGCCAGCAGCACCTGCGGGGTCGCCGCGGAGGTCTGCCAGGTGGTGAGATCCGCGCTGAACTCGACGTGGTAGCTCAGGCCATCGGTCGCGTAGCTCACGCGGCGCATGAAGAGGGCCTGCATGCTCGGTGCCCCGTTGGTATTCGTGATCTCGTGGAAGGGACGGCCGCGCTGGTTGAGCGTCCGGTTGCCTGCCACCACCGGTGCGTCCAGCACCTGCGGCGAGGAAACGGTGGGATCGGTGCCGAAGGCGAACTCCAGCAGGTTGACCACCCCGTCGCCATCGTAGTCGTCGTCTTGGCCCAGGTCCTCGCCGGTCATCCCGTAGGAGGACAGCCACGCGAGGTAGGCGTTGGCGCTCACGTTGACCGTGAACTCGGTGAAGCCCGTCTCACCCAGCGTATCGGTGCCGGTGATGCGCACGGTGTAGTTGCCCGGCGCGGCGTTCGGATAGTTCCAAGTCCAGGCTCCGGCCGTGCCGCTTACGGAACCGAAGGGATTGCCTCCGCTGGTGGCGGTCAGGGTCACTGCTTCGTTATCCGCGTCGGAGAAGGTTCCGGTCGCGTTCGCGGTCTGGGTCTGCTCGATCGTCACCGTCAGCGGCGCACCGTTCACGGCCAGCACCGGTGCGGCGTTGGTCACGTTGACCGTGCTTTGAACCGTCGGCGCCGGCAGGTAGGTCGCGTTGCCCGCCTGGTTGGCATTCACCGTCACGTCACCCGTGCCGCTGAAGCTGAGCGTTCCTGCGCTGATCTGGCCGGGGCCGCTCTGCAGCGAGAAGGTCACCGCCTCGCCGCTTGCTCCGCCGGTGGCCGAGAGCGGGATCGTTCCCGTGTGGCTGATCGTGGAGGGCAGCGAGAAGGTGATGGCCTGCGTCTTGCGAGCCGCGGAGTAGGTGAAGCTCGTCTGCGTCACCGAGTTCGACAGGCTGGTGCCGTCGTTCGCGCTGATCGTCACCGTCACCGGGCTGGCCGTCTCGGCCACCGGGGTGTAGGACCAGCTCCAGGTGCCGTTCACGTTCTGGGTGATCGTGCCGATGCTGGCGCTCAGGCTCACCGTCTGGGCCGTGTCCGGATCGCTCCAGGTGCCGGTGTTGGTCAGCTCGTCGCTTACGAAACCGCTGACCGCTGCCGTATTGGCCGCTACCACCGGAGGCAGGTTGCCTTGGTAAGGAGTCACCGTCGCATCGTTCGCCGCGCCCGTCGCCGGGTCGTTGGTCACCACGTTCGCGAAGTTGCTTCCGGAGACGGTGCCCTGCACCGAGATCGAAGTGCCCACTGCCAGGTCGACTTCGGCTTGGAAGGTCAGCGTCACCGACTTGCCGGCCGGCAGGTCGCCGATGACCAGTGCGGAGGTCAGATACTCGTCATGGGACTTGCCCGTGGGGATCGCACCGTTGGCTTCGCCGGAGTGCGGCAGGCGCCGTTCGCCGGGGATCAGGTAGCCATACATCAGCTTCTCGCGGGCGCTGCTCTCGTAGATGTCGCCGAGGCCGAACTGGTGACCCAGCTCGTGCATCACGGTGGTCAGCAGGTCCATGCGGTTCTGGCCGAGGCTGCCGGGGCCCGCCTTCAGGCGGCCTTCACCCGCGAACTCTTCGTCGCTCGCCGGGGTCTCGTCGATGAACCACCCGGTCGTCGCGGCATCCGAGTCCAGCTCGATGAACCCGGGGCGGCTGGCTCCCAGGTGCAGGCCGTGCAGATCGGCCACCGTCACGCGGACCGCGGAGAGAAGCTCTTGCTGGGCGGGATTCAGGCCGGTGGCCATCCAGCGTTCGCGTGCCGCGGTGGTGATCACATCCAGCTCGTCCTGCGTGAGGTTTGTCGTCACGCGGCCGGCAGGAGCAGTGGTTTCGCCCTCTTCGATCGCCGGCTCGGCGATCTCGGCCGGAGCCGGAAGCGGCAGGAATTCGGGATCGAGCATCAGCGGCAGCGATGGTGCCGTCGGTGGCACGGCCGCCGGGATGCTGGCATTGTTGTTGAAGACCGTGGTGCCCGCGCCGATCTGGGCGAGCCCACCGCCGGACAGGTTGGCGCTCTGGATGTTCGTCGCGCTGACCGCGCCGGCGCCCGGGCCCTTCACGTTGACCTGTCCGCCGTTGTTGATGAGGTATTCGATCGGACCGATGTTGGTCCCCGAGTCGGCGGTATTACCGGAGAGGTCGAGGTTCATCACCCCGCCGATGCGACTGTCTGCATAGAAGACCGGCGCACCTACCGCGGCGTCGTCGTTCTTGAAGGTGTTGCCGTTCACCGTCGCATTCATCACGCAGCCGGCGGCTTCGGAGGTGATCTCCACCACGCCGTCGCCGTTGCTATTGCCGTGGCTGCGGATATTGTTGTTGCTGACCAGCACGTTGGCGGTCTTCGGCACCGCATCGCGCAGGCGGATGCGGGCGCCTTCGAAGCCATTACGGCGGGACACCGCATCGGTCTGGCCGATCATGTTGTTCCGCACCACGATGTTGGCAGGCGTGCCGTTTGAGAGCGCACGACCGCGGACTTCCACCGTGAAGGCATCATCATCGGTTTCGTCGATCGTGTTGTTCTCGATCAGCACGTCGAACTTGGTTGGTGCGGGATCCCCTCCATTGATACCCCCGGCATCGCCTGCCGTGATGTTCACGCCGATGCGGCCTGCTTGGTTGTCCAGAGCATCGCCGTCCATCGTGTTCCCCGTGAAGAGGAAGGAGCAGGCCGAGCTGCCGCGGGCGCGGAGATTGACGTTACCCGCGGTGAAATTCCCCATGTAGAGGTCGTGGAAGGTGTTGTTGCGGATGTTGACATTGCAGGTCGCGCTGCCGTCCGCACTGAAGTCGATGCCGCCGAATCCACCCAGCTTCGCGGTCGCCGAGTTGGCATCGTGATCCCACTGCACGGCATCTGCGAAGCTCGAGTTCGCCACTTCCACATTCAGGGTGCCGCTGCCCGAGTGGACGATCTGTACCCCTTCCCCGTCGGAGAGGTTTCTGAAGCTGCAACCGTTGAAAATCTTGATCGCTCCCGATACCGCGCCGGTGAAGACCGCCTCCACGCCGTCCGCTCCTTCCAGCCCGTGGGCAGCGGTATTTTCCATGTCCACGTTGTCGAGACGTAGTTGGGAGAAGCTCACCCCGTTGTTGCGGAAGTTGATCCCGCGCTCCTGGTGTCCCGTGCTGTCATTCCCGGCATCCACGGCACCGTGGAAGCGGCGGATGATCGTGTCCTTCACGGACAAGGTGCCGCTCAGGTCGCGCACGAAGATACCGGCACTGTCGGTCGATACCGTGTTGGAGGATGCCAGGCCGATGTCCTGGATCGTCATGTTGGTGAGCGTGAGGCTTGCCGAGTTGCGGATGTCGATACCGTCGCAGGCCAGGTTGGAAAGCGTGCCGCCGTTGATGGTGACACCGGCGGTCTGGTTCTTGATGAAGATCGCGTCGCCGTCGCCGTCGTTGTCGGGGATGGCGTCGCCACCCGGGTCCGAGGTCGCGACCGTCTGGCGGGTGCCGGCAATCGTGGTCGAAGCGAAGGTAACCGCGGCATTGCCTCCTTCGATGCGGATGCCGTGTCCCGCTGCGCTGCCCGAGAGGCTCGGCATCGAGACCGCGCCGAAGTTGGTCACACCGGTGGAGCCATTGAGGGAGATACCGGTGTTCAGTCTGCCATTCACCGTTACGGCCGCGAAGTTCACCGCTGCCGCCGAGCTGGCGATTGAGATCCCGCCGCCATTCGCGCAGGTGATATTCGTGGCGCCGCTTACCGTGAAGCTGCCGGGGATTCCGCTCAGGAAGACGCCCGTGCCTCCGGCATTCACCGAGTTGACGGTGATCGTGCCCACCGTGATGTTGGTAGCTCCGGTGCCGCTGCTCACCCGCAGCGCCGATCCGTTGGTGGAGGTCAGCGCGCCCACATTCATCGCCAGGAGGCCTACGCTGGCTCCGTTGACTGCGTGGTTGTTCGTGCTCGTGATATCGAGGCCCGAAACCGTGTTGTTCTGACCCAGGGTCAGTGCCACGGCGGTGTGGGAAAGGGTGGGCCGTGTACCGGCGCTGATCAGCGTGGTGCCGTTCACTTGCAGCACGCTACCCGCGCCGATCAGTCGCTGGTCGTTCAGCAGGGTCAGGCCGCCGGTGTGCGTTCCTTCGTAGAGGTAGATCACGTCGCCCGCTTCATCCGGAGCACTGCCGTCGTTCAGCTTGGTGAGGGTCTTCAGCGGCGAGATCGCGGTGCCGGTTCCATCGCTCGCGGCTGCGGGATTCACATACCACACCGGCGTGTCCACCGCGATGGTCACGGTGCCCGTGCCGGTCAGGCCCTTGGCGTCCTTGATCTGATAGACGAAGCTGTCGTTGCCTTCGAAGCCCGCGTTCGGCGTGTAGGTGAAGCTGCCGTTGGCGTTGAAGACGACCTGGCCGTTGGCCGGAGACACCGTCACTTGGTCGAAGCTGAAAGTGTCACCGAGGAACTCGCGGTCGTTGTCGAACGCTGAACCCGCCACAACCCTCTCCGGGCCGGTGCCGGCCGCCACGCCGACCTTCAAGGGCGTGTTGCCGATCGCCTGATAGCTATCGTTCAGCGCGAGCGGCGAGATGTTCTCCTGTCCGTTGAGCTGGTGTGTTTTCGGATCCAGCGGCGCATCGAAGCTCACGCCCGTTGCCGTTTGGTCGCCCGTGTTGGAGATCACCGCGCGGTATTCGATCACGTCACCATCGTTTGCCGTGCCGGCCGGAGCGCCGTCGGTCGGTAGCGAGTCTTCCAAGGTGGCTTGGATCACGGGTGCCGCTTGGGTCGTCGGTATCTGGATGAGCGACCCGAGGAGGAAGGGTAGGACGGTGCTGAAACGGGGTTTCATGGGATCTGGAAGGGGACGGTGTGAAAAGCGTGAAAAACAAACTATCGGTGCTCACCCGGATGAACTAGACCGCTGTCGTGATCGACGCAGGCGAGTTAACCCGGGAGTTCTTCGAAACTAAGATCGGTGAGGTGTTCACGTTGGGCACGCAGCCGGTCGTGGAGTTGAAATTGCTGGAAGTGGTGGCATGGGGTGCCCAGCTCGCCAATGGCGGGCGGGATCCCTTCAGGCTTGAATTTACCGGTCCTGCAGGACTGCGCATGCCGCAGCAGATTTACCGGATGACGCTGGCTTCAGGTGAAGCGATGGAGCTGTTTCTGGTGCAAGTCGCGGATGCCCCGGAAGGCTCGCGTGTCGAAGCGATTTTCTCCTAACAGCTCCGCCATTCCATGAGCTGATAGACTTCGCTGTCGCCCGGCTTCGCTTCGAAGCCGAGCCTTTCGTAAAGCTGTCGAGCCGGGTTCTGATGCTCGACGTGGATGGACAGGCTGCAGCCCGCGGCGGCCGCGCTTGCTTGCAGGTCCCGCAGGATCGCGGTGCCGGTTCCCCGGCCGCGGAATCCGGAATGCAGGGTGATGTCCACGATCCGGTGCTCACCCTTGCGATGATCGAGAACCAGGCGACCCGCATCTTCGCCCGCGAGGGTGATGATGTGCCACTGTGCCCCTGGCATGTGCAGGTGGTAGTGGGCGGTCTGTGCGCTGAACTGGTGATCGATGAACACCTCCTTCTGCTCCCGCTCCCAGCCGGTGACCGCCAACTCGTCTTCCCGCGTCTGACCGTAGAGAACCCGCATGAAAGCGAGGTCTCCGTCGGTTGCGGGGCGGAGTTGGTAGAGCAGTCCTTCATCGGCGGGAATCATGATTAGCCGCGTGGCGGGAAGACCCCCTGCATGGCGATGCAGAAGTTCAGGCAGAGATAGGGCATCATGTTGTTGTGCGGCAGGCTGCCTCCGGTGGGAGCCAGTTCCGTCAGGGCCATCAACTCGTAAGGGCCGGTGTTGGCTCCGTAGAGATCCACCCCGCCACCGGGTAGCATGTTGTTGGCTGGCGAGCCCAGGTCGTCGGAGCGGTCCTGCGAGCCACCCAGCACGTGGGTGTGAATCGGAATCTCCGATTGGAGCAGGGTGACATTCTCGCTGCCCGCCATTTCCCCGAGGAAGCGATCGGATAGTCCCGGACCTTGGCCGGCGGCCACGGCCGCATTTCCCTGCATGTCCGGCAGTGCGAAGGTGGATTTACCATCGCCGCCATAATAGGTTCCCAGCAGGGAGAAGAGCGCGGTATTCTGGCTGATGGGCAGGAGTTGCCCGTTGCAGAAGGCCCAACCCCGCGGCGCGAAGTTGAAGGCGAAGATGCGGATTTCAGCAACAAAGGGATCGGCCATGGCAGTCTTAGGTTTGGCTCGGAAAGATTCCGAAGAGCGAGATGATGTAGTTGATCACCAGGTAGGGCTGCATGTTCTCATGCGGCTGGGATCCTCCGACGGGCGTGATGCCTTGCACCCCCATTGCCGAGGGCGGGCCTGCCGGTGAATAGATGTCGGCTGCGGCATAGACTTGGCCTGTCGGGGAGGGCCCCGTCGCCGAATTGCTGGAAGCCAGAAAGGAATGCGAGTGATTCGGGATCTGGGAAGTGCTGAGCGTTACGCTTTCCACGCCCGCCGCCTCGCCGATCTGATAGGTCACTCCGCTTGAGCCGGTGCCCATGTGGATCGGCACGCGGCTGGCGAGGTTCGGCAATGCGAAGGTGGACTCACCATCCCCGCCATAGGTGGTTCCGATCAATTGGAACAAAGTTTCGTTTTCGGAGATCGGCAGGATCGATCCGTCACAGAACATCCAGCCGGCGGGGGCGAAGTTCCCCGCGAACATCCGGATTTCTCCTACATAAGGTTGGGCCATGAGTCGTGAGGTTTCAGGTTTGGCTCGGGAAGATGCCCTGTAGGGCGACACAGAAGTTCAGCGTCAGGAAGGGCTGCATGTTCTGATGGGCTTGGCTGCCACCGATGCTGGTGACCGTCTGCGGCGCCATCGGCACCAGACCGGTCGCGGAGCCATAGGCATTGCCTGCGGCGCGGCCCGGAAGACGGTTGGATGGATCGTCCGTCGCGGCACCGGTTGGCGTGCACTGCACCATGTGGGCATGGGTCGGCAGCTCCGAGATGGTCACGGTGTGGGCCTCCTGGCCGGCGGCCTGGCCTTGGGTGAAACCGGCGCCCATGTGGATCGGCACCCGTCCGCGCAGGTTGGGCAGCGCGAAGTTAGTCTGGCCGTTGCCGCCATACATGGTGCCCATCAAGGAGAAGAGCGCTTGGTTCTGGTTGATGGGAAGGAACTGTCCGTTGCACAACGCCCAGCCTTTCGGCGGGAAGTTGAAGGACATGATCCGGATTTCAGCGAGGAAGGGTTCGGCCATGGCTCGGAAAGGAAAGGGATCGGGTCAGACGGCGCGGGAGATGATCGCTTCGCAGCGGGCTTGGACGGTGGGTCCTCCCACCGACACGAAGTAGAGGCCGCTTTCGCCCAGGGCCTCGTGGCTGAGGGTCACCATCCCGTCGCCGGGCAGGTTCCCCTTCGGGATCTTGAAAAGGAGGGAATACCCCTCGAAGCGCTTCTGGCCGCCGGCCATCACCAGCAGCGGCCCCACGGTCTCCAGGATCAGGTCCAGCTTGCCGCCGCCTTCCGGACTGCCGCGGAAAGTCTCGCCCACGTGCTGGGCATAGCGCTCGCGTTCGCTCGCCACGCTGGAGTTGGAAACGGTCGTCTCGGCGGCAGCTTCGTTCGCGGCTACCTCTTCGGTCTCCGCGATACGCGGCGCGGCGGTCTTGGAAACGGCAGGCGCGGCGACTTCCTCGTCTTGCTTCCACGGCCAGATCGCGGCTGCGACACCGGCCAGACCGCTGGCACCTGCGAGCGCGATGACGCGCCGTCTGCCCGGAGAATAACCTCCGGGACTATCGGATCCTGAAACCATGGGAGTGAGGGAAGGGGTGAAGATGTGCTGCGGCACGGGAGTGTCGCGGATGCACGCCCACGCTTTCACCCCAAGCTTCGGTTTCCGTCAATCCTAAGTTTCAATTAAACTAAATTATATCGCGTTTTGAAAGTTTTGGGAATGTTATTAAATTGTCACAATTGGGCGTTAAGAGTTAAGTTGCATCGATTCTTGCCGATGCCCGGCGCTTCAGGAATTCCGCGGGTGAGATTCCGTGGATACGCTTGAAAACACGGGAGAAATGAAAGGGATCCAAGCCGAGCGCCTCCGCCACCTCGCGCACGATCAGCCCGCCGCCATCTAGCAGGGCGGCCGCGTGCTGCATCCTCCGGCGTAGCAACACGTGATAGGGCGACGCGTGACCATGCATGGCAAATAGGCGCGAGAGATACGCCGGATCCAAGTGGCAGGCCGCCGCCAGTTCTGTCGCCGTTTTCAGCCCCAAAAACTGAGCATCAATGCAGTCCCGGCATCTCAAATAGCTCTGGTAGGATTGCTCCCGCCCTCCCGTTCCGATCGCGCCATCCGCCAAGGTTCTCAGCAGGATCTCCGTCTGTAGCGCTGCGATCTTCTCCGCCTGCGGTCCTGATCGGCGCCCGCTCTCCAGCACCGCCTTGAAGGCCTCTTCCACCCGCTCCGGATCTCCCGCGCTGCGGAAGCTCCCCGGCACCAGCGCTGCCAGCTTCAAAAGCTCGATTCCCTCCTGACCTGAGAAATCCAGGAAGTACTTCTGCGGCGGATCATCGGGATCCGCCGCAATCACATGCCCGCAGCCCGGCCCGTAGGAAAACACGCTGCCCCGCTCCAAGGCTCTCTCTTTTCCCCCCAAGCTTACCCTTCCTTTCCCTGCCGTCACGAATTCCACACAGAGAAAGGGGAAGTCCTTCCTCTCCACCCGGAAGTCCGCCGCACAGCGCTCCCAGCCCCCGCACACCACCGTCAGCGGATACCCCGGAGCGGGATTCAGGTTCAGGTAAAACCGCCGCGCCTCCCGCACCTGCCGCGAGACAAATTCTGGTGGCTCCAACGCCGGATGATCCATCCTTCCAACATCTCCAATCCTAGCATCAGGTCAAGAATCGTCATGGATTGGCCAAGAACCGCCATGGTCCCCACCACCCCTTTAGCCCATGCTGACCCCCACAAACCCATGAAATACCGCCCGCTCGGCTCCACCGGACTTGAGGTCTCCGTCCTCGGCTTCGGCGGCTCATCCCTCGGCTCCGTCTTCCGCCCGGTCACCCTCGACGATGCCATCGCCACCGTGCACGCCGCCTTGGAGGGCGGCATGAACTTCATCGACGTCTCGCCTTCCTACGGCGAAACCCTCGCCGAACTCCGCCTCGGCCGCGCGCTGGAAGGCATCCCGCGGGATTCCTACATCCTCGCCACCAAGATCGGCAGCTACAGCGAGCCCCGCGGCGATTACGATTTCTCCCGCGCCAGCACCGAGCGCAGCGTCGAGCACAGCCTGAAGCGCCTCGGCGTCGACCACATCGACCTCATTCAGTGCCACGACATCGAGTTTGCGGATCACAATCAGGTCATCGATGAAACCCTTCCGACGCTCCATAATCTGAAGGAGCAAGGGATCGTGCGTCACATCGGGATCACCGGACTCCCGCTCAAGATCTTCCCGTCCATTCTCGATCGCGTCCCGCCCGGCACCGTGGAGACCGTTCTCTCCTTCTGCCACTACGAGCTGAATGACACCTCGCTCGCTGACCTCATTCCCTACCTTCAGGAGAAAGGCGTCGGCATCATCAATGCCTCGCCCACTGGCATGGGTCTGCTCACGCAGCGCGGCGCGCCCTCGTGGCATCCATCCACCCCCACTATCCAGGCAGGCTGTCGGAAAGCCATGGAGCACTGCCGCTCACGTGGCGTCGATATCGTCCAACTCGCCCTTCAGTTCGCCTGTGACAACGAGGCGATTGCCAGCACCTTGGTAGGATCCGCGAATCCCGATAACATCCGTGCGAACATCGCCTACCTCGATCAACCCTTCGACCGCGACCTGCTGGCCGAAGTAATGGAGATCCTCGAGCCCATCCACAACTTTAACTTCACCCGCGGCCTCCCCCAGAACCGCGACCCCATCATCGGCTAGCTTGCTTCTTCGACATTCGTCATTCGTCATTGTATCTACATGCGCTTCTTCGATCTCTCCCAACCGCTCTTCGATGGCTGCCCGAATTGCCATGTGCACCCGCCCGTGCGTTTGCCGCGCAGCGCGGATCACCCGGTGGATGGTTGGCGCATGGAGGAGTTTCACATGGCCTCGCACACCGGCACGCACCTTGATGCGCCGCTGCATAAGATCGCAGGCGGCGCCTCCATCGATGAGCTTCCGCTCGAAACTTTCTGCGGAGAACAGACCATCATCGACCTCACTCATCTCCCCGCTTCGCATGCCATCGGCCCCGCGGATCTCGATGGGGCAGGGGATGTTAGCGATCGCATCCTTCTTCTCAATACCGGCTGGGGTCACAAGCGGGTCATGACAGACGAGTGGATCCATCGCTCGCCCTACCTTTCTCCCGCAGGCGCGCAGTGGATGGTGGCCCAAGGGGTGCGTGCCGTCGGCATCGATCACTTCTCCATCGGCGGCACCGGCCCGGACAATACTCCCACGCATGAGATACTCCTCGGGAATGGGGTGTGGGTCATCGAGGAGCTGTGCTTTCGTCAGGGCTGGCGCGAGTTCGCACAGGGTGCCACCTTCATGGCGCTACCTCTGCTCGTGCCCGGCTTCTCGGGCTCACCTTGCCGTGCGGTCCTCGTGCAAGTCCCATGAAGCTCCTCGTCCAGATCCACCCGGATGACAATGTGGCCGTCGCGCCACAGGCCATCGCCGCGGGTACGCGGGATGAAAGCGGGCTGCTCTTCGCGGCGATTCCCGCCGGGCACAAGGCTGCCCTGCGCCCCATCGCCGCGGGCGATCCCGTCATCAAGTACGGCTTTCCCATCGGGATCGCCAGCATCGCCATCGCAGCCGGGGATCATGTCCATGTCCACAATGTTCGCACCGGTCTCGCGGAGAATACCCGGCTGAAGTACGATCCGGATCGTACTTCAATCGCGCCGGAACCGGACCCTCCCGTCTTCATGGGTTACCGTCGGCCGGATGGCAGGGCCGCCACCCGGAACGAGATCTGGATCATCAATACGGTGGCCTGCGTGAATGTTCCCAGCCAGCGGATCGCGGATCTTGCCGCCCGCGAGTTCCTCGTTCCCGGCGGGCCCATCGATGGCATCCACGCCTTCACGCATCCTTACGGCTGCTCCCAACTGGGCGATGACCTCGGCTACACCCGGAAGATTCTCGCCGGTCTCGTCCGTCATCCGAATGCCGCCGCGGTCCTGATCCTCGGTCTCGGTTGTGAGAACAACACCCTCAAGTCCTTCTTGGCCGAGGCTGGCACGCTCGATCCACAGCGTGTCCGCTTCTTCAATGCGCAAGAAGTGCAGGACGAGATCGAGCACGGTCTTGAAGCGATCCGTGAACTCGTTGCCTATGCCTCCGGATTCAAGCGCGAGCCCATTCCCGCCAGCGAACTCGTGCTTGGCATGAAGTGCGGCGGCAGCGATGGCTTCAGCGGTATCACCGCGAATCCCTTGGTCGGTCGCATTGCTGACCGGCTTTGCGCTTGGGGTGGCACCGCCATCCTCACCGAGGTGCCAGAGATGTTCGGCGCCGAGGCTCCGCTCTTCAACCGCTGCGATAACGAGCAGACCTTCGACGAAGCGATCGGGATGGTGAACCGCTTCAAGGATTACTTCCGACGCCATGGCGAAGCGGTCCACGAGAATCCTTCGCCAGGTAACAAAGAGGGCGGGATCACCACGCTGGAGGAGAAGTCGCTCGGCTGCATTCAGAAAGGGGGGCGCGCTCCGGTGAAGCAGGTCGTCGGCTACGGCGACTCCGCCCGTCAAAGCCTCGGTGGTCTCTGTCTGGTCGAGGCCCCCGGCAACGACGGTGTCTCGAGCACCGCCCTCGCCGCCGCAGGAGCCCATGAGATCCTCTTCACCACCGGTCGCGGCACTCCGCTCGGCGTTCCCGTGCCGACCTTGAAGATCGCCTCCAATCACGAACTTGCTGCCCGCAAGCCGAACTGGATCGACTTCGATGCCGGCCAACTCCTCGACCCCGGCGTCTCCGCCGGCCAAGTCACTGATGACCTCATGACCCTCATTCTCGACGTCGCTTCCGGCAGGCAAGCCCGCAACGAGCGCAATGGCTTCCGCGAGATCACCCTCTGGAAGCAAGGCGTCACTCTCTAGCGATCCCAAGTCTCCCGCCTTCTCATGATCCTCCAATTCGGCGCCGGCAATTTCCTCCGCGCTTTCGTCGACCTCTTCGTCTCCCAAACCGGCTTCGACGAGATCGTCGTGGTCCAATCGACCGGCATCGAAAGAGCGGAAGCAATCAATCGTGCCGGCGGGAAGTACCACGTCGCCATCCAAGGCTATTCCGAAGGCCGGGTGATCGATGAGGTGGAAGAAGTCTCGTCGATCTCCAGCGCGCTCCATGCAGACACGCAGTGGGACGAGGTGCTCGCAGTGGCCCGGCGGCCGGATCTCCGCTGGATCGTCTCGAATACCACCGAGGCTGGCTTCGCCCTCGACCCTGCCGATCATGTAGGGTCCGTTCCGCCCGCTTCCTATCCTGCCAAGCTCCTCGCCGTGCTACTCGCCCGTCATGAAGTTGGCCTACCGGGACCGACCATCCTCCCCTGCGAGCTCATCGAGCAGAATGGCACCAAGCTCCGCGAACTTGTGCTTGAGCAAGCCATTCGCTGGAACGCGGCGCCCGTCGCGCAGGAATGGCTGCGCGATGCCTGCGTCTGGGTGAACAACCTGGTCGACCGCATTGTTCCCGGTCCTCCAAAAAATCATCCGCTACTCTCCAGCGATCCACTGTTGCTCAGTGCGGAGCCCTTCGCGCTCTGGGCGATCGAAACGGCCGAGGCTTTTCCTCTCCGCCATCCCGCCGTGATTTCGGCAGGGGACATTGAGCCGTACTACCTGAGGAAAGTCCGCATCCTGAACGGCCTGCACACTGCTCTCGTTTGTCGTGCCTTGCCGATGGGGATCGGGACGGTCGGGGAATGCTTGGACCACCCCGAACTAGGAACGTGGCTGGAGGATCTCCTCTACTACGAGATCGTCCCCGTGCTTGAAGGTCGGGTCGAGAATCCCGCCGCCTTTGCCAAAGCCACGCTCGATCGCTTCCGGAATCCATTTCTCGAGCACAAGCTCTCCTCCATCGCGCTCAATCACGAAGCCAAGCTCCGCGTCAGACTCATCCCTACCTACGAGGAGTATCGTAGCAAGTTCGGGCGCAAGCCGCCGCTTCTCTCCGCCTTGATCGGCTGAAGGGTCAATTGACCGCCGCGATCTGCTTCCACTCGATGTTCTTGGCGGAGATGTCGCCCAGCAGGGATTTCACCTTCTCGTCCGCCATCTCCAGCGGGGGGAGCTTCTCCAGTCCTGCGACCGTCGTCCCCTCCGCTTTGAAGGGCATGCTCACGAGCACGTAGGCCCATTGCTGCGCCTGGCCCTTCTTAAGCCGGTCTTTCATGTCCACCAGCGCCCGCTCCGAATGGCTCTCGGTGATGTTCTCGTGACCTACGAAGAAGTAGTAGGTCAGATAGTTGAGCTCGACGAAGTCGTCGTTCGATTTGCCGGTCGGTAGCTTGATCTTGGATAGCAGGCGTCGCGTCGGCACCGTGCCCGATCCCGGGATCTCCAGGCTGGTCTTCTCGGAATTGTAGATGACGTGGCCTTGGGCGCCCATGCAGCGCTCCGGCCGGTGAATCGAGTTCGCGAGGTCTTTTCCGGAGAGGACGATCGAAAGGTCAGCGGAGTCGGCAAAGCGGCGTCCGATCGAGTCGAATTCGCCCTCACGCACCAGAATGCAGCGAGCCTTGGAGAAGCGGGTGTCCTTTGCCAGCGAGCCGATCTCCTGCGGAGTGGGGTCTACCTTCTCGGTCATCCAGCCTCCCAGATTCTCCGGAATCTCCATCTTCATCGCCGATCCCGTCACTTGGAACGGGGGCAGGAAAAAGATGGTGGAAAGCCCTGCCGCGAGAACCGCTGCCAGAATGAAGCCGCGTTTCATGGGACGGATACGGTGCTGGCCTTCGGTTCGGATTCACCCACCACCCGGCGCACCTGCCGCTTCCGCGGGCGCTTCCAAGGGAGGCCTTGTTCGAGGGCGGAGTGCACCAGCAGCAGCAGGAACAGGGAGATGGGATAGAAAATCACCAGGCCCGACCAATCGTGCCAAGTGTTGGCGGCGAATTTTGGATCGCCGAACTCGGAAATCACGAAGATCGAGGTCAGCCGCATCATGTTCCCCAAGATCGCCAGTGGGAAGGCGGAGAGCAGCAGGATCGCCTTCTTCCAAAGCGAGACCTTGGCCAGGTAGGCCCAGACCGAGGAGATCATGATCAGCGCCATCAGCGAGCGGATGCCACCGCAGCCTTCGTTGATCTCCAGCGGCTCCCAAGTCCCGTGCGCGGAGAAGATCTGCGTACCGCGGACGATGGTTTCGATGCCGAACAGGCTCGAACCCCACTGCGCCATGTGCGTGGAGAGCACTTGGAGATGCGTGGTGGCCTGCTGGAACTGCGGCACCGGGATCCCGATCCACAGGAAAAACAGCGGGAAGAACAGCACCCGGGACACCGGCCAACCCCACAGGTAGAGCGAGGCCCCCCATAGGATCATCGGCAGACCGCCGATCGCCAGCCGTGGCTGGCCGCAGCGATGCGCGATCACGAAAAAGGCCATTCCGAGGATCGCCGCCGCCATCCCGATCCCCATCCCCTTGGCACCTTGGGCCAGATTCTTCAGGTTCTTCCACTGCCACGCGATCAGTCCGACCATGATGATCGGCACCATGAACCCGTGCTCGAAATCGTTTTCCGAGTTCCAGGTGCTCTGCAGCCAGGCGGCAGGGGTGTGGGTGCCGGCATTGCCGAAACCTTGGACCACGAAGTAGAAAATCGCGACGATCAGGCCGCACAGCGCCGGTGCTACCCATAGGGGCAGACCTCGCTTGTCCTGGGCCGGGGGTGATGGCGGGTTCGGACTTTCCATCATTCTGCGGGATGCAGGGTTGCCGATTCGAGCGGGACTGTCAACAATCCGGCCCCGCCGCCGTCCTGCATGAAACTCATCAGTGGAACATCCCACCGCGCGCTCGCCGAGCGCATCGCCGAAACCCTTGGCACACCGCTCGCGGATGTCCATGTCACCGCGTTCCCGGACGGTGAAACTTTCGTCAAAATCAACGAGAACATCCGCGGTGACGATGTCTTCATCGTGCAGCCCAGCTGCCCGCCCACCAATCACAACATCATGGAGTTGCTGATCATGGTGGATGCCGCCCGCCGCGCCAGCGCCGGCCGGATTACCGCCGTGATGCCCTTCTTCGGCTACGCCCGCCAGGACCGGAAGGACCAGCCCCGCGTGCCGATCACTGCCAAGCTGGTGGCAAACCTTCTCACCTCCGCCGGCGTGGGTCGGGTCCTCACCATGGACCTCCACGCTCCGCAAATTCAGGGTTTCTTCGATATTCCCGTCGATCATCTCTACGCGAAGCCCGCTCTCATCCACTACCTGCGCGAGCGCCACCCGGATGCTTCGAACATCACGGTCGTCTCTCCGGACGTCGGCGGCGTGAAGATGGCCCGGGCCTATGCCGACGCCCTCGGCGCGGACCTCGCGATCGTCGCCAAGCACCGCATCAGCGCCACCCGCGTGGAGGCCATGAACGTGATCGGCGACGTCGAAGGTCGCGACGTGATCCTCGTGGACGACATGACCGAGACCGCCGGGACCCTCACCGCTGCCGCGGAAATCCTCGGCAAGCACGGGGCCAAGCGCGTCTTCGCCGGGGTTTCGCACGCCGTCCTTGGCGAGCTGGGCCGTGAGCGGATCAAGAACTCCGTGATCGAGGAAATCATCACCACCGATTCGGTTCCGCAGGCGACCGGGGACAAGGTTCGCGCGGTCGGCATCGCCCCGCTCCTCGGCGAGGCGATCCGCCGCATCCACGGCGGCCAGTCCGTCACCTCGCTCTTCGAGGTTTGAGGCAGCTTCCGATCCGTCAGTCGGATCCCAAGATCTCGATCACTTCCCCGCTCGTCGCGTCCAGTGTGACCTTGGCGTGGTAATCACCACCCAAGGCACCGGGCGGGAGTTCCTGCACGAAGATCACGGTTACCTTTCCGTTCGCCTCGCTGACCCTCACGGGGGCACTCTCAGGCACGGCGACTTTTCCGGCACAAGCAGCTCGGGCGCTTTCGATCGCTTTTTCGCGGGTCATGGTGGTGAGGGGAGCGGAATCGCTCGAGGGGGCGGCAGGCTCTACAGGCGTCTCGGTCGCTGCGGGAGACGCCGGCTTGGCCGTGACGACCTTCTCTTCTGGCGGAGGCGGCTGAATTGCGGCTCTGGCCTCGACACCCGCGACTTTGTGTTCGCGGAAGACCAAGACCGCCAGCGCGATCCCGAATGCCACGAGGGCTCCGATCAGAAGTTTCGGGTTCACGGCTAACAATCTCGCGTCTTCTTCGCCTCGGATCAAGGCGTCGCTCGCCGAGTCGGTCCCGCGGTGTAAACCTTTGCCGCACTATTCAGAGGATGTCCCGCTGGCGAGTTCCCGCTGGCATCCCCCACGTAATCGTAAGCGAAGATCGGCATTCCCTTGGCATTCGCATAGTTGCCGTCCGCCCCGGATGGTCCCACTCCCCGCCCCACCGTCCGGAAGACCGTTGGCGTATGGGTGTGGAAGATTCCGACGGTGTAGACCGCTCCGGTCGCGTTTGGCGCGGGAGCGGCCGGGTTGTCGGCCGGGGTGGCACCGGGATCGACCCATGCCCCCTCCAAGTTCGTCACCCAAGGCCCGAATACCTTGGTCGTGAGCTCGTAGTCCTCCTTGTTCGAGTTCGTGTTGAGCTGCACCCAGAAGGCCTCCTCGCGCCGCTGCGTCGCGGTAGCGGAGGCCTTGGTGCTGGTCCAAGAGGCATCGAAGGCGGCCACGCAGGTCGCGGCACCCTTGATGTCGTTCGCAGCCGGGAAGCGCACCGTGAGCGCTCGCATCGGCGTGGTGTATTCCTGCCCCTCGATCGTCACCTTGCCGCGCAGGTTGAAAGCACCCGCGACGCGCTGCTTGAAGTTGTCTTCGATCTGGTTGGTTGAAAGGGGATACCAGGTGTTTGAGCCGGCCCGGCTGATCTCGATCTTGAAGTTCGAGCCGACCGCCCCGCCATCGACCTTGATCTCAAAGCGGTTGGTCTCGAGCAACTGGCGCTCGGCGTTCGTGACGACGAGGTCGATCTTCACCTCCTCGATCTTGTCGACGATCAGGTACGAGTCGTAGGCCCCGTCGCCCACGTTCGCCACCAGCATGTTCACTTGGAAGACGTCGCCGGTGTCGGTCACCGGCAGCGTTACTTCACGCCACGCGGTCCGGCCCGCCGCGTCGAAGGCGGCCAGCCCCATGTTGTTCATGGTGTTCGCCTCCGCCGCGAAGCCCCCGCCCGACTGCGTGCGCAGAACGATCGCGAAATAGTCGTTGTACTTACTGCCGAAGTAGCCGCCCGGAACCTCCGTGGTGATGAAGCGGTAGCGCACCTTCAGGGCCTTCGTGCCGGGGCTCACGGCCGCCGTGCGGGAGGCGAGTTGCGGGCCTTCGCCGAGCGTGGCCAGCTCCATGTCGTAGTCCGGGCCTACCGCAAAAGCACCGTTGGCGGGCGTGGCTAGCGCTCCCGCACCCGTGTCGCCCTCATCGTGCGCGATGATCGTGGCCGCTCCGGGGGAGACTTCCCAGCCTGCGGTCGTGCCGGTCGAAAAGTCGTTGTTGGCAATCGCACTGGGGGTCTTGAAGCCGATCACCTTTACGGTGGTCGATCCGCCCGTGCCCACCACCGAGGTGGTTCCGATCAGGCCGCTGGCGGTCGATGCTTCCAGGGTGATGGTGCGGTCGGGCAGTCCGGTGAAGATCACCGCTCCGTTCCCACCGGAGATGCCGGACTTCACCACGTTCGGGCTATCGCCGATCGCTGCGAACACATCGGCCCCGGGCACCGGATTGCCGAGTTCGTCCACCACCGTGACCGTCAGGCTGTAAGTCCCGCTCCAGAAGACGAAGCTGCTGCTCATGCTGCGCCCTAGCTCGTCCTTTGCAGTGATGGTCAGCGTGTTCTTGCCGTCTGCGAAGTTCAGCGGATTGATTGTGATCGTATTGCCGCCAATCACCAGCGAGCTGGCCGGAACCGTTCCCAGGTTAAGCTGCGCGGTGACCTCGTCCGGATAACTCGTCAGCACGGCATCAATCACCTCGAAGCTCATCGAGGTGGAGCGGGGGTAGAGCACGTCCAGCGCCCCGTCCGCGACCACGATTTGCCCAGCCGAGCTGCCTTGGTCGGCATCGGTGGACTTCACCGGCAGCAGGCTCCCAGCGGTCGTGCCGCCGCCGCCTTTTGCCTTCCAGGCGAAAGCGAAACCGTCTTCGAGAACCGAGCCCTTGCCGCTCCAACTGATGGATGGAGAGCTCAGCGTGAGCGTGCAGCTCTCACCTTTCTTCACCGTTCCCCGCCGGGGATCGACCACGGCTTTGGTGAGCTTGCCCTTCAAGCTGACCGTCTCGTCTTGGCCGAGGAAACGGGCCGTTCCGCCGCCGCTCACCACGCCCTTGGCGTCAGCGCTGAGCTGGATATCCATTTTCGCCACCAAGGCCTTCGCGGCGCGTGCATCGATCGCGAAGACCGAGCCCTTGGGAATGAGCGGGTCCTTGCCCCCTGCGCTTTTGCCGGTGATGTAGCCATCCGTTTTCAGGCTACCGTTCAGCTTGATCGCACCACCGGGGCCGGTGGCCGTCAGCTTGACGCTCAGCCCGCTATTGGTGGCCTTCTGGGACCCGGAGATCGTGTAGGTGTTCGGCGCCAAGGTCATGGTGCCTGCCAGTGCACCCTTGGGCCCCAGTGCCACGGTGATCGTGCCCGCCTGCGGAGTGCCGCCGGGAGGGGTGATGGTGATGGGTAGCGTCCCGTTCAGCTCATGGGGGGCGAGAAGGACGCTGAAGCGATATTGTCCGTTTCCGGGGATCTGGGCCAAGATCTGACCCATCGTGGAAAGCAGGCAGAACAGCAGGAGGAAGAGCCGCTTGTACATGGTTCGGGGGAGGTGGGGGTTGGGTTCGCGCGCGGGAAACGCACGCAGGGGGAGGTTCACGGTTGCCATGCAACCGGGTTGTGGGGAGGGAGGGGGAGGCCCGATAAAAAAATCGGGGGAACGGGTCGGATCCTATCTCGGTCCTGACTCCGAGACAAGGAGTTTCAAAGAACGGGTGCGTTCGGGCTTTGCAAAATGGCCGGAACAAAATTTTGACAAAACCGGGGCGGGCCGCTACAGACCCCGCCCCCGGCGGTGAAGCTCACCGTCCGGAACTCGAATCATCACGCCCTTTTCCGCCATGGCCAAGAAGCACGTCCTGCAAGCCGAACCGCGCCAACGCACCGGTTCCGGAGTCCTCAAGCAAATGCGCCGCGAGGGCTGGGTGCCCTCCGTGATCTACGGGCGCGGTGCTGAAAACAAGAACCTGAAGGTCAACGCGAAGGCCTTCGACGAGCTGCTGGCCCACGCCACCTCGGAAAACATTCTCATCAACCTTGATCTCGGCGGTGCCAACCAGCTCGCCTTCCTCAAGGCCGTCCAGCACGACCCGCTTAGCGGCAAGCCGCTGCACGTGGACTTCCTCGCCATCGACGAGAAGTCGGAAATCACCGCCCAGATCCCGGTGCACCTCCTCGGTGAGCCTGCCGGAGTGAAGTCCGGCGGCATGCTCGAGCAGCTCAGCCACACGCTGGAAGTTCGTTGCGCTGCTTCCGTCCTTCCGGAAGTGCTGGAGTTCGATGTCGCCCACCTCAACGAAGGCGACTCCCTCCACATCGGTGATGTGAAGCTCCCGGCCGGTGTCTCCGCTACCCACGCGGATGAAGTGGTGATCGCCCACGTGGCGAAGACCGCTGCCGCCGTGTCCGAGAGCGCAGGTGCCGCCTGATCGACATTCTGATTCTCAAGCCCGGGCCGCTTCGCGCGGCCCGGGCTTTTCTTTGGACACTTGGAAAGCGGAACTTCCATCGAGCTCATCGTCGGCCTCGGCAATCCCGGCAGGCAGTACGAAGCCACGCGCCACAATGCCGGCTTTATGGTCCTCGATCGCATGGCCGCCCAAGCCGGCGTCGCTTTCGAGTCGAAGCCGAAATGGCAGAGCCATCTCGCGAAGCTCCCGAGCTCCGGCCTCCTCCTGATGAAGCCGCAGTGCTTCATGAATCTCAGCGGGCGCCCGGTTCACCAGATCCTCTCCTTTCACAAGTGGCACCCCCGCCAGGTTCTGGTGGTTTACGACGATGTCGCCCTACCCCTCGGCAGGCTGCGCCTTCGTGAGAAAGGCAGCGCCGGAGGTCACAACGGGATCAAGTCGCTGATCGAGCATTTGGGCGGCGACGGATTTCCCCGTCTCAGGGTCGGCATCGGCGGCTCGGACCCCGGCGAAATGGTCGGCCACGTCCTAGGAAACTTCAGGGAAGAGGAGCGGGAACTGCTTGAAAACACGCTTGCAAGGGCTGTGGAGGCCGTGCAGCTTGCGCACTCCCAAGGCGTCCCGACCGCCGCCAATCTTTACAACAGTAACAACGGAACACCCTAACAAAGGTCCCACCATGAGCAGGAAATACGAAGGACTGATCGTCCTCAACACCAAGTCCACCGAAGGCACCAGCGTCGAAGAACTCGTCAACGCCGTCTCCAAGGAAATCGAAGCCGAAGGCGCCAAGCTCGACGAAGTCCAGCAGATCGGCCGCCGCAAGTTCGCTTACAACTCCCGCCACCTCGAGAGCGGTCACTACGTGAACTACTTCTTCAAGGCCGAGCCGGCTGCGATCGATCGCATCTCCGCCAAGCTCAAGCTGAACGAGAGCGTTCACCTGCAGCACTTCCAGCGCGTCGCTTGATCCGCGCGGTGCTGTTCGGACGAACGGCGCTTGCCACAGCCCTCCCGCATCCGTAGCCTGATCCTGTCATGGCCAACCTCAACAAAGTCCTCCTGCTCGGCAATCTGACGCGCGATCCGGAGGTCCGCTATACCCCGAAGGGCACCGCCGTTGGCGACCTCGGCATCGCCGTGAACCGGCGCGTGAACGATGGCAACGGCAACTGGTCGGATGAAGTGACCTTCGTGGACGTGACCGTCTGGGGCACGAACGCGGAGAACGCCCAGAAGTATCTCACCAAGGGCCGCGGTGTCTTCATCGAAGGCCGCTTGCAGATGGATACTTGGGAGGACAAGCAGTCCGGCCAGAAGCGCAGCAAGCTCAAGGTGGTCGCCGAGGTCCTCCAGTTCCTGCCGGATGGCAAGGGCGGCACCCCGGGCAGCGGCGGCGGTGGTGGCGGAGGCTACCAACAGCGCGGCGGTGGTGACCCCGGCTACCAAGGTGGTGGCGGCGGCGGTGGTGGAAACTACCAGCGCTCCGGTCCGCCACAGGGTGGCTCTCCTGCCGATCCCGGCGATTACCGGGACGAAGAGGACGACATCCCGTTTTGATTCACTGAAAGGCCGGGCGAACAGCCCGGCCTTTTCTTTTTCCAAGGTCGCGGTAGCTTCGCCGCCCTGTTAGACCTTTCGTCCCTGCTCCAGCAGGCTCGCCTTGATGGCCGCAGCCCGCTGCAGCCCTTCGTCGGCTTCTGCCCCTAGGAAGTTCGCATGTCCCATCTTGCGCCGGCCGATGGCGCGACGTTTGCCATAGAGATGCAGGAAGGCGGAGCCGTCCGCGAAGAGCGGCGTCCAGTCCGGTGCTTCGGTCTCACCCGGCCACATGTCGCCGAGCAGGTTCAGCATCACCACCGGGGAAAGCAGCTTGGTCGAGCCGGCAGGCAGCCCGCAGATCACACGCACCTGCTGCTCGAACTGCGAGGTCGCGCAGGCATCCAGCGTGTGGTGTCCGGAATTGTGTGGGCGGGGTGCCATCTCGTTCACCAGCAGGGAACCATCCGGCAGGTGGAAGAACTCCACGCCCATGATCCCGCGGTAGTCGAGGGCCTCGGCCACCTCGCAGGCGATCACCTTGGCCTCGGCCGCCACCGCCGCACTCACGCGCGCCGGCACGATCGAGACATCCAGGATGTGATGACGGTGCCGGTTCTCCGCCGGGTCATACGCCGCCACCGAGCCGTCCCCGGAGCGGGCCACCATCACGGAAAGCTCGCGCTCGAAAGGGATGAAGGCCTCCAGCACCGCACGATCAGTTCCGAAGGATGCCCACACGGCGGCAGGATTCTCACCGCCCTCCAGCTTCTGCTGGCCCTTGCCGTCGTAACCGAAGGCTGCGGTCTTCAGCACCGCGGGCGTGCCGATCGTCTTCAGAGCCTCGGCCAACTCCTCTGCCGAGGCCACCACGGCGAAGGGCGCGCAGGGAATGCCGTTCTCCTTCAGGAAATTCTTCTCGCGCTCGCGGTGCTGGCAGATCGCCACCGCGTTCGGGGATGGATGCAGCGCGATTCTCGCGGCCACCGCCTCCATCGTTTCGCGCGGGATGTTCTCGAACTCCACCGTCGCCACCGCCGCCTTGCTCACGAATTGCTCCAGCGCTTCCGGGGAGTCGAAGGGCGAGTCGATCGCCTCATCCGCCACCACCATGGCCGGGGCTTCCAGACCGCCGGTCCAGACCAGCGTGCGGTAGCCCATGCGGCGGGCCTCCATGCAGAACATCCGGCCGAGCTGGCCGCCGCCAAGGATGCCGAGCACGGCACCCGGAGGAATGACTGGAGATGATTTCACGGGTTCGATGCGAAGCGGGGGAGGGGGGATACACGGCTCCCGCGGAAAAGGGAATACCCGGTTCCGTCGTTTTTCCTCGGCTCAGCCTAGGGTGGGCAGCTCCGCAGCCTTCACCGTCTCGTTCTGCTTCTTGCGGAAAGCCTGCAGCTTCTCCAGCAGCGCCGGATCCTCACCCGCCAGCATCGCCACGGCGAAGAGCGCGGCATTGATCGCCCCGGCCTTGCCGATCGCAAAGGTCGCCGTCGGAATCCCGCCCGGCATCTGCACGATCGAAAGCAGCGAATCCATGCCCTTCAGCGCATGGGACTCCACCGGCACGCCCAGCACCGGCAGGTCGGTGATCGCGGCGGTCATTCCCGGCAGGTGGGCTGCCCCGCCTGCACCGGCGATGATCGTCTTCAGGCCCCGCCCGCGGGCTTCCGTGGCGTAGGAGTAGAGCTTGTCCGGCGTCCGGTGGGCGCTCACCACCTCCGCCTCCCACGCCACGCCGAAGTCCTCCAGCGTGCGTGCCGCATGCTCCATCGTCGGCCAATCCGACGTGCTGCCCATGATGATTCCGACCAGCGGGGTTGCCATGCCCGAGAGACTCAAGACGCGAAGACTCAAGAGGCAAGACTTGAATTCCCGGGAGGCGGCATGCCGCAGAACTCCAGTCTTGGGTCTTGAGTCTCGGGCTCTTGGGTCTTTTGCTCCCCGCGCTCATGCTGAAGGAAGCCATCCAGGAAGTCCGCGTCTTCGCGCCCGCCACCGTTGCCAATGTCGCCTGCGGCTACGACGTGCTCGGGTTCGCCATCGACGCGCCCGGGGACGAAGTCATCGTCCGTCATTGCGACAAACCCGGCCTGCACATCACCAAGATTACCGGTGACGAAGGCAAGCTCCCCAAGAACCCGGAGAAGAATACCGCCGGCGTGGCAGCGCTCGATCTGCTCCGCCACCTCGGCATGACCGATCTCGGGATCGAGATGGAGATCCACAAGAAGATGCCCTTCGGCTCCGGTCTCGGCTCCTCCGCCGCCTCCGCGGTCGCCGGTGCCTTCGCCGTGAACCGCCTGATCGGCGAGCCGCTATCCAAGAAGCAGCTCCTGCCCTTCGCCATGGCCGGCGAGGCCTCGGCCGACGGCGCATGGCACGCGGATAACGTGGGCCCCTGCCTCCTCGGTGGCATCGTCTTCATCCGCAGCAACGACGAACTCGACGTCGCCCAGCTTCCCGCGCCCAAGAACCTCTGGGCCGCCGTCGTCCATCCGGACATCGAGGTCCTCACCAAGGTCGCCCGCGAGATCTTGCCGAAAGACATCCCGCTCGTGAATGCCACCCAGCAGATTGGCAATCTCGGCGGCTTGCTCTGCGGCATCATCCAGGAAGATTACGGCCTGATCTCCCGCTCGATCCACGACGTCATCGCCGAGCCTCGCCGCCAGAAGCTCATCCCCGAGTTCTACAAGGCCAAGCGTGCCGCCCTCGCCGCCGGTGCCCTCGGCTTCTCGATCTCCGGTGCCGGCCCCAGCGTCTTCGCCCTTTGCGAAGGCGAGGAAACCGCGCGCAAGGTGGGCGAGGCGATCTCCAAGGTCTTCTCCGCCATCCCGCTTGGGAACCAAGTCTACGTCTCGAAGATCAATCCCCACGGCGTGCACGTGGTGGACGAGAAGAAGCCGAAGTAGTCGGGATGAATCCGCTCCGTTTCCTCCTCCTCTCCGCGACATCCCTCTTTGCTGTCTCGCTGGTATCCTGCGTTTCGGTCGATTACCCGCAAGCGACCGCGGCGGAACTCGAGATGGGACGCGCCCTGACTCCGCCGAAGGGTCAGGGCCTGCTCGTCGTCTATCGCAAGCCCGGCATCTCCATGACCACCGGCAAGGTTCCGACCATCGTGCGCGTGGATGGCAAGCCTCACGGCGCCAACCACGCCGGGACCTTCGTGGTGGTGCCGGTCTCGAAGGGCCCGCATGTCATGCACATGGATCCGAATCCATCCTTGGCGCGCGGGATCCTCAGCCACTCCTTTCAGGCTTCGCCCGGCAAGTGCTACTTCATCCGGCAGGATGTGGAGACGAAGGTCGACAAGATCCTGTTGGTTCCCACCCCTGCGCCCGTCCCGCGCATGGAGCCCGTCTCCTCTCCCGTATCCGAAGCCGTCGGCCGCGCGGAGGTCGCGAAGTGCAAGCAGCTCGGCGGAAATGGCGTGATCAAGCTCGCGGGTCGGCCTTGAGTCAGCCTCATGGCAGCGCCGTCTGCTCCGAGCGGAAGAACCGCCTCCCGTAGATCGGTTCGAACTGGGCCTGCCGCCATGTCCCGTCTCCCGTTACCGGTGCCGCGTGCTCGAACCACGTGCCCGCCGTCATCGTTGCGGATGACTTCAGGGAGTAGGTTGCACCGGCTGGCGTATTGTAGAAGAGCTGCTTCCCCGCATAGCCATCCCGCATGATCAAGCGCGGTGCCGCCAGCGGGCGCGCGGGATTACGCGTATCCCAACTGAACTGCACGATGGTGAATTCCGAGGGCCGGGTCATCGCCACGCCGATCATCAGCTTCACCACATGCGAATCCACGTCCGCTTGGGTCATCGTCTGGCCTAGACCGCATTGCACGAAGTAAGCCTGTGAAGCAGTCGTTCCTTGAAGCGCCCCGCGCTGGTAGATCTCTTGGAGAAACGATTGTACATTGCCGCGGAGCTCGGTCCATAGCGCGCTGTTGTTAGACCGGCTCGCGCTGATCGATCCCAACCGTGTCACGTTCGTGCCAATCCAATTCAATGTGCGCTGCAAGGAAATGTAGCGGTTCTCCGGATTCCCTCCGTCGAGGTGCCGTATGCCCCAGGGGATGATGTTACCGCTAACCGTCGGCTTAATGATCGGGCAGACGTAAACCGCCGCCAGTGCATCCTGCTGCGAGGTGCTCAGCGTCGTGCTCAAGTTATCCGCCACCAGCGGCAGTTGCGTTCCCGCCGGAGAACTCCAGATCCCTTCGCCTGTTAGAGAGTCGTTCTTCACCCAGGCCGCCGCCATGCTGCCGCTCGCGCCGAAGCTCGTCGTCGCGCCGTTGATGCTCGCGTTCAGATAGGGATAGTAGATCGCCAGCGAACTCGCGGAGCTGGGGGCATTCTGCGTCGTCCACTGGGTCATCGCGGTCACCGTGGTGAGCCCGGGCGGTGGATCCAGGATCAGCATCGCCCGTCGCTCCTTCATCGCATCCCGCCAGATCTGGAGCGTGCCCGGCACCTCTCCCGCAGGCAGTAGAGTCAGCTCCGGGCAGATCAGCACACCGAAGTCGCGGATCAGCGGCAGCGCATGCCTCCCGCTCATCGCGAGCGCATCGCCCTCCAGTGCCGATCTCAAGCTGCCACCCGGATTGGCCCGGATCACATGCAGCGCCGCCCCCTGCTGGGCGAAGAACCTCCGCGCCTGAAGCTCGGCCGGCCAGGCGACCGGGTTGCTTGAGCCGTAGAGACTTTCGAACTGCACCGAATTCACCCGCACCGGCGCGCCCACCGGCCCCTTGGCGAAGCGGCCGATGATCGCGGCCTGCACCGGTTCCTGCTCCGCCCCCGTGGCACAGGCCACCGCCAGCGAAAATAGGACGGGAACGATCGGGAATGGCCAGCGCATGACTCTTTTACACGCATTTGACGGCCGGGGATTTCACGCGAACTGCCCGCCGGATTGGCCCGGTTGACTCCTTTTATCATCGACTCCCCGCCCTTCAGGTTCCCGAATTGCCGCGCCGCGGCGGCCTTCCACCGATGCTTTACCACTCGACCAACAATCCCGCCCATCGTGTCGATCTCAAGGAAGCGATCCTCCGCTCCCTGCCGCCGGATAACGGTCTCTACATGCCGGATACCCTGCCCGTGCTCGGCCAGGACTTCTGGTCGATCTGGCGTGAGCTCAGCTTTCAGGAGATCGGCTACGCGGTGGCGCATGCCTTCTTCCATGAGGATGTCCCCGCTGCCGCGCTCAAGGAAATCGTGGAGGGCACTCTGGCTTTCGACGCTCCCTTGATCTCGCTCTCTCCGGGCGATCACATTCTCGAGCTCTTCCACGGCCCCACGCTCGCCTTCAAGGATTTCGGAGCCCGCTTCATGGCCCGCCTGATGGCTTGGCTGGTGCGCGGTGACAATCGCGAGCTCACCGTGCTCGTCGCCACCTCGGGCGATACCGGCGGTGCGGTCGCTTCCGCCTTCCATCGCGTTCCCGGCACCCGCGTCATCATCCTCTACCCGCAGGGAAAGGTCTCCGGCCTTCAGGAGAAGCAGCTCACCACCCTCGGCGATAACATCTCCGCGGTGGAGATCGATGGCACCTTCGATGACTGCCAGCGTCTCGTGAAGTCCGCTTTCCTCGATCGCGAGATGTCGGAGCGCCTGAACCTCACCTCGGCGAATTCGATTAATCTCTCGCGGCTCGTCCCGCAGAGCTTCTACTACATGCATAGTGCCCGCCAGTTGCCGGAGGGCGTGGAGCCCGCCTTCGTCATTCCTTCGGGGAATTTCGGGAATCTCACCGCCGGCCTGCTCGCCGTGCAACTCGGCCTGCCGGTGAAAAAGTTCATCGCCGCCACGAATGCGAACGACGTCGTCCCCGCTTACCTGAAGAGCGGAGATTACCAGCCCCGCCCCAGCACCGCCACCATCTCGAACGCGATGGATGTCGGCGCCCCCTCGAACTTCGCCCGCATGCAGGCGCTGTTCGGAAACTCGTGGGAAGCGATGCGCGGTAAGATCGAAGGCTCTTCTTTCACCGATGACCAGACCCGCGCCGCCATCCGCGAGGTGAAGTCGCTCTTCAACTACGAGATCGATCCGCACGGTGCCGTCGGCTGGCTCGCCGCCCGCAGGTGGCGTGCCGCGAATCCCGGTAATGCCACCATCACGCTGGAGACCGCGCATCCCTCGAAGTTCCTCGATGTGATGGAGCAGGAGATCGGCAAGGACGCCGTGGAGATCCCGGAGCGCCTGGCCATCCTCGCCGATCGCGAGAAGGTCGCCTCCCGTCTCCCCGGGGACGAGGCCGCCTTCAAGCAGTGGCTGAATCCCTGATCTGTGGGAGGCGCTTTTACGGGACAAGCGCGTGCGGGCCGCTAGGCTCGCGCCATGCGTCTTCCTGCGGCCATCTCGCTGATCTTTTCCCTCCTGCTCTCTCCTCTGCACGCGCAGACCGGGCGGCAGGATCGCGAGTTCTCGGTGAAGGCGCTCGATCGCATCGCGCGCCCGGTCCTTGAGAACCTCGCCACGGGAAAACTGAAGCAAGAGCTGCCCCTCGGCCCCGGTGAAAAGGACCGCGCGAAGTGGACCTACCTCGAAGCCTTCGGCCGCACGATGGGTGGCATCGCCCCTTGGCTCGCTCTCGGAGCGGATGAGTCACCGGAGGGCAAGCTTCGCGCCCGCTACATCGAACTTTCCCGCAAGGCCCTGGTCATGGCCACCGATCCCGCTTCGCCGGACTACATGAACTTCACCGAGGTTGGCCAACCGCTCGTCGATGCCGCCTTCCTTTCCCAAGCTCTCATCCAGGCCCCCGATCAGCTCTGGGCTCCGCTCAAGGAAAGCGAGAAGGCGAATCTGGTAGCCGCCCTCAAGCAGACCCGCGCGATCAAGCCTTATGAGAGCAACTGGCTGCTCTTCTCCGCGCTGGTGGAAGCCGCGCTCTGGAAACTCACCGGCGAGTGCGAGATGGCACCGATCAAGTATGCCCTGCAGAAGCATGAGGAGTGGTATCTTGGCGATGGCACCTATGGCGATGGCCCGGAGTATCACTGGGACTACTACAATAGCTTCGTCATCCAGCCCGCCATGCTCGCCGTCATCGGAGTCTGCCGGGAGAAGCAGGATCCGCTTGGTGAATCGTGGGCCCGCGTGCTTGCCCGTGCGAAGCGTTACGCCTCCGTGCAGGAGCGTCTCATCTCGCCGGAGGGCACCTACCCGGTCATCGGTCGTTCCAGCGCCTACCGCTTCGGTGCCTTTCAGCATCTCTCCATGATGGCCTGGCGCAAGGAACTACCTGCGGCCACCTCGCCCGCCGCCGTCCGCGGTGCCCTCACCGCCGTCATCCGTCGCACCCTTGAAGCTCCCGGCACCTTCGACAAACAGGGCTGGCTGCAAGTCGGCGCCGTCGGCCACCAGCCTTCCATTCGCGAGGGATACATCTCCACCGGCAGCCTCTACCTCTGTCTCGCCGGTCTTCAACATCTCGGCCTTCCCGCGAACGATCCCTTCTGGACCGCCGCTCCCGAGCCATGGACCCAGAAGCGCATCTGGGCCGGAGAGGACATCAAGGCCGACCAGTCCCACAAGGAGAGGAAGTAGCGGTCCACGCATGTGCCATGTGTTGGCATCGTGGATGACGCTGCGGGTTAAGTTTGCCCGATTTGTGGGATGACCTTGTCTTGGTCTGATTTTTCACCTGATGGTGGCACCGGTGGATCTCGATTCGGACAAGCAAGACCTCGTCGATGTCGTCCTCATCCCGCTCAAAGAGGATCAGGCCTCCCGCAAGGTATTGGAGGACACGCTCCGCCTCGCTTCGGGGATGCCCACCTCGGTGGCTCCCGACGCGTTTCCTGTCGTTACTGACCGCATGCGGTCAACGGCGCTTACGAGCAAGTTTCGTGCGCTTGTGCCCCGACTCGCGACGCTGCTCGTGTTGACGCTATCATTGGGATTTCTCTTTTCTCCTGCCACGCGTCAGTCGCTTTGGCGCATCCGCATGGCGACGGATTCCTTCGATAAGTTTATCCCCAATGAGGTGGAGGAACTCTTGATAGGCGAGCCGGATGACGAGGACGCGAGGTCTTGGATCATGTCTCGGATCGCTCACGACCAGCGTCTCGTCGCGATGGGAGATCTCCAAGGAATTGATGATGCGCGGAGATGGAAGGCGGTATGGGAAGCCCATGAGGAAGATCCCGCTCACTTTTATGCATACGTCTTAGCCTATAGAGGAAGTTGGTACAAATGGCCGGAGAACTGGGTGGCCACCGGCGAGAAACTGGATCCCGATAACGGCTGGTTCGCGCTCATCGACGCCTGCTCCCGGATTGGCGATGTCATCGAGCCAGCGACAAGAAAAACTAAGAAGGGTTGGGGAAGCAGGGCTGTCATAACTCCTGCGAAACCGGCGAGGGTGAAGGACGAAGCCGAGTTGAAGGTCATTCTCGCAGAGATTGATCATGCGTTGGCCCTACCGGCTTGGACCGATTTCCGATCTCGGCTTTCGGCACTGCGCATGTCGGCTTGGTCTGCTCCGGTGGATTATCCGGAGCAGCTTCTGTTCTCTCAGTTCAAGAGGCAGCATCCGGAGGGTCGCCCCTTTGACTCTGGATGCCTCGATCAACTTCCGCTCTTATTTCAAGGAGCCGCACTTCATTTCGCGAACACTGGCAATCGCAGGGAACTGGATGAACTTGCCAGGCGCTACGAACGGATCTTTCAGACCTTTTGTAAGAGGGATCAGTCGGATCTGAATCAGGGCGTCATCTTGTGGCAGGCGGCTACCCTAGGAGCAAAGGCCATCGAGGACGCGTACGGCATCATGGGTGATCCGGCCGTGGCCGCGAGATTCAAGAGCTTTGCAGAGGCACCTCGTCGTGCGGAATTGAAGGACGCATCGAGGATTCCGCGGGGCAGTTTTACGGATCAACGCGCTAGCAATCTCGCTGAAGGCTGGACCATCGGACGCTATCCAGGGGTTAGCGCTCTCATGGAGTCCGAGTTGCGAGGCGGCAGGCTCGCCGAATACGCCATGGGGGAACGCGTGCTGATGCACGTCCTCTCCGCTCTGCTCTGCTGCATGCTCGGCCTCATCCTTTTCACCGCACATTATCCGCGTCCGGGCCTCCGACGTCTCGCAGATCGCCTGCTGCAGTTGCTGGCATGGCGGGATTGGCTCTGGATCGTCGGCCTCGGAATGGCATTGCCGATCGCACTTTATCTGTTGCTCCAACGACTTCCTTGGCCGGGCTTCCGTAATCACACCATGGAACGGTCGCAGACTTTTCTCATGGCCTTGCAACTGACGGGTCTCGCACTCTCACTCCTGCTCTGCACCGTGGAGGTGGCGCGATGGCGCCTCGCCAAGCGGGCCTGGGGGGTCGGGTTCGGGTGGCGGCTTATCGATGCGGGACCGGCCTTCGCACTCTTCGCCTTGGGCTCCATGCCTGTCATGTCAGCGGTTCCCACGCTTGCCCATATTCCGCGTATGGACGGGGACTGGATTGAAGCCGTCATCGCAACGGTACTTGGATTACCCGCGCTCTGGGCCTCGATGATCCTCGTCGGCTGCTATCTGAAGAAATCGCCACGCCGCCTGCATCGCCTCATCCTGCTTCGCGCTTGCACCCCCGTAATGGCCTTGGCTCTCGGTCTATCGGTTCTCTCCATCTTCGTGATCCACGCGGAGGAGAAGAAGTGGACCGCCCGCATTGAGTTCGAATCCGTGACCAACAAGGACCACTACGCCACCGGCTCCCGCGCCGGCTTCGAGCACGCGAGGTGGATCCACTCGGAGTTGAAAGCGATCTTCGGGCCCGGTCCCGATTGAACCTCCGCTCATCGCGTGCGTTGGCAGGAACCTACCCCGGCAAGGAATTCAAGTAAGCCTCGCAGCATCCTTTCACCGTGAATCGTCCGTCCCGGTGTCCTGTTACCGCCAGCGCATATTGGACGACACTGCCGACGAGCCCTACGAAACCGACAAGGATCCCTGCCAACACCGCGATCAAACTCTCGTCCGAGGACAGGAGCATTCCACCCGCCACGGCGATCGCGACGCCGGCGGCGAAGATACCGAGCCAGATCAACCGCTTTCGCATCAGGCGGGACCGGGCGGCTTGGCTCATGCTGTAGGTGATATGCGCCTTCTTCTGGAGGACCAAGGCTAGTAGCAGGAGCACTAGCGGACTAAGCAGGATGGTGATGAAGACCCATTGCGGCGTCCATGTAATCTGCTTCCTCTTCCTCCATCCCGAGGGAGGCACATCCTCGTTG
This sequence comes from Luteolibacter rhizosphaerae, assembly GCF_025950095.1. Lineage (NCBI taxonomy): Bacteria > Pseudomonadati > Verrucomicrobiota > Verrucomicrobiia > Verrucomicrobiales > Verrucomicrobiaceae > Neoluteolibacter > Neoluteolibacter rhizosphaerae. The sequence continues at coordinate 246,024 of NZ_JAPDDR010000007.1, read as the reverse complement.
GTGTGGATGCAGCGATTCGGCAGTTCCGCCCCGTCGCGCACCACGAGGAATTTCCCCTCTCGATAGAACTTCCGCTCACCGTCGTGCGCCAGAGCTCCGGCTAAGTCGGAGGGTGCCGCATAGGGATTCGGGGAGGCTGAAGGTTCCATCGGGCGGCTTCTAGCAGGCCCCGCGAGCTACCGCCAGAACCTTCGTCATCAAGCCCTCTCGATCACCGCGGTCTCCCTTAGCTTGATTGCCAAATCCTTCAGCACCTTCAGCCGCCGCTCGCGCACCAGCTCCTCGCGCACGATCTCTGCCACCTCGTCGAAGGCCTTCACCTCCGCCTCCCTCACTTCCTCCACCTTCACTAGGTGCAGCGCCTGCTCGTAGTAGAAGACCGGACTTACCTCACCGGCTCGCAGCGAGAACAACATCGCCTCGAAGGGATTGAACACGCGCTGTTGCTCGATCCAGCCCAAGTCGATCTCCCCACCGCGCTTCTTCGTGTGCTCCTTCGCCAGCGCCGCGAAGTCCTCTCCCGCCAGCGCCCTCGCCCGCAGCTTCAGCATCGCCTCGTAGTCATCCCACGGATCGCCTCCCTCGGGGAAGCGCACCAGATGCAGAGGGCGCGCCGCCGCCGTGGTCCGGAAGCGTGGGCGGTTCGTCTGATACCACGCTTGCAGATCCGCATGGCTCAATTCGGGAAGCTCCTGCCACAGTTCTTCCGTAAAGCGCTCCATCCGCATCCGCGAAATCGTCTCCGCCCGCAGCGAATCCCGCTCGGCATCCAGCAGATCCCAAGATGCCCCGTGCTCACGCCATTGCCGCAGCGTGTTCTCGAAGGCCGTGCGGACCTCCTCACCGGATGGCATCGGCACCCGCCGCTCCGCCTCCTGCGCCAGCAGGATGCCATCGGTCGTTTCCTCCTCCGCCTGCGTCCGGAACTCCTCGTCGCGCTCGCAGCAGGACACCTCGCTCAGCAGCTCCGCCTCCGCCTTCAGCCGTGCAAAGGCCTCCTCGATTAACCCTGGATCCGCCAGCTCACCATTGACTCTCAGCATCGGCATCAGCGCTGGGGTGTCGGCGGCACAGGCGAAATCTCACGGAAATTCGACCGCGCATCCAGCGTCGCACGGAACTGCTGCAACTGCGCCGGCGTCAGGATCTCCGTGAGCCGCGAAACCTTCTGCTCGGAGGCGGCGCGGTGTGCCTCGTTCATCCGTTTTTGCATCTCGGCCGGGTTGCCCATCACCGCCGGATCATCCAAGAAGCCCGACATGTTCTCGAAGGCATCGTTGTAAAGGCCCCCCATCATCTCCATCGATTCCGACATCAACTCCCAACCCGCAGGCCTCTTCGCGAAGGATTCCTCGCTGATCTTGCGCATCGCTTCCATCGCTTGATCGCGCTGCTCGATGGAAAGATCCACCTGCCGGACCAAATCGGCGAACTCGGTCGCTGCCTTCGCCTCGATGTCGTTCTGCCGCTCGCGGACTTTCAGATCTTGGTAGGCCTGCATCTGCTCGTCATCGAGCACATCCTTCAGGGCGTTCTCGAAGACCGCCACCGAGTTGCCTGCTTCCGCCACCATCTCGGAAGGCGTCTTGCCCTTCCCTTTCAGGTCCTTGAATCCCTCGCGCCGCCCGCTCAGCAGCGCGTTCACCGCCGTCTTCTGCTCTTCGCTCAGGCCCAGAGCCTCGGAAAGCCGGTTCAGCCGTGCATTGTTGGTTCGCTCGCCCGCACTGCTGAAGCTCACCTGAAAGTTCCGCTCGGCAGCCGAGATTTCCGGATCTCGCTCGGCACTACCCTTGGCACTGGGCCGCTGCTTGAGCACCAGCGGACGCTCCGAGCGGTCGCCCGACTTCGAATCCATCCCGGCCCGCGGCTTCTTCCCCGCATCGGCCATTTCTGCCGTTTTCTCCGCAGGCGCTTCCCCGGACGGCTTGGCGATCCAGCCTATGGCAAAGCCGGCCAGAGCGGCTCCGATGGCGATGAGATTCGAGGACTTCATGACATGCTGATAGCGCCGCTGGCGCCGCTTTTCGTCCCTTGGTTAGGCCTCCCGGATCTGCCGGATCGCCGCCGCCATATCCGGCGCCTTGAAGGTGGAGGACCCCGCCACCATTACGTTCGCCCCGGCTTTTGCGCAGCGGGCCGCCGTCAGCGCATCGATCCCCCCGTCCACCTCGATGTGGAAGGCCAGCCCTTGCTCCTCGCGCCACTTCACCGCCGCCTCGATCTTCGGCAGCACCTCCGGCATGAAGGCCTGCCCGCCGAAGCCCGGCACCACCGTCATGCATAGCAGCAGGTCCGCATGCGCCAGATGCGGCAGCGCGGCCTCCAGCGGCGTCGCCGGATTGATCGCCAGACCCGCCTTGCATCCTGCATCCCGGATCTTGCGCAGCGTGGAATCCACATCGTGACCTGCCTCCACGTGCACCGTGATCAGGTCAGCACCCGCCGCCACGAATCGCGGCAGATAGTGGTCCGGCCGCGACACCATCAGATGCACGTCCAGGTAAATGTCGTTCGTCTCGTGCACCGCCTGCACCATCGCCGGTCCGAAGGAAATGTTGTCCACGAAATGCCCGTCCATCACGTCCAGGTGCAGCCAATCGGCACCGGCATTGATCGCGCGCGTCACTTCCTCCCGCACGCGGGAAAAATCAGCGGCCAGCAGGGAAGGGGCGATTACTCGGTCTCGATACGTCGGCGGGATCACGCGGAGAGCCTAAGTTCCAAGTCAGAAGTGCCAAGTTCCAAGAAAGGCAGGCCGTCGCCGGCTCTTGAGTCTTGGCTCGTCCGGGCTCTTCCCTCTATCTTGTGCGATGGACAAGATCTCCGCATCAGACTCCCGCTCCGTTGCCTGCATTGGTTTGGTCATGGGCGTCCTGGTCATCGCTGGCGGCATTTTCGGGATTTGGCTTCAGGGCGAGTTCTACCCGCCGGCCTTGGAGGAATTCACCCAAGCCACCGAGAAAGAGATCCGCATGGCATTTTTCCTGCCGGGCGCCGTCACGCTCGCCGGCGGCCTTCTTGTCGCCCCCGTGATATTGAGCAGCCCGCTCACCCGCGGCTGGACTGCCTCTCGCCGGGCACTGGTCTATGCCCTGTTCGCCGGGTCCGTCATCCTCCTCTGCTACCTCGCCGCGGTCTCCGCCGCCGCAAGAGCAGCCTGACTCCCCGGCTTTCTCCTTTGGCACTTGATACTTCTGACTTGGAACTTATCCCAGCCCCGTGGACCCCATCATCGATCTCGCCAGCGACGACTACTTCATGGCCCAAGCCATGCGCGAGGCGAAGCGCGCCTACGCCGCCACCGAGGTCCCCATCGGCTGCGTCATCGCCCGCGAGGGCAAGATCATCGCCCGCGCTTGGAACCAGGTCGAAACCCTCCGCGACGCCACCGCCCACGCCGAAATGCTCGCCCTCACCGCCGCCCAGAATGTCCTCGGCGATTGGCGGCTTGAGAAATGCACCCTCTACGTCACCAAGGAGCCCTGCCCCATGTGCGCCGGGGCCATCGTCCACTGCCGCCCGGAGCGTGTCGTCTTCGGCTGCCCAGACCCCAAGGCCGGCGCCGCCGGCGGCTGGATCAACCTCCTCGACGCCAATCCGCCCCTGAATCACCGCTGCGAGATCACCTCCGGCGTGCTTCACGACGAGAGTCTCGCCCTGCTCCAAGGCTTCTTCCGCGAGGCCCGCGAGCGGAAAAAGAACGGCGAATCCAAGACCCGCCCCGGCTCCGGCCCGCTGGAGCTTTGACAGGTCTCCTCCCCCCGGACCATCCTCCCCCGTGGCCGCCGCCAAGCCGAACTCGAACATCTTCGCCATCGTCGGCAGCGACGACGGGCGCGTGAAGGAAGAAGCCCTCCGCCTCCACCGGGAACTCACCGGCGGCAATGACGACGGCTTCACCCACGAAACCATCGACGGCAATGCCGACAACTCCGAGGGCGCTTTCCAGATCTGCCGCTCCGTCGTCGAGGCCCTCAATACCATGCCCTTCTTCGGCGGGGAAAAAGTCGTCTGGCTGAAGAACGCCAGCTTCCTCATCGACGATGTCACCGGCCGCTCGGAGCGCACCCTCTCCGGCGTCGACTCCCTCAAATCCTGCCTCGAGGCCGGCCTCGGCAAGGGCGTCGTCTTCCTCCTCAGCGCCACCGGCATCGACAAGCGCCGTGCCTTCTGGAAGTTCCTCGAAAAGAACGCCCAGGTGAAAGCCTACGACAAGATCGATACCTCCCGCGAAGGCTGGCAGGAGGAAGTCGCCGATCTCGTCGAAAAGCGCGCCAAGGATCTCGGCCTCCGCTTCGAGCCCGAAGCCCTCGAACTCTTCGTCATGCTCGCCGGCGAGGCCACCCGCCAGATCGGCAACGAACTCGAGAAGATCGACCTCTACCTCGGCCCGGACCGTCGCGAGGTGAATGCCGACGACGTCCGCCGCATGGTCCCCCTCAGCCGAGCCGGCGTCGTTTTCGAAATCGGCAATGCCCTCCAGACCGGCAATGCCGCCCGCGCCCTCGAACTCATCGACCACCAGCTCGAGCGCGGCGAGAACGCCATCGGTCTCATGCGCGCCTCGATCATCCCCACCGTGCGGAATCTCTTCATGGCGAAGGTCCTCGCCGAGAAGCGCCTCCCCATGCGGAACTACAAGGACTTCGCCGCCGCCGTCGACCGCCTCCCCGAAATGGAGCGCCTCTGGCTCCCGCAGAAGAAAACCGGCGGCGTGAATATCTACCCGCTCTTCCTCTGCCTCCGCGGTGCCGAAGCCTTCAGCATGGAAGGCCTCCGCGGCGCCATGGAGTCCACCCTCAAGGCCGATCGCTCCCTCGTCACCACCGGCCTCGACCACCGCCTCGTCCTCCATCGCCTCGTCGCCGAAGTCACCTCCGCCGCCGCCAAGCGCCGCTAACGTCCCCCCACGGTAGCGGAAGGACTCTCGTCCTTCCGGCTTCTCGCGCCCGCCTGGGATATCGCCGCGCTCTATGCTCTTGGTTCCCCGTCGGTGAACTCCGGGTTTGCATGCTTCGCACCTTGTCCTTCATCGGATCCTCCGTGTATTGGTCCCCACTCAAATGTCCCAACGGGACTAAGCAACAAAGCCCCGGGTTGGCCACAGGCCTACCCGGGGTTAGACCACCGCAGATATCCTACCTCGAAGAGGTTGCGGACCTTGGCGTCCACCCGCATCCCTCCATCTACCCGTCTCTAACAAATCACCCCTCGTAAAGCTCTAGCGGCAAACCGTCCGGATCCGCAAAAAACGTGAACCTTCTCCCCGTCAACTCATCCACCCTTACTGCCTCCACCTCCACCCCTTTCTCTAACAAAAACGCCACCGCCGCATCCAGATCCCCCGTGGCAAACGCCAGGTGCCGCAACCCCCGCGCCTCCGGATACGACGCCCTCTCCGGCGCCCCCGGAAACGAGAACAGCTCGATCTGCGTCCCATCCGGCAACTCCAGGTCCAACTTGTACGAATCTCGTACTTCCCGGTAAGTCTCCCGGATCACCTGGAACCCCAGCACCTCCGTATAAAAGGCCTTCGAGCGCTCGTAATCGCCCGCGATGATCGCCACATGGTGAATACCTCGGATCTTCATATCGGCTGCTTCAGTCTTCGGTTTCGATCACTTCCCGGAGCTCCCGCCCCATCACCTGCGTGATCTCGTATTCGTAGATGCTCATGGAAGGCTTCTCCGCGGAGATCCCCGTCAGTTGATCCGCCCGGATCGCCCGCTTTTCAAGCTGATGGCTGAGCATCGCCATCGCTCCCGTCAAAATGCCTGCCAGCAGATAAGCAGGATAGACCACGCGCGATAGGGTCACCCGCTTCAACAAATACTCCTGCTTGCTGAGAAGTCCGCGCAGACCCACTGCGATCATCCACCCCTGCGCCAGCGAGGACAGAGCCACATAAGCCATCGCCACCGGAGGCTTCAGGTTCCATGGCAGCAGCGCCCAACCCGCCAGCGGCATCGCCAGCAGCATCCAAGCCACCAGCAGCCACGGGATCCACTCCCGCTTCCAAGCAAGCCCTGCAAAGCCTGCCTTCTTCCTCAAACGCCACCGCGCGATCAGCACCGGCAGCGGGATCGTCAGCCACACGCCTAACAGAATTACCATCATCGGCGCGGCGAACTCGATCGCGATCAAGCTCCATTCCCTCGCTCCCGTCCCCGGCAGCCGTAGCAGGAGCCAGCCTGCGGCCAGCGGGGCGATTACTCCTGCGCCCATGATCCACATCCGGTCCTTCCGGTCGAGCAACTGGCTCATCTGCCCGGCCAGGATCCGGCGCAGGGCCCCGCCCCGGAAGCGGTAGAGAAAGACCGCCAGCGCGATCATCCCCAGACTCGCCGACCACGCGCCTAGCGCGATCTTGGTGATGAACTCGTGCTCGGCCACCCGCGCGGGCTTCAGCTCCTCGTCCGTGATCCCCGGAGGCTTGAGCACCTGCTTCTGCACCGTCGGCAGGGAGAGCCCCGCCAGCGCGCCTGCCCGCTTCTTGAAATCCTGGTAGCCACCCTTCGCCGCTTGGATCTTGTCGCGATACTCCTTCAGTCGCTGGTCGATCCCTTCCAGCCGCCCGGCTTCCTCCAGGTTCATCTTCCGCGCCGCCTTCGCGGTTGCGGAGAAGCCGCCGCGCAGTACCGCCTGCTTCACCAGTGCATCGATCAAGCTGCACTCGGGAGTCGTTACCAGCAGCTTCGCCAGCGCCTCCCATTCCCGGATCAAGGCCCGCATCGCCTCGGCATCGCCGCTCTCTTGGATGCGCTCGCACTCCACTCGCAGCATCCCGATCACTTCCCTCAGAGGCAGCAGCCGCCCTCCTTCACCTGCCATGTAGGCCACCCCCTGCATGCTATGTGGCCAATCGTTGTCGTGCGGCAGCAGCCGGACCCTCGCCGCCAGCAGCTCGCGTTGTCGCGTATCCAGCCGTGGCATCGCCACCGCCTGCCGCAGCAAAAGCTTCGCCCGCTCGAGCCCTTGCGGATCCTTCAGGACATACTTCGCGGGAACCTTGGCGGCCTTCTCTTCCTCGCTCCGCGGGATGCTCTCGATCGCCTTCCCCGCCTCCATCGCGAATGCCATCAGCGGATACCATGCATTCCCGGGATCGATCTCTTCCCCGATCTTGAGGAAGTCCGGCGGCACATCCTTGTGCTCGCGAATGTACTCCGAAGCATACTCGGCGAAGAACTCCGGCCGTGTCGGATCGAGATCCCACAGCGGCTTCCAGCGCCGCGCCTTCGATGTCTGCGAAACATCGCCGAAAAGCCGCAGCCGCTGCTCCGCGCTCAGTTCCCTCTTCCATTCGGGCTCCACCTCTTTCCCCGCCGGGCCTAGCGGACTCATGCTCCCGAGTCCTCCCAGCGATTGGATATCCAGCAGCGTGGGCTTCACCGAAACCCAATACATGATCCCCGTCAGCAGGAGCGCCGCGTACAAGCACCAAGCCGCGACATGGCCGAGCACCCTGCTCCAGCCCGGTCTGCCATTCTTGTTAGATCCTTCCAACCGGTCCGCCGCCTTCAGGATCTCATCACCCTCCGCTCCTCCCGATCTCGCAATCGCCTCGCTCAGCAGCCTCTCGCCCGCCACCTGCATCTCCGCATTCGCCCTCAGCGGATCCGTCGCCGCGGCGATCAATCGTTCTCCTGCTTCCGGCATTGGCGATGAACTATCAGACATCGGCAGGGCAGGGGAATCCCGCTCTTCATCAGTAATGGGTTTCCATCGAAGACCGGACTGATCCCATCATCTCGTCTCGATGCGGCCATCCAGAGCTTCCCGCAGCCTCTCGAAATAGGAAGTCGCCAGCCAATGTTCATGACTGCCTCGCGGAGCAGTTTCGGCGCTCACCGCCATCCACCGGTCCTGCTTCACCCAATATCTCTCCTCGGCATGATGAAGCATGGCCATCGTCGCCATCAGCACCATCCCGCCGAGATAGGCCGGAATCACCACCCGACTCAGGACACAGCGCTCTAGCAAGCGGGCATGTGACGAGAAGAGCGCCCGCATTCCCGCCCCGATTAGCCAAATCAATCCCGCCGCCACTCCACCGGTCGCAGTGAAGAGCAGCGTCCGTGGCAGCCCCTCCGCTTCCGTGATGTCGAGATCGATGAAATCCGCAGCATTGATGAGACCATCCGGAGCGCCGGTCTTCGGGTCGAATGCCGGGATCGACAGCCCGTAGATGACAATCGCCGCGATACCCATCGGTACCGCCAACCACCCCGCCCATGACTTGGTCTCACATAGCCCTAGGAAACCCGCTCGCTTCCGCAGTTGCCTTCTTGCGATCAGGATCGGCAGTCCCATTATGATTAGCAAAGTCGCCAAGAACTGCCCCACCGGAACCGCCATCCCGTGCAGACCGCCATTCCACTGGCGACAACCCAAATCGGTAAGCCGGCTGAGAAGCAGCAGGCAAACCATCGGAAATAGGATCCCGCCCGCGAAGATCCAGGCATGGTCGCCGGGTCGGATCAGTCCCGACAGCACACACGACATCTTGCGCGCAAACAAACCTCCCCGGAATCGGTACAAGGCGATTGTCAGGCTCGCGAGCCCCAGCATCACCCAGCCCGTCAAAGCCAGCCAGCTATCCATCAAGGCGTAGTCGGCAAGCCGCCCGGGCTTCAGCTCTTCGTCTTGAATCGCCGGCGCGTCGCTCGGGCCGAAACTCTCGAGCGGAGCCACTGCGGCGAGATAGGCCCCGCGGTGCTCGATCGTGTCATTCCGCGCCTCCCCCGCCGGGCTTTCCCGGCGCTGCCTCGATAGGTGATCGTAGGCCTCCCTCAGTCTGCGGAACCTTGCTTCAAGCTCGCTCTCGCCCAGCTTGCTTGCCGCGTCTCTCAGATTGCTGATTGGGAACACGATGTCTCCACCGATGAAGAGCCCGTCGAGAAGACCGGGCCGCGCAAGCTCAAGTTGCCGCCGGGCGAGTGCTTCCCATATAAGCGCCAACTCCCTCAGTCCCTCCCGATCTCCGTTCAGGCCGCACTGCTCGGCCTTAGCTGCGATCACGTACGAGGTGGAATCGATCGGCCTTCGGTCGAGACGACTCTGAAGAAGGGCTTTGCCCATCCCATCCACGAGATCCCTTGGGCTTTCCAGTGCCTCGAATCGCGCTTGCGCAATCTCCCCGCGGTAGCTCTCCCACTTCGGCAGCGCGACCGCCTTCTTCAGAAGACTCAGCGCCTCCTCGAATCGAGCCTCATCCTCGATTTTCCATTGCTCGATGGGCAGTGGCTCACCCTTTTTCCGGCGCGGTCCGGGGATCGATTTGACGCACTTTTTTGCCGCTTGGTTGGCAGCGAGATAGAGGAAGTAGCCATTTTCTGGGTCGATCTCTCCCGCGGTTTTAAGAAGGCCCGCATGCAGTTCCTTGCGACCTTGCGTAAGGAGGAAGCGGCAATGGTCTGCAAGGTAAGCCGCATTGTCCGGGTCGCTTGCCAGTAGGGCTCCCGTATCATCGGCGATTAGCAGCAACTGCCCCGCCGTGGCGTTTCGCTTGGCAAACGACTCCGGAAACTCAGCGGGGTATTCAAGGTCCAGGAACGCCCTGATCAGTTCCCGCTGTTGAACGAGTCGGAATACCTGCACCCCCCCGAGTAGCAGCGAGACCGCCAGCATCACCCCGACCACGGGCCGTCCCCATCTCCTCCTGGGCCCTACTTGTCTCCCCGCTTCCTCAACTACCTCTGCTGAGATCTCCCTACCCTCCATCATCCCCCGCAGTTCCCGCTCCGCGGTGGTCTGCATCTCCGCATTCTCCCTCAGCGGGGTGACAGCGGCGGCAATGAATTTCTCGGCGGCGTCAGACATCGCGTTTCTCTAGCAGAACTCCACCTTGGAAGGGAATATCGCTCTTTCCCGATCACTCCCTCTCCGCATCAAGAACCCTTAGTGAATCCGCCCGGATCTGCAATGCGGTCTCATGATCGAACCGGCTCGCTGCAGGCACCGCTGGATCGATCTTCGTGAAGCTATCTTTCGCAATCCATGCCTTCTCTTGCGCATGGAATAGAAAGCTAGCTCCCGCCATCAGAAGCATTCCGCCCGCATAGGCGGGAATCACCGCGCGGCATAGCACCATCCCCTTCAGGACTTCCCCGCGTCCGCGGACCAGCACTCCGAGGAGCCCGATCAGGAAGTGCCATACTACGCAGACCCCCGCAGCGATCATGCCCGCTTGAAAAAGCTCCGGCGTCCCTTGTCCGTGTTTCCCTTCTCCTATCGTGCAGCCACCTACCCACGCGACGATTGCTGCAAGAGCCGCAAGCCCTCCCACCCACTGCCAGCGGCTCGTGGAATGTCTGCCCCAGCCGAGATCCAGCCGCCAGGCTGCGACCATGACCGGCAGGGATACCATCAGGGCCAGTGCTGCGGCGATGCGCACGGCATCTCCCGGTATAGTTCTGCTGACGCTCCACTCCGCGCCCGCGAGTGCTGGGATAGTCTCCGCCGCCAGATAGCAGGTGAATGGCAGAACAATCCCTAGTCCGACGATCCACGCATGATCCTTCACGGTCACGGTTCTCAGCAGGGAGAGCGATAGCAACCTCGCCTGCTTGCCATGGCGGAACCGGCACAAGGCGGCGAGGCCCGCGGCAATCAGCAGCACCACCGAGCCACCGTAACAAAGGATCCTGTCGAACAACACATGCTCCGCTTTCGCCCCGGGCTTCAATGACTCGAAATCCAGCGGCTGCGTGCTCAAGGAGTCCCATCGCGTTCGCGTACTTGCAATACTACCTTTGCCGTAAAACTCCTCCGTAACTCGACTCTCCCGTGTTCTCCAAAGCTCCTCGAGAGCGGCTTGAGTTTTCCGGATCTGCTCACCCTCGTGATCTAGTCCCAAGGTCCTCGCCGCCTTCTCCATCGTGACAGGAGAGGGCGACCTCAATACAGCCGCTGCCCATAGGGAATCCGTGGTAGTTGAACTGGCATTCTCCAGCACCCGCTTTGCCAGAAGCTTCTGATTCTCGTGAAGCTTCAGGAATGAATCTTTCTCTCCTTTCGAGGCAAGTTCCTCTGCCTGTGCGGCGATGGCGTCGCCCAACGCCCGGGGGACAAAGTAATCATTCCCCCCCTCGGACGAGACGTACTCCTGCACGAAGAATCGTCCGATTACGTCGTCTCCCGGATGTAGCACGGCGAGCCGCCGCGATAACATCTCGTCCCGATAGGAATCGAACTTCGGTTTCTCCGCAGCCTCTTTCATGAGCCCTAGGGCCTCCGTTAACAGCGCCGGATCCTTGATCTGATAGCGGATTCTTTTACCATATCCCAAGGTATGCACCGCCGTCCGGGCCTTGTATCCCGCCGCCAGATAGCGGAACCAACCGTTCTCCGGATCAATCTCATCTGCGGTCTCGATGAAGTCGGCTGGAAGTTTGTTCCACCTTGCCAGCGACTTGACGTGCTCGGCATAGAGAACCGCATCTTTTGGGGATCGCTGGTGCAGCTTCAAGTAGCCGTCCCAATAGTTTTCACTGGTACGGCCGAACAACAGCTCCTCCTGATCCGGGGTGAATTCCCCCAGGAATTTGGCGGGTTCCATCACCAGGTTCCGATGAAAGGGGATGAAGTGCCCGAAGGATTGGATCGGATCGGACATTCCGATCAATGCGTAGCTCGCCGATTTCCAGCGCCTGAGATCCCGGAAACCGATGGCAAGAGCCACCACTGAGATGAGACCGACAATCCCGTAGAACCACGGAACGGCTTGTCTTTCCCCGCCTGCCTTCTCCAGCCGCCCCGACAGTAGGACTGCCTTCCCCTCTTCAATTTTCCCGCGCTCTAAGGCATCGCGCAGCTCCTCCCCCGCCATTACCTGCATCTCCGCATTCTCCCCCAGCGGAGCGACCGCAGCGGCGATGAATCGTTCCTCGGCTGCCACTTCCTCCGCTTCCGGATTAGGGTTCGTTTGCATCATCTCACCCCCTCGAAGGCCGTCCGCAAACGTTCCAGATAAGACTCCGCCAGACGATGCTCGTAAATGCTGACTGGTGCGCTCTCTTCGCTTACGCCCATCCAACGGTCCTGCGCGATCCGGCGGCACTCTTCCGCGTGGTAAAGCCGTGCAGCCGCCGGCATCAGGAACATCCCCGCCACGTATGCCGGGACCAGCGCCCGGCTGACCATGCTTCTCTCCAGCATCTTGCCGTGAGCCGAGAAGATGGCCCATCCCCCGCAGCCCACAAGCCACGCGAGGCCGAGTGCGATCATGCCCGTGGAAAAGAGCAGCAGCCACTGCGCAGGCCCGTCCGCTTCCATGATGTTCAGATCGACGAACTCCGATTGCATGCCGTAGAGCCCGCCCCAGTGCTCGGAGTCCGGCTCGCTCGCCGGTATGACCGCTCCGTAGCTCAAGATGCCAATCACCACCAACCCCGCGGCTACCCATCCCCACACTGGCCGCTGCATTCCTAGGCCCAGGAATCCCGCCCGGCTCGCCACGGCTCTCTTTACCAGCAGCACCGGCAGTAGAAGCATCAGCACCATCGTGCCGAGCCATTGTCCCATCGGGATCGTCATTCCGTGGATTCCCGCACTCCATTCGCGGGCTCCCAGCGGCGTGAATCGGGTGATCAGCATCCACAGGGCGAAGGGCAGCAGGATTCCGCCCCCGATCACTCTTGCATGATCGCCCGGCCGGATCAGCCCGCTGAGTAGTCCGGACATCTTGCGCGCCATCATTCCCCCGCGGAAGCGGAAGAGGGCCACCACCACGCTGGCCAGCCCGAAGATCGCCCAGCAGAGCAAAGCCAAGCCGCGATCCACCATCGCATATTCGGCCAGACGCCCTGGCTCCAGATCCGCCTTCGTCGCCACCGGCATGCTGGCGATCGCGAATTGCTCGAGCGAACTCGCCACCGCCTGCTGCGATCCATGCCTCAGGGTCGTTTCCGACCGCTCGTCCACATGCGGGTTCTCGCGAGGGGACCTGGTCACCGTTAGCAGCGCCTCCTTGTAACGCCGGAACTTCTCCACCAACTCGCGTTCGCCCAGCTTGCTTGCCGACTCGGTGATATTGTCGATCGGGTTCACCAACCCACCCGCTGTTACGATTCCGTAGAAGAGCGTAGGATGGGCTTGATCCAAGAGACGCGGGACAAGGGTCTCCCACACTGTGGCAAGTTCGCGTAGTCCTTCCCGATCACCATTCCGTCCGCATTCCTCGGCCCGCGCTGCCAGCACATAGGGGATGTTGTTGAACCAGATCCCGTCGTTCTGGATTTGGAGGTAAGCCTTCCCCGTACGATCCACTAGATCCCGCGTCTCTCCTAGCGCTTCGAAGCGACCGCGGATGATCTCGCTGCGATGAGTGTTCCACTCCGGCAGGGCAATCGCCTTCCGCAGCAGCGCGAGCGACTCCGCATAGGCATCCGCTTTCTTGATCGTCCATTTGACCGGATCGCCTTTCTTCCAAGTAGGGTCGGGATCGGATTCCACGCTGCCCTTCGCCGCGTTCTCGGCTGCCATGAAAAGGAAATAGCCGTTCAGGGGATCAATGGCCTCCGCGGTCTTCAGGAAGTCTTCCGGCAAGCGGCGATAGTCCTTGAGCAGCCGCCGGCTATGGTTGGCGAAGTAAGCCGGATTCTTCCGGTCGCTTTCCCACAGCGGCTCCGTTTCGTTGAAAAGCATCCACCGCTGCGCCTCCGTCGCATCCTCCTTGGCCAGCCACCGGGGAAATTCGTCCGGGTATTCCAGATTGATACTCGCCTTGATCATCTCCCGCTGCTCGTAGGCCCGGAAGACTTGCCACCCGCCGGAAACCAGCGCGATCACCACCGCCGCCGCCACGGCCGCCCGTCCCCCGCGCCCTCGCTTCCGAAGACGATCGGCCGCAATCTGGATCGCCGCATCTTGCTCCGCGTGCCCCTCCATCATCCCCCGCAACTCCCGCTCCGCCACCACCTGCATCTCCGCATTGTCCTCTAGGTGGGAGCGAGCAGCGGAGATGAATCGTTCGGTGGCGTCGGGCATCGCGCGCCTTTTATCAGCGACCCCATGGAACAAGCAATCAGCCTCGCCGCTTCATTCCAACTTATCACCACCTTATTCACAATCCTCCATCCTCTTCCCCCTTCCGCGTATTCCGTGTCTTCCGTGGTTCTACTACTTTTAAATTTCGCGCCCATTCGCGCTTTTCGCGGTAAGAAACCCAGTCCCCCGGCATCCACCAGCCGCCCGCCACCGCTCACTTCACCCACCCCCGGACCCTACGATAATTCGTCCGATTCGAAGGATTCGTGGTGCCTCCCTCTCCCCCTCAAAAACCTATTCGCGGCCTTTCGCGCTTTTCGCAGTAAGAAACCCAGTCCCCCCGGCATCCACCAGTCGTCCGCATCGCTCACTCCACCCACCCCCGGACCCTACGATAATTCGTCCGATTCGCCAGATTCGTGGTGCCTCTCTCCCCCCCTCAAAAAACCTATTCGCGTCCATTCGCGGTTGAAAATCCACACCGTTAGTAGGACCACCCCAGCCCCCGCTTGCCGTCCTCCCCTCCCTACGCCACGCTCCTCGCGCCGCCGATGTCCGATTCCTTCGTCCACCTCCACCTGCACACCGAATATTCCCTCCTCGACGGCCTCGCGCGCACCAAGGAGATCGCCGCCAAGGCCAAGGAATTGGGCATGCCGGCGGTGGCCATGACCGATCACGGTAACCTCTTCGGTGCCATCGAGTTCTTCCTGTCCTGCAAGAAGGCGGGCATCAAGCCCATCTTCGGCTGCGAGATCTACCTCGCCCCGGGGAACATGGAGGACAAGAAGGACATCCCCGGTCGCAAGCGCTCCTGCCACATGACCCTGCTGGCGGAGACCAACGAGGGCTGGACCAATCTCCAGAAGCTCGTCTCCCTCGGCCACCTTGAGGGCCTTTATCACGGCAAGCCCCGCGTCGACCGCACCGCGCTCCGCAAATACGCGAAAGGCATCATCTGCCTCACCGGCTGCATCTCCGGTCCGGTCAATGAATGGCTCCTGCTCGGCGATGAAGCCAAGGCCCGCGACACCATGGCGGAGCTTATCGACATCTACGGCAAGGAGAACGTCTACGTCGAGATCCACGACCACGGCCTGGAGCCCCAGCGCAAGATCACCCCGGGTCTGCTCAAGCTGGCCAAGGAGTTCGGCCTCAAGCCCGTCGCCGCGAACGACGTCCACTTCGTCAACCGAACCGATCACGAGGCACACGATGTCATGATCTGCATCGGCACCGGCCGTCTGGTGATCGATGAGAACCGCATGCGCTACACCCCGGAGGTCTACTTCAAGACCGCCGAGGAAATGCGCACGCTCTTCGCGGAGGTTCCCGGCGCCTGCGATGCCACCTTGGAAATCGCGGAGCGATGCAACGTGGAGATCAAACTCGACTCCACCAGCTCCGAGAAATACCCGCAGTTCGGCACGCCCGATGGCTCGCCGCGCGAGGAATACCTCATGCGCGTCTGCCAGGAGGGCATGGTGAAGCGCTACGGCGAGGAGAAGGCCGCGCAGCCGGAGATCCAAGAGCGCCTCCGCTACGAAGTCGGCATCATCAACCAGCTCGGCTTCGCCTCCTACTTCCTTATCACCGCGGACTTCATCCAGTGGGCCCGGGATCACGATATCCCCGTCGGTCCCGGCCGTGGTTCGGCCGCCGGTTCGCTGGTGGCTTACGTCATGGGCATCACGAATATCTGCCCGCTCCAGTTCGGCCTGCTCTTCGAGCGCTTCCTGAATCCCGAGCGCGTAAGCCCGCCCGACGTCGATATCGACTTCTGCCAGAGCCGCCGCCCGGAGGTCATCGATTACGTCCGCCAGAAGTACGGCGAACGTAGTGTTTCTCACATCATCACCTACGGCACCCTTGGCGCGAAGAGCGTGTTGCGGGATGTCGCCCGCGTCATGGGCGTCAGCTATGGCGAGGCCGACCGCATCGCCAAGATGATCGAGGCCAAGCCCGGCGTGACCTTGAAAGGGGAGTTCGATGCCAAGCCCGAACTCAAGGAACTCATCGAGAGCTCCTCCACCTACCAGGACCTCTGGGACTACGCGCTCAAACTGGAAGGCCTCACCCGCAACGTCGGCATCCACGCCGCCGGCGTCGTGATCGGGGACCGCGAACTGGACGAGCACGTCCCGCTCACCCGCGGTAACGAAGGGGAAGTGGTCACCCAGTACGACATGGGTGCCATCACCGAGGTCGGCCTGCTGAAGATGGACTTCCTCGGCCTGAAGAACCTTACCGTGATTCAGGATGCCGTGGAGCACATCAAGCGCCACACCCCGGACTTCGAGATCGACAAGGTGCCCCTCGATAACAAGGCCACCTTCGACATCCTGAACCGCGGCGAGACGATGGGCGTGTTCCAGCTGGAATCCGGTGGCATGGTCGAAACCTGCCGGAAGTACCAGATCGAGAAGATCGATGACATCATCGACCTTCTCGCGCTCTACCGCCCGGGCGCCATGCAGTTCATCGATCAGATGATCGAGGTGAAGAAGGGCCGCAAGAAGCCCTTCTACGAGCACCCGCTTCTTGAGCAGGTCTGCGGCAATACCTACGGCGTCATGATCTACCAGGAGCAGGTGCAGAACGCCGCCAAGGTGCTCGCCGGCTACACCCTCGGTGGTGCCGACCTTCTCCGCCGCGCCATGGGTAAGAAGGACCCGAAGAAGATGGCGGAGGAGCGCTCGAAGTTCGTCGCCGGCGCGGCCAAGGTGAACAACATCAACGAGAAGCTCGCCAATGCGATCTTCGAGAAGATCGAGATGTTCGCCGGTTACGGCTTCAACAAGTCCCACTCCGCCTGCTACGGCCACATCTCCTACTGGACCGCCTACTTGAAGGCGAATTTCCCGGTCGAGTTCATGGCCGGCCTGCTCTCGAACGAAATCAACAACACCGACAAGATCGGCGTCTTCGTCGCCGAGTGCCACCGCATGGGCATCGAGATCCTTCCGCCGGATCTGAACAAGTCGAAGCTTCGCTTCGCGCCCGAGCAACTCGCGTCCGGTGCCTTCGCCGTTCGTTATGGCCTCGCCGCGATCAAGAACGTGGGGGAGGGGGCCATGGCCCAGGCCATCGCCGACCGCGAGGCCAAGGGTCCCTTCGCGTCACTCGAGGAATTCTCGAACCGCCTCGACTCCAAGTCGGTCAACAAGCGCATCCTCGAAAACCTCGTGAAAGCCGGGGCCCTCGATTGGACCGGTGAGAGCCGCGCCTCGATGTTCAACCGTCTGGAGCAAGTGGTCGCCAGCGCTTCCTCCGCTCAAAAGGACCGCGCCTCCGGTCAGGTCTCGCTCTTCGATACCATGGACTTCGCCGCGCCTGCTCCGGTCAGCGCCGCTGCCTCCGTCGCCATCGAGGAATGGAGCAAGGACGAACGCCTCGCCCACGAGAAGGAACTCCTCGGCTTCTACGTCACCGGTCACCCGCTGGATAAATTCCGCGGCGTGCTCGACTCCGACAAATACATGAAGCTCGGTCTCCTCGATGAGATCGATGTCCAGAACCCCCGCGACCGCTTCCCTTTTGCGGGCATGATCCGCACCTTGGAGAGCAAGGTCACCAAGAGCGGCAAGCCTTTCGGCGTGATGGTGGTCGAGGACTTCACCGGCTCTGCCGAGGTCATCATGTGGGGCGAATCCTTCGTCCCCGCCCGCGATGCCGGCACCCTCGTGCCCGGCAAGGTCATCAAGTTCAAGGCTGCTATTCAGGTCGACGACCGTACCGAGTCCCGCCGCCTCACCGGCTCCGAGATCGGCGAACTCAAGCCCCGCGGCAGCTCTGCCACCAAGGGCGCCGTCGAACTGACCCTCTGGACCGCCCGCCACTCCGAGCGCGACCTGACCGAGATCCGCGAGGCCCTCGCCGCGAATCCCGGCAAGGTCCCCGTCTTCCTCCACTTCCAGAACAGCGCCGGCCGCCGCGCCACGGTCGAACTCGGCCAAGACTACCACGTCAAGCGCACCGACCTCCTCGAGAAGGCCCTCGGCCGCTGGATGGACTAAAGTAGTCCGCTCACTCCGTGAGCGGATGAAGCGACCCCACAGCCCGCTTCACCTCACGAAATGAAGAGGCCGGGCAATCACCCGGCCTCTCACTCGTTCAATCGCTACGGCTTTGTAATCCGCAGCTCCTTGTCGTCGGAGTTCACCACCGTCTTCGTCGTATCCCCGAGGTATTTGAGTGCAATGGTGAGCGGCACGTTTCTCAAGCGCAGCTCCTGGACTCGCGCCGTGCCGTCCACCTTCGGATCCAGCACCACCGGGAAGACCTCTCCTCCCTTTGCGTTCTCCTTCGCCATCTTGTTCAGGGAAACCACCGCCTCCGTCAGCGACACATCCACGAACTCCACGCTCGGAAGGATGATCTTGCTGCCTGCCTCGGCTGCCCTCCCTTTCGGCTTCTCCGGTTCCGGGCGCGGCATGAACTGGAAGTTGTCTTGGTGATTGATCGGCAGGAAGGTGACTCCCGATTCACTGATCGAGAATCTCAGCTGGGTCTGCTTGGCCATCTCCTGCAGCACGGTGAGCATCGAGGCGCTCTTCTGATCCAGGGTCACACGGGACTTGCCGGGATCCGCTGTGCCGCTTTCCTCGCGTGGCTTGCGGATCACGAAGTTCACCCCCTTCTTCTCCGGATCCAGCTCCACGCTCTTCGCTCGGACGAAGTCGATGGCCTCTTCCAAGGAAGTGTTCTCGAACTTCACCACGGGGATCACCGTCGTCTGCAGCTTCTTGAAGATAATATCCGTCGTCGGATCGACCTTCGGCTCCTCCGCCGCTGCCGGAGGGGCGACAGGGGCCTCCGTTCGCTTCGGCTCCTCCGCCTTCGTCGCGCCAAACAAAGTCAGCAGCCCGATCATCGTCACCCCGCCCGCTTTCCAGGCAGGATGGCTAGCGCGATGCCTGGAGATATCGCGGATTCGCGTCTTCAATTCCGAACTGCTTTCGAAGATCCCCACGAAGCCCAGTTGCAGCCCGGAGCGCGGTGCCACAGCCTGCAGCTTCAGCAGCGCGTTCCCATAAACGGATCGCCGGTCCCTGCCGCCCAGTGAAAGCACCTGAGCATCGCAAGCCGTCTCGCGGTCGGCCCGCATCCTCGCAAAAGCGAACCACAAGATCGGATTGAACCAGTGCAGCGCCTGCAGGATGCAGCATAGGCCATTGACCGGCAGGTCCAGCCGCTTCACGTGCGTCAGCTCGTGCAGCAAGATCAACCTCGCCTCAGCCTCGCTGAAGCTCTGCAGGAAATCCGCCGGCAACAGCAGCACGGGCCTCAAAAGTCCAGTCACCGCCGGGCTCTCCACCTCCGCCGATACCACCACCCGCGGCAATCTCCCCAGCCCCACCTCACGTGCCGCCTCCTCGACCGATGCCAGCAGCGCCTCATCCACAGCCACCGCTCCCTTCGTGATGCGGCGCATGTTCCGGCGATAGCCAGCCATGCCGAATACGAACACCGCCGCGCTCCCGGCCAGCCAGACCAGAGCCCACGAGTTCACCGTCATCGTTGTCGGCGCCACCTCGCCTAAAGGCTGATCGACACCCGCAATCAACGCAGCCCCGCTAACTGCCGCGACCTCAGGAACACTCGCCTCCACCGCCGGAGCCTTCCGCGGTAGAATTCCGAACGGCACCGTCGGGACTACCGGCAGCACCAGCACCAACACCAGCGGCATCCACAACGCATATCGCCACTGCGGCGGCAACCACCGGCGGACCAGCAATTGCAGGCCCATGATCACCACCGCCAGTGCCGAAGCACGCAGCGTCGTGGCGAGTAACCAATCAAACAAAGATTCGAGCACACTCATGGCAGGAGATTCAGTAGGATTCTCTTCTAACGGATGGATCGCCGGGGGCGGCCTTCCCGCCACCCCCGGCAGGGCTTCACTTACTTCCCGAAACGAATCACCTCGTCGTTGGCCGAGAGCGGTTCCTTCGCCGCCTGCGAGATGGACTTCACCGCCTCGGATAAAGGGATGTTGCGCAGTCTCAGCTCCTTGATCGCTGCATCCTTGTTCGCATTCGAACTCAGCTCGATCACCGGTGCCTTCCCTTCTTCCGCCAATTCTGCGGCCTTCCCGTTCAGGAACTCCACCGCCTCGGCCAACCTCACGCTCTCAAAATCTAGGACCGGGATCACGATGTGCGATGCCATCTCCATCGCCTCGCCCTTGAGCTTGCCTGCATCTTTGTCAGCGACCGTCCTCGGCGACAGCGTCACCGCGAAGGGATCCACCCTCATCGCCAGGCCGGATGCCTCCGCCACGTTCTCGATCGCCTTCCGCAGCGACACATCCTTCAGCTCCAGCGTCACCGGCGTAACTTGGAAGTCCTTCGGCGCCTTGATCACGAAGTTCACACCTCGCTCCGCCTGATTCTTCGGCGCCGGATCGAGCTCGTTGGCGCGCAGCCTCAGGAAATCCACCGCCTCTTCCACAGAGCTATCCTTGAAGCTCACCCTCGGGATCTTGATCGCATCCAGCTTCTTCTCGATCGCCACCTGCCGCGGATCCTTCGGCTTGCGCTCCTGCGCTTCGGTCGCGCCTAACAGAGTCAGCACGCCCGTCAGTGCGATCCCCGCCGCACGCCATCCCGGATGGGATTTCCGGTGCGTGGAGATATCGGTGATCCGCGTGCGCAAGTTGGAGTTGCGCTCGAAAATCCCCACGAATCCCAGACTCAATGTCGAGGCCGGAGCGCAGAGCTGCAGCTTCAGCAGCGCATGCCCGTAGTCGGCACGCCGGTCCGTCTTGCCGAGCGAAAGCACCTGCGCATCGCAAGCCAGCTCGCGGTCCTCTCTCATCCGTGCAAAGGCAAACCACAGCAGCGGGTTGAACCAGTGCATCGAGTGCAGCACGCACACCAGCCAGTTCACGGGCAGATCGCGCCGCTTCACGTGCGTGAACTCATGGAGCAGGATCAATCTCGCCTCCGCATCGCTGAATCCGCGCGGGAATCCCGCAGGCAAGAGCAGTAGCGGCCTCAGCAGTCCCGTCACCGCCGGGCTCTCCACCGCGGATGACATCAGCACCTCCGGCACCTTCCGCAGACCCGCCTCTCGCGCGCTCTCTTCTAACAGACCCTTCAAGCTGGCATCTTGCCGGCACGCCGCCTTCTTCATCCGCTCCAGGTTTCGACGGTAGCCCGCTACTCCCATCCCCAGCATCACCGCCGCTCCCGCCATCCACACCAGGCCGGCATAGACCATCGGCGTCAGGCCTTGGCGACTCTCCGCCGGTGTTGCCACCGCGGGCTTCGCCTGCGGTAGCGCGGAAGTTTGCACCGCCTCCACAGCCACAGGCTCCGGCTTCTCACGCTGGGGCATGATCCCGAAAGGCACCTGCGGCAACATCGGTAGCACGAGCACCAGCAGCATCGGCAGCCAGAGTGCATGGCGCCACGTCGCCGGCAGATGGCGGCGCAGCATGAATTGAATCCCGAGGATTACGACCGCGAGCGCCGAGGCGCGGAGGGTGGCGGCGAGCACCCATTCAAACATTGAGTCCAGCGTGTTCATGGCATGGTCAGGGTTCTTTATCGATGGATTGATCGAGAATCTTCTTCAGCTCGCGCACCTCTTCCGGAGTGAGGCGTGCGTTCTTTGCGAAGTGGACGAGCAGCGGCTTCGCTGCTCCCTGGAAAATCCGTTCCATGAAGGAGGCGCTCTCCGCCTTCACGCAGTCCTCGCGCTTCACCGCGGGCGTGTAGAGCTTGGCCGCTCCTCCTTCATTCGTCTGCAGCGCGCCCTTCTCCACCAGCCGCGTCAGCAGCGTCCTCACCGTGTTCTCCGCCCAGCCCGTATCGCCGCGGAGCACCTTCGCCACCTCCGATGCCGTCCGGGGAGAGGACTCCCACAGCACTTCCATCACGGCCCATTCGGATTCAGATATGTTCGGCGCATTCATTCTTGCTCCTCTCATTCACCACAATTGTAGTGATGTGTCCACTACATTTGTGGTGAGCGTGCCTAAAAAGAAGACCGCCCGTCCCCGGGCGGCCTCCAGAATCTCTGAAACAGGCAGTTCGCTTCAGCCCCCGGTCGCCCGCAGCGAGACCAAGTATTCGATCAGCGAGGTGAATTCCTCCACCGTCAATGTCCCGGCCAGACCCGGCGGCATCATCGACTGCGGCATGTGGACTTCTTCCTTCACGTCCTCGCGCTTCACCTTGCTCACCTGCCCGGCGATGTCCCGGATCTCCACGATCCCATCCGCCTCGCCCGTCACGAATCCCATCTTCGCCGTCCCGTCCTTCAGGTTGAACATGGCCGTCTGGAATCCTTGGGCCACCACCTTGTTCGGCTCCAGGATCGAATCGACCAGATAGTCGCGCGTGAACTTCGCTCCCGCAGCGCCCAGATACGGGCCCTTCTGCTCCGCCTTCGGATCGATCGAGTGACACGCGATACAACCTTGCGAGGTGAACAAACGCTGGCCCGTCGCGACATCACCCTTCTGGTCCATGGCCGTCTTTGCCACATCCGCCACCGCCAGCTCGGCCACCTTCTTGCCCCCGGCTCCTCCCGCGGCCACCGCGGTCTTGGCGGCTTTGGCGGCGTCGATGATCTTGCTGCTATCCCAGTTGATCCCGGCTTCGATCTGCTTGTCGAAGCCGGTCAGCTTCAGATCCGCGATCGCTTGGAAGAAGCCCACCTCCTTCGGGTTCTTGTCCACCTCCTGTTGCACCCGCTTCTTCGCCTCGTCCTTTGCCAGCGGGCTGTTCAGCACGGTCAGCAGCGCCTTCCACGCGATCCGGCTTGCGGAGTCTCCTTGCTTCGCAGCGATCTCGCGCAGCGCACGGACCTGTTCACCCCGCACCGAGGCGTTCACGAAGTCGGCCACATAGGGACCGGAGGTTTCAGTGGATTCCTTCTCCTGCGACCATACCGCCAGCACGGCGAGACGATAGGGCATCGAGAGATCCTCGCCGCCTTTGCTCAGTGCCTTGTAGGCATCGGCGCGTTGCGCGAACGGGCGCTTCCCGTCTTTGGCCGCATCTACCAGTAGCATCAGCTGCGTGTTGTTCAGCTCCTTGGATTCCAGCGCCACCAGCAGCGGATCCGCGCCAGAGAGTTTCATCTGCGCCACCGGCAGACGGTTCTTGCCGAGCAGGTCCAGCAGGTCGTTCTGGCGTGCTTGCGGCACCGAGCCGAAGCCCTTTTCGATCGCTGCGCGGATCTTGCCGGAGCCATCCCATTCCACCGGGTCGTAGTAGGGTCCGCGGTCGTCCGGTTGGGTGCTCCACCAGTCTTTGAAGTTCCACTTCTTCTCCGTGTAGTTCAGCCGCGCCAGCGCCGCCAGCGCTTCGAACTTCAGTTCGTAGTCGTTGCTCTTCGCCACCAGCGTGATCAGGCCGTCCACCACTTCCATCTTGTGGATCCGCGAGAGAGCCCGCATCGCGAGCTTCCGGGTCGCCGTATCGTTGGTGGCCTTCAGGCAGGCAGGAATGTTCTCCAGCGAGGCCAGCACCTGCATCGCCGTATGCTCCAGCCGCGGCGAGACGAAGCCTTCCTCGCGCCATCCGGAAGAGGCGGAGAAGATCGCGGGCGCGGCGTCCTTGGCCTTCAGGCGTTCAAGTCCCACCAGTGCTTGCAGCACCACGCGGGGGTTCTTGTCCTGTAGCGCCGTTACGTAGGTTTTCGCATCCACGCCTTCCAGCTCGGACTTGCGATCGGTCATCGCCCGCAGCGCGAATTCGCGCACCGTCTCATCCGCTACCAGTTCGGACAGATACTTGGTACTACCTTTCCCGTAGAGCTGCTTGAAGGTGAAGATCGCCGCCGCTCGCACGGCCGCGGTCTGCTTGCTGTCCTTCGCGATCGCGAAGATCCCTTCGGCGAAGGGCGGCTTCTTCCCGCGCTTCACGATCTCGCGTTGCGTTTCCAGCCGCTGCACCGCGCTCGCGGAGGCGAGCAGCTTCACCAGCTCGTCATCCTTCGCCTTGGTCACATCGGTGTACTTCGCGGGCGTGGCACCCGGATAGGTCACCATGAAAATCTTACCCACCTTCTTGTCCGGCGTGTAGTCGAAGCCACCGTCGCGCCAGTCCGCCAGATACAGCTTCGAGTTCCCGTCCACATCGATGTCCGTGGCCCGCGGCAGTTTCTCGAAATCCTTCTGCTCCACCTTGAAGCTCGCCCCTTCCTTCTTCCACGGGTGATAGTGCACCGTGCCCGTGGTCCAGTCGGTCGAGAAAAGCGCGTCCGTGAATTCCGGCGGGAAGCCCGGCTCGCTCAGCCACAGCGCGCCCGTGCCGGAGCCGCCACCGTAGTCGGCCAGCGGCTTGATCGCCTCGTCGGCGAAGTTCTTGTAGAGCCGCGGGTAGCCGTGGTCGCCCAGCGCCGTGTAGTGGTGGAAGCGCGTGTTCCAGCCCTTGCCGTCGTTCGTGTTGTCCCGGCTGAACATGTCCAGCTCGGGAGAGATCGCCGTGTCGCAGATGTTGCGCAGCATCACCGCATAGGGCTCCACCTGCGATCCATCGGGCCGCACCCGGATCACCCCGCCGCCGTGCAAGGTATACTCGGAGCCGTCGGTCCCCTTGGCTGGCGTCGTGCCGAAGTCGCCCACCGAGATGTAGAGCCAGCCGTCGATTCCCATGCGCACCCCGTTCGTCGTGTGGTCGGCACCGCGCGGGTGCTCGATGCCTCCACCCAGACCGGTCACCAGCACCTTCTTCTCGTCCGCTTCGCCGTCACCGTCCGTGTCTCGGAAGCTGCTCAGGAAGGGCGGGTGGATCAGGTACAGCGTATCGCCCACCAGATGGCCGCCGCGCGGGCTATCCACATCCTTCACGAAGTGCACGAAGTTGTCCGCCTTGCCGTCGCCGTCCGTGTCGCGGCAGCGGATAATCCGCCCCATCTTCGGCTTGTGGCCCAGCGAGCCGTTCTGGTCGGAGGACACGTACACGTCGCCGTTCGCCGCCGCCGTGATCGCCGCCGGATAGTCCGCATTCGGCGGGCCGGCGAATTCCTTCATTTCGAAGCCTTGCGGCAGGGCCATTGCGCTGCCGGCGGCAGCCAATGGAAGCAGATAGATGCTGGGTCGATGCATGGGCGGAGCGAGGATACGGAAGAGCATGGGGGTTTTCTCAATCCCCCGTGTGTGCTACCCGAAAGGGCAGCACCGGAAAATGCCGATCTTGATAAGAGGTGCAGAGATCAAAATAGCCCCCTTTTCGGGTAGGCTGCGGACATCTTCCCGCCTTTCCGCACCTCCCCGGCGAAATCCCTTGCCCCCCGCTTTCCCTCTGCTGAAACCCGACGCGTGATCCGCAAGGCCTTCCTTCCCGGCGCCGGTCTCGGCACGCGGCTCCGGCCGCTCACCGACCTCCTGCCGAAGCCCCTCGTGCCCCTCTTCCATCGCCCCCTCATCGAGTGGGCCATGGACTCCTGCATCGCGGCCGGCATCACCGACTTCGCCATCAATACCCACCACCTCCCGGAGAAGTGGACTTACGCGGAAAGTGAGGATCTCAGCCTCATCGCCGGGAATGGCCTCGCACCGCGCAGGGGTTCCTTCCGGGACCATCCTCTCCACCTCTTCCACGAGCCTGTGCTGCTGGAGACCGGCGGCGGCGTGAAGAATGTCGCCTCATGGATCGGCAGCGATAGCGTCCTCGTACACAATGGTGACATCTACTCCTCCATTCCGCTGGACCGCCTGATCGCCGCGCACGAGGCCTCGGACTGCCCCGTCACCCTCGCCTTGCGGACCGAGGGCACGGCCACCCACATCGCCCTGAATGGGGCAGGGGACCGCGTCACCGATATCCGCTCCAAGCTCGGCATCTCGGATGGCACCCACGTCTTCACCGGCATCTATTGCTTCGATCCCGAGCTCCTCGATCTCATCCCCCCCGGCGAGAAGATCGCCGTCATCCCCGCCTTCCTTGAGCTCGCCCGTCAGGGACGACTCGGCGCCATCATTCTCGATGAAGGCGAATGGCGCGACCTCGGCGATCACGAGAGCTACCTCGCCGCCCATCGCGAGATGGCTCTCGCTCCCGCAATCCATCCGCAAGCGATCATCGACCCCGCCGCCACCGTGTGGGAAAGCGTCGTCGGCCCGGCATCGGAGATCGGTGCCGGAGCCACCGTGACCGGCTCAGTCATCTGGCCCGGAGCAAGCGTTCCCGCGGGGGAAACCGTCGAGAACCGCATCGTCCACGGTTAAAGTGGATTGCCCTACTCGATCACCACACTCCGGCCGCCCCGGAATCCTGCTTGCAGGAGTACTGCCTTTTTCGTCCCGAAGCGGACGATTCATAAAAGCCCCGGACAAAGTCCGGGGTGAAAGCGTCACAGGGATCGCGACCTGAAGGGACGCCTCATGCGGGGCACGTCCGGTGATCTGCGGATCGGCAACGACTCTCCGTAATGGGGAGCTTGGGCAATCAGAGCGATCCCCGCGCCTTGAGCCGCAGGCTCTCTGAAGTGCGGTGAGCATCGCCGCTTTCGAGCGAGTTCCCGCCTTGAATCCAAGGCCGTTGAGAACTGGGGAATCCCACCTTCCACGGATTATATGGATTCCCAGGATTGGACTGATTCAAAGACCGGATCTGGGAGATCTCGATGGAAGTCCCGAGGCATCTTCCTGTGAAGCCTACACGGCCTCATCCGTGCAATCCGTATAATCCGTGGTCAATCTGCCCGAGGCCCCATGGGGATTGCCTCTCAAGAACGAATCCTTAGCGGCATTGAACCCCGGAATCGCTCCGAAAACCGACCGTCCCACGCCCGGTGAAGCCCCTCATCATCGGTCTATTCAATTGACGATTCGCCACTTACGAGCATTCATCAATATTTAGTTGCCTAAAGTACTCAACTTAGTATGGATTACCCCGGTTCGGCGAGCTAGCCCTGCTAGCGACCCGGACCCCTGACCGAGACCTCCGAAGAGGATCGTCGATTTCGCCCACCGTGTTTTCCCACGGCGGCGGTTCCCGCCTGCGCATCCCGCAGGCCGCAGCAGTAACCGAGAAATCCATCCTCGCCCCAAGCCACGTGGCTCTGGCGTTGGAACCCTTTTGTTCTAACCATGAATCCCATTCTATCCAGGCGGCGTCGTGCCGTCCTCCTCGCGTCCCTTCTGTCCGCCGGCTTCTCAGCCAGTGTGCTCGCCGCCCCCAAATATGAATCCGGGTCCCTGACCCTATCCCAGCCGAATGCCGGGACATGGAAGGCGGTGACCTTCACCACTGCCTTCTCCTCGGTCCCGGTCGTGGTCCTCGGCACGCCCACCCATGCGGATGCGGCAGGCTTTGCCGCCCGCGTCCGGAATGTCACCGCCACCGGCTTCGAGTACCAGATCGATGAGTGGGACTACCTCGATGGCGTCCATGCTCAGGAGACCCTGAACTATCTGGCGATTGAGGCGGGCAGCCACACCATCGATGGCAAGGTCTGGCAAGCCGGCCGCACCACCGGGGTCACCCGCACCTTGCAGACCGTTGCGCTCGGCAGCGGCTTCAGCGCGGCACCCGTGGTGCTCGCCCAGGTGGAGTCCACCGCGAATGCGAAGGCGGTGACCAGCCGCGTGCAGGCCGTCACCACCTCCAGCTTCCAGGTGAAGGCCATCACTCAGGAAGCGGACACCGCCGCCCTCTCCAGCGAGTCCGTCGCCTGGATTGCCATCGCACCTTCCACCGGCACGCTCGATGGCGCGGGCTTCCAGGCGGCCAAGACCGGTGCGAATGTGACCGATGCTTGGAAGACCATCACCTTCGGCACCACGCTCAAGCAGCCTCTGATCTTCGCGCAGTCGCAGACCAACAACGGCGCCGATCCTTTCGTGATCCGCCGCCGCAATCTCAGCGCCACCGGCGTGGAGATCTTCCTTCAGGAGGAACAATCGGCCGGCACCGAGACCGCTCACGCCAGTGGTGAGGACGTCGGCTTCCTTGCCATCGGGGAGACCCAGGGCGAGCTGCGCTCGAAGCTCCAGTTCGGCGAGCTGATCCAGGAGCAGGCCACGGCCGGGACATGGCACACGGTGACCTTCCCCCTCAGCTACACGAATCCCGTCGTCGTCTTCGGCCCCACCACGCAGAACGATAGCGAGCCCGTCGGCATCCGCGTCCGGAATGTCACCGCCACCGGCTTCGAATGGCAGCTTGATGAATGGGACTACCAGGATGGCGCGCACGCCCAGGAGAAGGTCCACTACATCGTCGCGGAGGAGGGGCGCTACATCGTCGGCGGCCTGCTTTGGCAGTTCGGGCGCGCTTCCGCGGTGAATCAGGCCGCTTCGGCACTCACCTTTGCGGAGGCTTTCGCGGCGGCTCCCGTGTTACTCACGCAGACCGCTTCGCGGAATGGTGCCAGCGCGGTGAAGTCCCGCGTCAGTGGCGTCACCGCCACCGGCTTTTCCGTGCGCTTGGAAGAGGAAGAGGGCCAGGATCAGACCCACGTCAATGAGACCGTCCATTACCTCGCGGTACAGCAGGGGAATGGCCGCTTGGTCACACCGCCGTATCTCTCGCTGAACTCGGTCCTCACCGCGGCGGATGTCACCGACTTCTTCAAGTCGCAGTCCTTCCCCCGCAAGGTGGCGGACCCTCTGCTCTTCGCGGATGCCCAGACCCGCAACGATACGGATCCGGTCACGCTCCGTTTCCGGAACCTCGGCGCGAGTGGCTCGGACCTTCGCTTGCAGGAGGAGAGCTCGCTCAGTGTGAATCTCGCCCACACCGCGGAAAGGATCGGCTATCTCTCGGTCGCCGGTTCCTTGGATACCGATGAGGACGGCCTGCCCGACGATTGGGAAATCGCCAATGGCCTCGACCCGAACAACCCGGCGGATGCCTTGCTCGATCCGGATGGCGATGGCCTCAATCACCTCGCCGAGCAGACCCATGGCACCAATCCGAATGTCGCGAATGGGGCCGGTACCATCACCGTCACGACCTTGGCCGCGGATGCCTTCGAGAAGGAAGGCGGGACCGCCTCCTTCCTCGTCACCCGCAGCGGGGGCGTAGCCCCGGCCACGGTGGCCTTCACCCTGAGCGGCACGGCCGGCTCCGGTGACTATGCCGTGAAGGACGACCGCGGCGCGACGCTTGCAGGCACGCTGTCTTTCGCCGTGGGCGAGACCTCCCGCACCGTCTTCATCGTTCCCGTCCTCGATGCCTTGGAGGAGTATCCGGAGAGCCTGACGCTCACGATCTCGAATGGCTCCGGCTATTCCGTCGGCACGCCCAAGGTGGCCACGGTGAAGATCAAGGACGCCACCGACGTCGCGGCGAATGAGCAGCTCTTCGTGGCTTACCTCACCCGCCAGGGTACGGCTCAGTCCTATGGCTCCGGCGTCGCGACCCTGTTCCTGAATGGCTCGAAGACCGCGGCCCGCGTGAACCTCAGCTTCAGCGGCCTCACTTCGAATCAGGTGAATGCCTACCTCCGCTACGGCGTTACCTCGGGCGTCGGACCGGAACTCCGGCCCACCCTGCCGATCGGCCAAGTCACGAATGAAACCTGGAGCATCAGTCCCGTCGGCGCGCTCGCCGGGCAGGATCTCATCGACGGTCTCTTCCAGACCGCCGGCAAGTGGGTCTACCTGAACATCGGCACCGGCACCTATCCCGCCGGTGAGATCGCGGGCACCTTCTCGCGTCAGACCGGCTCCGGCACCTTCACGCCTCCACCCGCTCCGCCCACCCCGGCGACGCTCACGGGCGATGCCCTGACGCGCGATGTCTCGCGCTTCCTGACGCAGGCGACCTTCGGCCCGACCAAGGCGGAGATCGACGCGCTGGTGAACTCGATCCAGACCACCTACGCGGGGGATCGTCTCGCTGCCTACTCGGCTTGGATCGATACCCAGTTCGGCTACGATCAGACTAGGTTGCTGGACTACACCGAAGCAGCGGATGCCCATGAGTGGAACCTGCGTGGTGCCTCGCCCTCGAACTTCACGAACAACGACGAGCCGAACTACCATAACCGTCGTAGAGGCTGGTGGCTCATCTCGACCAAGGCCCGTGACCAGCTCCGCCAGCGTGCGGCCTTTGCCTTGAGCGAGATCTTCGTCGTCTCGGAGGAACTCGCCCTGTTGCGGAACAAGCACTACGGCCTGGCGAACTACTACGACCAGCTTGCCACCCGCACGGATGGTAACTTCCGCACCCTGCTCGGGGATGTGAGCAAGAGCCCGGTCCTCGGCAAGTACCTCAGCCACCTGCAAAATCAGAAGAAGGTCACTGATGGCAGCGGCAACGTCCTGATCAGCCCGGATGAGAACTACGCCCGCGAGATCCTCCAGCTCTTCTCGATCGGCTTGGTCGAGCTCCATCCCGATGGCTCCTTGAAGCTGGGCAGCGACGGCTTGCCGATCGCGACCTACGACAACGACGACATCACCAACCTCGCCCGTGTCTTCACCGGCTGGAGCTTCAGCAAGAAGAACGGCGGTTCGGGCTCCGGTTACGCCGTGCAGGACAATACGAGCTTCTTCCAAGGGAATGGCCCGGCTTACTTCCAAGCCTCCTGGACCAATCCGCTGAAGAACTTCGCGGCTTATCACGACACCGGCGCGAAGACCGTGCTCGGCAGCAACATCGCTGCCGGTCTCGGCGGTCAGGCGGACCTTGATGCGGCCTTGGACATTATCTTCGCCCATCCGAATGTCGCGCCCTTCATCAGCCGGCTTCTGATCCAGCGCTTGGTGACGTCGAACCCGAGCCGCGGTTACGTCTATCGCGTCGCGCAGAAGTTCGGGAACAACGGCTCCGGCACCCGCGGTGCACTGAAAGCGGTGTTCCGTGCGATCCTGCTCGATCCCGAGGCCCGCGATCTCTCGCTCGCGCAGCAGGTCGGCTTCGGCAAGCAGAAGGAACCGGTCATCCGCTACATCCAGTTGCTGCGCGCCTTCGATGGCAAGTCGTCGCTGCCGCTCTCGGCCTTGAGCTCCTTCGGCTATCCGGCCGGCCAGCTCGATAACTTCCCCGCGGGCACCACGCTCTATCGCTATCCGAACACCGACAACGCGCTCGGCCAGACCCCGCAGAACGCGCCCTCGGTCTTCAACTGGTTCCTGCCCGGATTCAATCCCGGCGGGGCCCTTGCCGAGGCCGGGTTGGTTGCTCCCGAGCTCCAGCTCAGCACGGAGACGGCGGTCATCCGCACCACCAACTACGCGAACACCATCATCCAGAACAATGCCGGTCAGAACGTGAACCGCTTGGTCGGCTCGACCGATGAACTGGAGGAAAACGTGAAGCTCGATCGCACGGTTTACGAGCAGCTCTACGACGCGCGCATCACCGCGGGCGATAGCGTGGCGCAGGCCTCCACCGTGGTGCTCGACCAGCTCGACCTCCTGCTCACCGCCGGAAACTTCAAGGCGGCTTACGCCAGCGCCGCCACGCCGAATCCACGCAGCATCGTGATCGATACGATCGCTTCGCTCGATCCCGCCACCACCACCGCCGCCCGCGTGAAAGAGCTGCTCTACCTGCTCGCCACCTCCCCGGAATACGTCAACCAGAAGTAAATCCCGACTCTTCCCTTACTATGAAATCTCAGGACAAAGATTCGCTGCAGAACCGCCGCTCTTTCCTCCGCCAGTCCGCGTGCGCTTCGCTCGGGTTGACGGGAGTGATCAACACCTTGGCCCATCTCCGCCTGGTCAACTCCGCCCTCGCGCAGGGCATTCCCGGCGGCGACTACAAGGCCTTGGTCGTGCTCTTCCTCTTCGGCGGAAACGACTCGAACAACCTGCTCATTCCGCGCAAGAACCACGCTTCCTACGCGCAGTACAAGTCCGCTCGCGGCGTGCTGAAGATCCTCGATGAAACCGACTCCGCCTACGTGGCCGGACAGCCTGCATCGATTCCTCTAACAGGAGGTGGCGCCACCTACGGGGTTCACCCGGCGGCAGGCGGCATCGCCGATCTCTTCAATGGCGGGGACCTTGCCTTCGTGGCGAATGTGGGGACCTTGGTTTATCCCACCACGCGGGCGGAGTACAATGCGGGCTCGGTACCCCTGCCTCCGCAGCTCTTCTCCCACTCCGACCAGCAGGTTCAGTGGCAGAGCTCGGTGCCGGACCAGCCCTTCAGCCGCGGCTGGGGCGGTCGCATCGCCGACCTCCTCGCCTCGCAAGGCTATGCTCAGGGGCAGGTCTCGCTTTCGGTCAGCCTCTCCGGGATCAATAGCCTCCAGGTGGCGGATCAGGAGGTGCAGTACGCGGTGACTCCGGAAGGGGCCATCCCCTTGGCCGGTTACGCCGCCTCGGGTAGTCCCTACGGCAATGCGCTCAACAGCGATGGCACCTACAAGACGACCACCGCGGGCAAGCGCCTGAAGGCCTTCGACGACATCACCAACCACACCTACCAGCACCTGCTCGATGACGATCATGCGAAGGTGGTGAAACGCGCCCGGGCGAACGAAGGACTCGTCGGAGCCGCCCTGACCGCTGCGGCGGCCACCGGGGTGGATTTCGACAATCTCTTCCTCAACGCGCAGTCGAACCTCGGGGACCAGTTGAAATCGATCGCCAAGTTGATCGCGGGCCGCACCGCCCTCGGCAACAGCCGCCAGATCTTTTTCGCCAGCATCGGCGGCTTCGATACCCACCAGGATCAGCTCGACGCCCAGACCAATCTGCTCGGCGAGCTCGGCTCCTCCCTGAAAGCCTTCAGCGACACGCTCAAGGCCCTCGGGGTTAACGATAACGTGGTCACCATCACCCACTCGGACTTCACCCGCACCCTGACCCCGAACGGCCAGGACGCCGCCACCGCCGGCTCCGATCACGGCTGGGGCGGTCACCAGATCGTCCTCGGCGGCCCCGTTCACGGCAACCAGATCTACGGTTCCTTCCCCTCCCTCGCCCTCGGCGCCGGCCTCGATGCCGGATCGAGTAACAGAGGTCGTTGGATACCAACAACATCTGTAGATCAGTACGCCGCCGTCTCCGCCAACTGGTTGGGAGTTTCCCCCACCTACCTCGCCGACATCTTCCCGAACCTCTCCCGTTTCGAGGATCCCTTCGGCAGCAGCGCCAACCTCGGCTTCCTCTGACCGTGCGATCCCGGACTCTCATTCTCTCCAGCCTGCTCCTCGCCGCGCTCCTCGCCTCCATCCCGTGGGATGACGGCGAGGCTCCCGCCGAGCGAGCGATCGTCCCCAAGCCCCTCCGGAAGCAGAAGCCAGCCACGGAAATCCAGATCCTCCCCGAAGCCGCCGAGATCGCGGCCCGGCTCCACACCCCGGAATGCACCCCGGCGGAGGACTTGGAGACCCTTGGCCTGCTGGTTTCCATCTTCCGCAGGTCGAATGGCGGCGGGAATCCCGCAGGCGGGGAGAATGACGAGATCGTCGGCCAACTGGCCGGGAAAAACGACAAGAGCTTCGCCGTCCTCCCGCCGAAGCATCCGGCAATCTCCGGCGGCCGCCTCCTCGACCGCTGGGGCACGCCCTACCATTTCCATCCGGTCGGGCGGGACGTCCTCGACCTCCGATCCGCCGGGCCGGATGGAAAGCTCTGGACCCCGGATGACGTGTTTTTGGAGTCTCATTAAGGAATTTGCGGCCCTCGGACTTTGAAATTGAACCGGGAGCGGGCAGGGATCGGTGAATTTCCCCCTTGTCGCGCCCCGGCTCATTTCAAAAATCCCGGCGCGATGCCGACTGACGCGATCCTTCACGCCACCCGACAGTTTCTCGGGATCGATCCCACCGTGACCGTCTCCATGACGCCCATCAAGAAGGGCGCCTCGGGCCGGACCATCGTGCGAGTGAAGACCCCCGGCCGGGATCCCTTCATCGGCATCCATTGGACCGACGAGCGTCCGGATAGCGACAATTTCCTGCCCGTCGCCAAGTTCCTGAAGGCAACCAAGCTGAATGTGCCGGAGATCTTCTATGAGATCCCGCACCGCCGCGTCGCGCTGGTCGAGGATCTCGGGGATACCGATCTCTATTCGCTGAAAGGCACCCCCTTTGAAGAGCGCGAGCCCTACTACCGCTCCGCACTCACGCAGATCGACAAGCTCTTCTACTCGAAAGGGCCGAAGGACTTCGAGCTCATGCCGCCCTTCGATGAATCGCTCTACCGTTGGGAGCAGGAGTATTTCTTCGACCATCTCGTGGAAGGGCTTCTCGGCATGGATGCCAGCGAACTACGGCAGGCGCCGGAGTTCACGGATCTCGCCCGCCGTCTCGGTAGCGGGGCGAAGCATCTCGTCCACCGCGATTTCCAGTCGCAGAATCTCCTCCTCAAGGATGGCAAGTCCTGGTGGATCGATTTCCAAGGCATGCGCCGCGGTCGTCAGGAATACGACATCGCTTCGTTGGTCTATGATCCCTACATGGATCACAGCGAGGAGGATCGGGAGAAGATCCTGGATATCTGGGAAGACATCGCGGAGGACCGGCCGGAGGCCACCATCTTCCGGGAGTGCGCCGCCCAGCGCCTGATGCAGGCCCTGGGGGCCTTCGGAAACATCATCCGCAATCGCGGCGACGAGTGGTATATGCCCCATGTTCCCGTGGCGGCTAGCGCGCTCGCCGGAATCGTAGCGGGTTCCTCGCTTGAAAAACCCCTCGCTCCCGTGCTCGCCAAGGCGCGAGAGTATACTCCGTGAGCGCTCCGTCCCGCCGGACTTTCGTGAATGCCGCCGTCATCCTCGGCGTCGGCCTGTTCGCGCTCGGTGGGGTGTCGGTGGTCCCGCCGCTGCGCGATCTGGAGCGGCGGATGGTGCAGGAGATCTCACTTCGCCTTGATCCCGTGGAGTCCGCCTTCAGCGGGAACGGGAGCCAGGACCGGCCTTGGCAGCGCTGGAAAACCAAGCCAGCTCTCGCGTCGGAACCAGTCCGTATGCTCTCGGTCGATGACGACCCCGATGCTTGGTACTCCTCTTCTCCGCCCTCCCCCGTGGATTGCGCCCTCATGTTCTCGCGCCTGCGAGAGGCAGGCCACAGCACGGTTGGCTGCGGCTATCTGATGGCATGGGACGATCCAGAAGCCTTGGCTCTGCTCGCCTTGCGCAAACAACTCGACGAGCTCGATAGCGCGGTGCTCGGCCTGCCCTTGGCCCGCGGCGCGGTGGCGGAGCCCCTCCCAGCTTCCTTCCTGCGGCTTTCGGTCGATGCCAAGCAGATCGACGGGGATGTCAGTTCGCTCCCGCAGATGAACCGCGTGGCCGTTCCCAATGCCGAACTCGGGGGCGAACGGACGCTCGCAGGCTTCACGATTCTGGAGAACGAAAAGAATGCGAGCGACACTCACCCGCACGTCATCGCCCGTTGGGGAGAGCGAATCATCTTCTCTCTCCCGCTCGCGACCGAGATTGCCGCGCTTAAGATCGATCCGGAGGAAATCCGCATTCTTTCAGGAAGCGAGATCCGCCTCGGCATCGGCGGTCCGGTTATTCCCGTGGATGAGTTCGGGCGGACCCCGATTGCGCCGGATGCTTCAATCGTCGATATTCCGGCATGGAAGATCGTTGCTGAAGACAATCCCGTCCCGCCGGCCCGCGATCCTCTTCTGATTCGAGATCACCGCGACGAGATGCCAGAGGCAGACCGCGCTTGGTCGGATGATCTCCCGCGCGCGGCCCACACTCTCCGCATCGCGCCCCGCTATCAGAAGCCGGTGATCCTGTCGCGTTTGGAGGCCTTGGCAGAAATGGCGCTCTTCGGCCTGATAGTGCTCTTTGCCGCGTGGGCCGCCTCTTTGGAGCGCTTTGGCTGGCGTCTTCTGACAGTCCTGATGGCAGCCGCACTCAGTGCCGAACTCGTTTACCTCTTTGCAGCCCGTCAGAATCTCTGGCTTCCACCTCTGGCGCTCACCATGGTGGGAGTGACTTCGTTTCTTCTCGCGTTCATTCCCGGTCCGGAAAGCGCGACCAAGGTGAAGAAGCATCACGCTCCTTGGGAGATCCGGCCTGATCCGATGCCCGCACCTGAGCCGGCCGTAACGTCGGTCGTTATGCCAGCTCCTCTGGTCGAAGCTCCTTCACCGCTTATCGTTTCCGCTCCCGCACCGCTTCCTCCGCTGAAGCTTCCCTTGGCACCGGTTGAGCCGGAGCCGGTGCCTGTAGCTCCGCCGGAGATTGTCCCCGAACCCGCTCCGGCCTCGCTCGAGCCTGAATTGCCCGCCGTTCGAGTGGAGATCCCAGAGCCTGCTTTCATCGCTGCTTGGATCGTGGAACTGCCGGAGGGTTTCACCCGGATAAAAGTCTCCGCGCTGCCCTCCGAGCCGGGGCCGGAACCAGTGATCGAATCGACTCAGGATTCCGAGGTCACGATCCCGCTTCCCGATGCTCCCGCCGACGTAGAAGAAGTTGCCGTCGAACTCCCACAGCCGCAAACTCCCGCCTCTGCGTCATCCTCTTCTGCCAAGAAGGCTAAGACCTCGAAGAAATCTCGCCGTAAGGGCGGGCGCTAGCATCATCTGCCTTATTCCTTTCTACTTGGAACTTCCCGTCACATGGACCTCCAGCACCCCATCGAAAAAGCCGAAGCCCTAATCGAGGCGCTGCCCTATCTTCAGGCCTTCCGGGGCAAGACCTTCCTCATCAAGATGGGTGGCTCCGCCATGGAGGATCCCGATCTGGTGGCGAAGGTCATGCGCGACATCGTTTTCCTCGAGGTCGCCGGCATCAATCCCATCGTCGTTCACGGCGGTGGCAAGGCGATCTCCGCCGCAATGAAAGAAGCAGGACTGGACGCCCAGTTCATCGGCGGCTTCCGCGTTACCTCGGATGAGGCGATCGATATCGTGGAGAAGGTCCTTTCCAGCGAGATCAATCCCGGCCTCGTCCGCATGATCCGGGAATTTGGCGGCAAGGCGGTAGGCATTGCCGGCACGGATGTTTTCCTCGGCGAGAAAATGTTCGCCAGCGATGCGCAAGGTCAGCGCGTCGATCTCGGCAGAGTGGGGGAGGTTGTCGGCTGCCAGCTCGGCCAGATGGACGCCGCGCATCGCGCCGGTATCGTCCCCGTGATCTCGCCGCTTGCGGCGGAGCTAGCCACCGGTCGTCCGCTCAATATCAATGCCGACCTCGCCGCTGCAGCTCTCGCAAAGGAGCTGCGCGTCGCCAAGCTCGTCTACCTCTCGGATGTTCCGGGGCTCATGATGGATCCCTCCAAGCCGGAGACCTTGATCAAATCCGTCAGCCGCGCCCAAGCCGATGAACTCATGTCGGACGGAACTATTTCCGGTGGCATGATCCCGAAAATCAAGAGCGCCATCGATGCCCTCAATGCCGGTGTCCGCAAGGTTCACTTCATCGATGGCCGCCTGCCGCATGCGCTGCTACTGGAGATTTTCACTCATGGCGGCATCGGCACCGAGGTTACCCGCTGAAGCAGGGCACAAGAAAGACGCTTTCAAAAGAAAGCGCCTTTGCCTGTAAGCAGAATTTCTCAGAAGCGCGCCTTACTGACCTTTCGCCGTTTCTGTGGTGCTCTTGCCAGGCTCGATCAGGGTGCGGAACTGGGTTCCCCAGTCGCGGGCCTTTGGATGGGTCACATTGGTTTCGAGATGCTCCAGCATCCGCACGGCGGCCTTCTTCTGGTCCCCGGCCTTGTAGAGATCCAATTCCATCTGCCACACCATGTCCGGCTGGCCTTCGGAGATCCACTTGTCGTACTCCGGGCTCGACTCCTCCTTCTTCCCCTTCTCGCGGCGGCCGGTGAAGCTCTGACGGACGATGCCTTCGTAGCGGATGCGGCGCTGCCATTGCTCGCGCATGCCTTCGTAGCTGCCCTTTCCGCGGAGTGGCGGGAGCATGATCTGGTCGAAGACTTGGGGCAGATCGAGCGGAGACAGCGGCCACCTCTCCGCCTTCAAGTTGCCCAGTCCGTAGGCGCGGGCGAACATCGATTCGGTGACCGGCTGGCGCAGGGCTTCCACATTGCCTTCAAATTGGTCGGGGTTGCTGAAAATCGAATCCAGCGCCTCCGATGCGCGGGGGGCCAAGCCTGAAACTTCGTCCGGCTTCTCCGCCGCCTCCATCGTCAGCATCAGCCAGCGCAGCTGGTGGCGCAGGCAGCGTTTCAGACCCTCTTGATCGAGCCGCTCGCTTTCGCGGCGCTTCCATTCGCGGAAATCTTGGGCGCTGCGCTTCTGGTCCTTGAACTGTACCTTCTCCACGCACTCCATGTAGAGATTCACGGCGGCCTCATCGCTCGCCATTCCTGCCCGGAAGTCGCCGATCGCGGTGCCCATCCGGGACATCGCCTTCTCTTTTGCCGTATCGCTCAGGGCATCGAGCTTTTCCATCAGGGCTTCCTTGTCCGCCTGCGTCAGCGATTCGGCATTGAGGACGGGGGTGGCAAGCAGCAAGGCGAGGAGCGAGGAACGGAGCATGGGTTTGCAGGGTTGGTCTGGTGAAACGCCGGACGAGCACCGATGTTTTGCATCCTTTTCCGAATTTACAGCTATTTCGGCGTCGCCGCCGCCATCGTCCATGGATCTTGGGTCTCTGAAATCATCCGGTGGATGCAAAGTAGTTACCGGAAAGTTGAATGATACCCTCATGGGTCTTGGCGCCATAAGGACTTCCCTAGGGTAGACAGCCACGGGCTCGTGCTTCAAGCTTCCGGCCATGTCGAAAGCACGCATCGGATTCGTCGGCACCGGCCGCATGGGAGCAAACATGGCCCGCCGGCTGAAGGACCAAGGGTACCCGGTCACCGTCGTCTACGATGCTTTCCCGCAGATCGCCACCGATCTGGCCGCTGAAATTGGCGCCGCTGCAGCCGGGAGCCTCGCGGAAGTCACCGCCGGTGCGGACGTGATCATCACTGTGGTCACCGACGATGCCGCGATGCGCGGGATCTTCGCGGCAGAGGGGGATTCCCTGCTCACCGGAGCCTCCGGCAAGACCTTCATCAACTGCGCCACGGTAAGCCCGGAGGTTCACGTGGAAGTGGATGCAGCCGCTTCGGCCGCCGGGGCCAGCGCGCTTGAGGCTTGCATGGCATCTAGCATTACCCAAGCCCGGCAAGGCACGCTTTACCTGATGGTCGGCGGCACGGCGGATGCTTTTGCCAAGGTGGAACCGATCCTCAAGGATCTGTCCTCATCGCTCCGCCACGTGGGCGGCACCGGCCAAGCGGCGAAAGTGAAGGCACTCGTGAACATGGTGATGAACATCAACACGGCGGGTCTGGCCGAGGGCCTCGGTCTGGGCTCCGCGCTCGGGCTGGACCTCCAGATGCTCAAGGAAGTTTTCTCCCAGACCGGGGCGAATTCCCGCGTGCTGGAAACGGATGGCGACGACATGATTGCCCGCGAGCACGATTGCTATTTCTCCGCTGCGCACGCCGCGAAGGACAGCGGCATCGCCAACCAGCTTGCCGCCGACACCGGCGTGAATGTCCCGCTCTCCCTCGCCACGGAGGCTCAATATCACCGGATGGTGGAACTGGAGCTGGGCGAACTCGACAAATCCGGCATCGCTGAATTGACCTTCCCCGGCCGTACGGTCCACTGATTCCCGCACCCTTACAGATGGATCTTCCCGAATTCCGCAACCGCCAGGGCGAAAAGCTCGATACCGCTTTCCACGAAGGCAGCCGCGAGGGCGTGCTGGTCATCCTCGCCCACGGCGTCACCGGGAACAAGGATCGCCCGCTCCTTGTCAATCTTGCCGAAGGTCTCGCCGCCCGCGGGTGGTCCTGCCTGCGTCTTTCGTGGACGGGTAACGGGGCCTCGGAAGGTGACTTCCGTGATGCCACCATTAGCAAGGAGAGCGGTGATCTCCGCGACGTGCTTGATGCCCTTCCGCCGCGCCTGAAGATCGCTTACGTGGGCCATAGCATGGGCGGCGCAGTGGGCGTGATGACGGCGGCCAGCGAGGAGCGCATCCGCGTGCTGGTCTCCTTGGCCGGAATGGTCCGCACCGAGGAATTCTGTGAGCGCGAGTTCGGCTCCGTGATTCCGGACAAAGGCTTCATGTGGGATAATCCGGACTGCCCGCTTTCCCGGAAGTACGTGGATGATATGGAGTCCATCGGCGATCTCTTCGACGAAGTCGGCCAGATCAACGTGCCTTGGCTTCTGATTCACGGGACCGCGGACGACGTGGTGCTCATCCAGGACAGCCAGGATGCCTACGACACTGCGGAGGAGCCGAAGCGCCTTGTGGAAATCGCAGGGGCTGAACATTCCTTCGACGAGAAGAGCTACCCGCAGGTCATCACCGAAGTCGCGGACTGGCTCGACGAGCACCTTTCCTAGCGCCGAATGCCCGTCCGCGAACATCGGGTTGCTCCGGAAACGAAATGTGATTGCTGTGGAGAGTTCACTCGCAAATGCACGGGAGTTGCTGACACTGCGGTGGAGCAAGGTATTCCCTATTTGGCCCGATGGAATCCGAACTCCTTGGAGGGCGGAATTGCTTTCCTCGTCGCGTTGGGCGAAGGCCTTGGCTTCACCAGCGTGCTCTATCGTTTCGAGTCCAACAGCTTCATGATCTGCGATCCAGAGGACTATGATTGGCACAACCCCACGCTACCCATTGCGTCTCGTGGGCAGGTGATCGGTACTCCCTTGGCTGCCCGGACGTTCCGTGTCTTGGATGAAATATGGCAGCATGATCCTGTCCTGAAATCTTGGGTGACGGGTCTCGCCAAGGATCATTGACTTGTTTCCCTCGTCACTTCCCGCATTCGGCGGGCCAGCTTCCCATTTGGAATTCGAAATTTCTCCCCCGCTCCCCCCTGCGGTTTATTTGATTCGGCAGCCTCTCCATTCAGAACTCAAAGTTCAGCCTTCAAAGTTCGGAGTTCCTTCCCTACCACCCGCCCCGTGCTCGCGAAACGCATCATTCCCTGTCTCGACGTCACCGACGGCCGTGTCGTCAAAGGTGTGAACTTCGTCGATCTGATCGATGCAGGCGATCCGGTCGAGGCGGCGATGGCCTACAACGCCCAGCAGGCCGACGAACTCGTCTTTCTCGACATCACCGCTTCGTCCGACAATCGGGCAACGATGGTCGATGTGGTCCGCCGCACTGCCGAGCACTGTTTCATCCCCCTTACGGTGGGAGGCGGTATCCGCAGCGTGGAGAACATGCGCGAGATGCTTCTCGCCGGGGCGGACAAGGTTGGCATCAACACCTCCGCGGTGAAAGATCCCGGCCTGGTCGATGCTGGCGCGAAGGCTTTCGGCAGCCAGTGCATCGTCGTGGCCATCGATGCCAAGCGGGAAGGTCCGGGCAAGTGGGGCGTCTACACCCATGGCGGCCGCACGGCGGTCGGTCTGGATGCGGTGGAGTGGGCGAAGGAAGTGTGGCGTCGGGGGGCAGGGGAGATCCTGCTCACCAGCATGGATGCGGATGGCACACAGGCCGGTTATGACTGCGAGCTGACCGCCGCCATCTCCGAGAGCGTGGGCATCCCGGTCATTGCCAGCGGCGGTGCCGGGAATCTCGATCACATGGTGGAAGTGCTCGAGAAGGGCAAGGCGGACGCCGTTCTGGCGGCCAGCATCTTCCACTTCGGCAAGCACACGGTGGCCGAGGCGAAGCGCTATTTTGCCGAACGTGGCATCCCGGTGCGGCCTGAGCTGGCATGAGTGCCTGAACGCCAAGCCCGGGCGTTTTTAAAAACTTTGTGGAGCCATTGATTTATGGGCTTGCCGTAAGATGGCCAAGCGTGTAGCGGGGGAAATGTCCGGCGTCCTCATGCCGGTCACGCTTCCTCCAGTCTTTGCGCCATCGGCTCTGGAAGTGGTTTCGAGAAATGGCGTAGCGACTACAGACAATGGACATCTACGTGGGCAACCTGCCCTTCAGCGCCACCGAAGAAGAAGTGGCCGGTCTCTTCGCCGACTTCGGTCCGGTGGAAAAAGTGAAAATCGTCACGGACCGTGAAACCGGTCGCCCGCGTGGCTTCTGCTTCGTGACCTTGGCCGATAGCGCCCGGGTCAAGGAAGCGGCGGAGGCTGTGGACGGCAAGGAGTTCGGCGGTCGCCCGCTGCGTGTGAATCCTGCCGAACCCCGCGAGAAGAAGCCAGGCGGCTTCGGTGGCGGTGGCGGCGGTGGTGGTCGCGGCGGCTTCGGCGGCGGCGGTGATCGTCGTGGCGGCGGCGGCGGTGGCTACGGCGGCGGCGGTGATCGTCGCGGCGGCGGTGGCGGCGGCTACGATCGTGACCGTCGCGGTGGCGGCGGCGGTGGTGGCGGCAAGGGCGGCTACGGTGGTGGCGGCGGCAAGGGCGGCTACGGTGGCGGCGGCAAGGGCGGCTACGGTGGTGGCGACGACTGGTAATCGCTGAGTGTTCAATACAGGACTTTTCCAAGCCTCGCTCTCTAACGGGAGCGGGGCTTTTCCTTTGCCCGCTGCCACCGGGGAGCGCGGGGGCTGGAGAGGGAACTCGGCCCGTCTGCCTCCGGCGATCGGCTTCACCGCTTGGCTCTTGCCGCTTCGCTAGGAATATCGGATGCTTCAAGCACCTCATGGCTCCCGCCTCCGTCAATGTCGCCCGCCTTATGTACCTTTTGGTCTGCGAGGTGGCTGGGGCGGCCATCGCCTTGAGCACCAAGGGCACGCCCGTGGAGGTCACCATGACCACCGGCTTGATCAGCGGCTTGATCGTGGGCGCCTTCTTCATCTGGATTGAGACCCTCATCAAGGGCTTCAGCCTGCGTGGCTTTTCCACCGCCACCTTCGGTCTGCTGGTCGGCATGTTCTGCGCTTGGCTGATTACCCGCATCG
Source organism: Luteolibacter rhizosphaerae (assembly GCF_025950095.1). Classification (NCBI taxonomy): domain Bacteria; kingdom Pseudomonadati; phylum Verrucomicrobiota; class Verrucomicrobiia; order Verrucomicrobiales; family Verrucomicrobiaceae; genus Neoluteolibacter; species Neoluteolibacter rhizosphaerae. The sequence continues at coordinate 203,349 of NZ_JAPDDR010000007.1, read as the reverse complement.
ACATCTCGAACCTCGTCTCCCTCGCGGTCCGGGACCGCCTGCAGTCGCGCGACGGCACGGAAGTCGTGGGTGCCGAGGCGCTGATCACCACGATCAGCTTCACCATCCAGCTCATCCTTTATGCGAGCCTGGGCTTCCTCGGGGCGGTACTCGCATTGCGCAGCAGCCGGGATGATTTTGCCTTCATTGTTCCCTACGTGCGCTTCCGCCAGGACAGCAGCACCGGCGAGCCTCTGGTCCTCGACGCGGAGTCCATTATGGATGGCCGCGTTCCCGGTGTCGTTCGCTCCGGCTTCCTCCGCGGCCGTCTCGTGGTCCCGCGCTTCGTGCTCGACGAGATCCAGGTCCTCGCCAGTTCGCCCACTCCCGCCAAGCGTCAGCGCGCCGAGCGCGGTCTCGCCTGCTTGGAGTCGATGCGCTCTGCCAAGGATCTTCAGGTCAGCATCGAAGATGCCGCCGTGACTGCGGATGAGACCATGCACGGGCGCCTCGTTCACGTGGCCCGCCTCCTTGGTGCCCGCTTGCTCACCAGCGATGAGAATCTCTGCAAAGTCGCCAAGCTCCGCGGTCTCGACGTGCTCAATCTCGACGAGCTTCTCGATGCCCTCCGCCCCTCGGTTGGCGTGGGCGAGAAACTTCGCCTAGCTCTCGTCCGTGGCGGCAAGGACGAGCACCAAGGTGTCGGCTACCTGCCCGATGGTACGATGATCGTCGTAAATCACGCCGTGAAAAAGATCGGCACCACCCAGGATGTCGTCGTGATCAGCACGCTGCAGACGAACTCCGGCCTCATGGTGTTTGCCGAGCTTGCTGCCTGAAGCTGCGTCTCCGTTTTCCCAGATCGCAGCGCTGTCGGGACCGTCTGTTGTCAGTGCTTCGGAGATCGCCACCTCGCTCAGGTGGACTTCTTTTTCTTCGTCGGCTTCGGCTTGAGAGCCGCAACATATGCGAGGCTTGTCCCGAAGTAATTCTGAAGCGCCCCCGTCTTCGCAAGCAGGGCATCGGGAACTTCGACGTAATCCTTGAGCACCGCTCCGTTCTGCTCGCACAAGGCGGATTTGTATTTCTTCAGGAATGCATCCCGCTCCTGCTCCGGCAGCCGGAGCGCCAGTTTGCCCGCTTTGGTCAGGAAGCTGAACATGTGTCCGTTCAGCGAGGTGTAGGACATGGCGGCGCCTTTCCGTTCCGCTTGCGGCTGGGTGGCAATCAGCGCCTCGTAGTGTTTCAGCGCATTCGCGAACTTCACGTCTTCGGATCTACTCATCGGTACGCTTCTTGTCGTCCGATGGAATCGCAGAAACGGACGCCGCAAGCCAATCAATTGCGGGAGATCTACCTCCTTCTTTCCGCCCAATCCCGCATCGCACCGCCCAGCGCCAGTACTGTCCCGCTGGCAAGGCACACCGGCCCGTCTCCCAAGCACCGCTCCGCCGCTCGTCCACACAGCCATGCCCCCAGCGCCGCCGCATCCGGACCCCCGAGCCCCTGCGCTAGCAGCGTTCCGATCACACCCGACAACACGTCGCCTTGTCCCCCTGACGCCATCCCCGCATGCCCGGTCGGGTTGAAGCGCGTCACCTCGCCTGCCTTCGCCACCAAACTCCGCGCTCCCTTCAAAAGCAGCGTGCACGGATACCTGCTCACAAAGGCTGCGGCCGCCTCCTGCCGCTTCATACCCGCCAGATCCGGAGCCAGCCGTTTGAACTCACCAGGATGGGGTGTGATCACATGCCACTCCCGCAGCAGGTCGAGCCGCCCGGCTGCGGCGAGCCAGTTCAGGGAGTCGGCATCGATCACCGCCGGAATCTCCTCGGCCAAGCGCGCGAGGAGCGTTGCCTGATAGGTTCGTGCGGTATTCCCGAGCCCGGGGCCGATCACCAAGGCGTCGTGGCCCGTCTCGAACGCGCTTCTCACTGGATCGGTCGAAACCCTGACCATCGCTTCCGGGGGCATCGCGGTGGCCAAGTGGGGCAGGAAGCTTTCTTCCACATGCACGCCCACCAAGCCGGCGCCTGCGTGCAGGGCAGAGCTAGCGCAGAGCACCGCCGCCCCGGTCATCCCCGGAGAGCCCGCGAGAATTCCCACGCGGCCCGAGTCGCCCTTGTGGAACTCATGCCTGCGCGGTGGGAGCAGCCCGGGGAAGGCCTCCGGACAGAAGAACTCAAGGCTGCCATCTCCAGGCAGCGGTAGATCCTTCAGAGGGACGAGAATGATCCGCCCGGATCTCTCGACACCATTGCCGCCGGCCATCCCTTGTTTCGGCGCGCCCACGGTGAGAGTCAGATCCGCCGTGACCGCTTCGCCTTCTCCCGAATCCGCATCGAGCCCCGAGGGTAGGTCCATCGCCGCGATGATCGCGCCGTGATGCTCCCTGAGCTCTGCCATTTCCCTGGCTAGCCCGGCGAGCGGCTCCCGCAGCCCGCCCTTGGCCCCGATTCCCAGCAGGCCGTCCAGCAGGAGCAGCGGTCCACTGCTCTGCTCTGGCAGGTCTGCCACCGGCTCTATCCCCAGCTCCCGCAGCTTCTTCCGCGGCAGCTTGCCCCACTCGGACTCAGGCCAAGCCGCCCGCAGCGCCACCTGCCAGCCGGCCCCGCGCAAATGCCGGAGCGCTACCAGCGCGTCCCCGCCATTGTTCCCCTTGCCGACATAGCCCACGGCCAAGCCCGGCAGAGGGAACTGCACCTGCAAGCGCCGCGCGATTCCCGCACCGGCCAGATCCATCAGATGCTCTGCGGAGATGCCGCGCGCAAACGCGGCTTCCTCCAGCGACCGCATGGCCGCGCCGGTAACAAAAGACATGCCCGCACCCTAGCGGATCAACCCGCCCGGCGGAAGCGCGCGATGCCATCCGCGATGCCTTCCGCCAATGCTTGGCGGAACCAACCGGACTTCATCCGGCTGCGTTCGTTCGGATTGCTGACGAAGCCGCCCTCCACGAGGATCGAGGGGCAGGTCGTGTTCCGGATCACGTAGAAGCGCGCGAACTTCACGCCGCGGTTCACGGCACGCACCTTGGACATCATGCCGGAGTGCACGTAGGAAGCCAAAGCGCGGCTCTGCGGCGAGTGATAGAAGGTTTCCAGACCGGACACACCCTGCTTCCAGGTGTAGTTCGTGTGGACGCTCACGAAGATGGCGTCGGAGTAGCGGCTGGCGATGCGGACGCGCTCCGGCAGGGAGATGAAGTAATCGCTGCGGCGGGTCATCACCGTGCGGAAGCCGCGCTTCTTCACCTCGGCCTCAAGGCGGGTGGCGATATCCAGAGCGAGGTGCTTTTCATAGACCAGTCCCCACTGCCCGCCCTTGTCGTGGCCCCCGTGTCCGGGGTCGATCACCACCGTGCGGAATTGCCGGGCCTGTGCCGGTGCTGCCGCGAATACGACCGCCAGAAGCGGTGCAATTAGTCGACGGAATCTTGTCATCACAAAGTTGGTTAAGAAATCAGAAAAGTTTACATTTTTTAAATATAGACGGGCCTCCTGTAAAGGCGAATTAACCCGCAAACACCGTGAAATCCTCAGCGCTTTACTGGAACAGGAAGTTCGGACGATCCGACGCTTTCCGTACCTTGGCCCGCGCGGCGGCTTCCGCCTTCGGGTCGTAGGGGATGCTGTTACCCACCTGCACGACGCCATCGGCAGAGGTCATCAACAAGGGGTCGCCCGCCGCATTCTTGTGCAGCTCCGCCCCGAGCAGCGATCCATCCGGGGAGATCCGGGCATGCACCCAGATCGTCGGAGCCTTCAGGTAGAGCACGTGCATCACCTGCCGGTTGTCCAAGGTGACCGAGGGCTTGCGGAAGGCGAGGTATTCGCCCAGCGAGTGCGTCTGCATCGGCGTGCCGGTGCGGGCATTGATGACCTGGGCGTAGAGCATGCTCTTGCGACCGCTGTTGTAGTCCAGCACGCGATACTCGCGGGTCTGCCCCGCCTTGCCCGGCAGACCGACCTTCTGGGACCAGTAGGGCCGCGCCGTATCGACATTGAAAAGGATCCGGTTCGACACGAAGCCGTCGCGGCTCTGGCCCGGCAGCCGCACCATCGCGTAGACGGAGTAGTTGCCCATCTCCTTGAGCGGATAGATCCGGCTCAGGTCGAAGCTGCGGGACATCGTCTGGCCGAGCGGCACTTTCATTCCGCCGAAGGCCTGCTTGGCCAGCGGGGTCATCGGCACCCCGCGGTTCGAGGTCAGGTTGAAATCAATCCAGCCATACTCCTTGGTTCCTTGGAAAACGATGTCCTGACCGGAGTGGTTGGTCACGCTCACCGTCACCCCGATGGTCTCGCCGGCCACATAGTTGCGGCTGGCCATTTGGATGCGCACTTCCACCTGAGCCGCGGCGGTCCCGGCAAAGGCGAGCAGGAGGAGAATACGCAAAAGGGAACGGAGTCCGGTCATGGGGCGCAGGCCTATCTCAGTGACCGGCCCGCGTCAACCCAACGGAGCCGGCCGGTGCTCTAACCGTTGGTTTCCGGTTTCAAGCGTCTCAAACGTAGTTGAGCCCCTTCGCCAAGGTGGCGATCTGCGACTCGCGGTCCAGAAGCTCTTGAATCGGGTCCCAGCGACCGGCCACCAAGGCGTCGCGTGCGGATTCCGGCATGTTGAAGCCGAAGTCGAGACCAGTGGACGAGCGCACCCGCTTGTTCACCATGTCGATGGTGATTTCCACGGCGGGATCGGCCTCTACGGCTTGGCGGAGCTGGTCGATTTCCGCGGCGGTGAGACTCACGCAGGGCATGGCCAGTCCGGTCGAGTTGCCGAAGAAGATTTCGGCGAAGGACTCGGCGACCACCGCCTTGAAGCCGTATTTGCTCAGGGATTGCGGTGCGTGCTCGCGCGAGGAGCCGCAGCCGAAATTTACTCCGGCGAGGAGGATCGTCGCGTCGTCGAAGCGGCTGTCGTTGAGCGGGTGGTTCGTCTTCTCCCCGGTGTTCGGGTCGAAGCGCACGTCGTAGAAGGCGAACTCGCCGAGACCGTCGAAAGTCACGCACTTCATGAAGCGCGCGGGGATGATGCGGTCGGTATCGATATCGGCGCCGGGAACGAAGACGGCGCGGCCGGTGACGGAGGTAACTTTTTCGAGAGCCATGGGAAATGGTTGGAAAACGGTGGTGTGTGCTTACTCGTCTTCAGCCTCCGGCTCCTCTTCAGCAGGAGCCTGATGCTTCTCGACGATCTCTCCCACCTTCTGCTGGAAGGCGGGCATTTCTTTTTCCACGGCGGGCATCGCCACCTTCATGGCATCCGTCATGATCGAGGGCATTGCGGCCAGGGTCTTCTTGCCGAGCGGCGTGCGGTAGAACTCCGTGAGTTCCACGATCTCGTCCGCGGTGAAGTGTTTGTCGTAGAGTTCCACGAACTTCTTCCGCACGTCGGGCGAGGAGAAGATGCGCACGTACATCTTCCGCGCCTCCTTGCGGATATCGCCGATGGCGGCTGCGGGCACCCCGTTCGCCTTCATCTGGTCGATGAAGCCGTCGAAGGTGCTCATTGCCGTTTCGACGCTGGAGTTCTCGTAATCCATCAGCTCCAGAAGCTCGTCGGTCGGAGACTTCGGGGCCGGATCCGCGGCGTGCAAGACCCCGCAGGCGAGGGCAAGGGCGAGGGACAGAAGCTTTTTCATGGCACTGAAGGCACTTAAGCCACCGCTGCTTGCGGCTCCAATTCGAAGAGTTCGCGGGCATCGGCGATGCTTCCGGAGATTGCCGCCGCAGCGACCATTACCGGGGACATCAGCACCGTGCGACCGGTAGGTGAGCCTTGGCGGCCCTTGAAGTTCCGGTTCGAGGAAGAGGCACAAAGTTGGTCGCCGACGAGCTTGTCAGGATTCATCGCCAGACACATCGAGCAGCCCGCCGCGCGCCATTCGAAGCCTGCGGCAGAGAAAATCTTGTCGATGCCTTCCTGTTCGCACTGGTGCGCCACGATCTGGGAGCCTGGGACGGCGATCGCCTTCACGCCCGCTGCCACCTGGTGACCTTGGATGTACTTGGCCACTTCGCGGAAGTCGGAGAGTCGGCCGTTCGTGCAGGAGCCGATGAAGGCCACGTCGATCTTCTGGCCCTTGATCGGGGCACCGGCGGGCAGCTTCATGTAGGCGAGCGCCTCGTCGATGCTGGCCTTCTCGAGCGGCGTGGCAGCCTTGGCGGGATCGGGGATCGTCTCGGAGATCGCGATGCCGTGGTCCGGCGAAATACCCCAAGTCACGGTCGGCTCGATGTCGGCGGCGTCGACCTTCACGATGTCGTCGTAGACCGCATCCGAATCGGAGGCGAAGGACAACCAGCGAGCCGCCGTCGCGTCGAAATCATTCATGTCCACGTAGGGGCGGCCCCGCAGGTAGGCGATGGTCTTGGCGTCCGGATTTACGTAGCCGCAGCGGGCACCGCCTTCGATCGCCATGTTACAGACCGTCATGCGCTCCTCCATCGACATCGCGTCGAAGACCTCGCCGGAATACTCGTAGGCGAAGCCGATACCACCCTTGGCACCTAGGATGCGGATGATATGCAGCGTCACATCCTTGGCGTAGACGCCCGGGCGAAGCTTGCCGTTCACCTCGATGCGGCGGACCTTCAGCGGCTCCATCGCCATTGTTTGGGTGGCCAGCACGTCGCGGACCTGGGTCGTGCCGATGCCGAAAGCGATCGCGCCGAAAGCCCCGTGGGTCGCCGTGTGGGAGTCACCGCAGGCGATGGTTGTGCCCGGCTGGGTGATGCCTTGCTCGGGCCCCACCACGTGGACGATGCCCTGCTTGCCGGACTTCAGGTCGAAGTAGGTCACGCCGAAGTCGTCGCAATTGCTGCGCAGCGCGGCCATCATCTCCGCGGCGAGCGGATCCACCGGCTGGTCCTGGTTCTCGGTCGGCACGATGTGGTCCACCGTGGCGAAGGTGCGCTGCGGGTATTTCACCGTCAGGCCGAGATCGCGGAGCATGCCGAAGGCCTGTGGCGAGGTGACCTCGTGGATGAGGTGAGTGCCGATGAACAATTGGGTACGTCCGTCGGCCAGCTTGCCCACGGTGTGGGCGTCCCAGACTTTTTGGTAGAGGCTTTTGCCCATGATAGCGATCGCCGGGTTGCGCGGCGGGCGGGGAAAGTGGGCTTCCGGCTCCTGATTGTCAAAGCGCGATCAAGTACGCCTTTGCACCGGCCTCCTCAGCTCATCTGGTAGCACATCACGGCGATCACGCTGCAGAAGGCCAAGACACCTAGGATCCACGCCGAAGCCTTGAGAATTCCGCGGGAGCGGCCGCGATTTTTGCGATCATCGCCAATCCATTGCTGCCAAGCGCTTTCTGTATTCTCGGCGCGGGCACGGTGATAATGGCGGCTGGGGGCTTGGAAACGAGCCCGGGAGTCAGGGGTCTTCATGGGGAGAGGGCCTGCAATTACCTGCACACCATGCAAAAGGCAATCACAGAATTCCTTAACCCCGGTTGACTTACGTAAGGACGAAAAAGCCCTTGCCGGGTATCGGCAGGGGCTGTGGAAAATCGGAAAGTCCGCGGAATATCGCTTACTTCGAGTAGTGCACTTCCGGAGCGGACGGCACTTCTTGGAAGGCCGGGAGCGGGCGGAGCGGCTTTGCCTTCGGCTCGCTGGTGCAGCAGCAGGAGGCGGACACAAGGGCGAAAACAGAGAGGGAGACGATGGCGATTGCGCGGAACATGGCTGGAGTCAAAAGGGGTTTTACGGATTTCGCTAGAAAAATGATTGCAGCACAAAAAATTTGCAGGGTGGACCCACAGGAGGTCCACCCTGCGGTAAGTCATCGTGCAGTGACCCGGGGGTCGCCGCCGATCAACCCGGCTTACTTGGCGGGTGCCACGTAGGTCGGGGATGCGGGTGCCGGAGCCGGACGGCTTTCGCAGCAGGAAGCGGCCAGCAAGGTGCCGAGGGCAGCAGCGCTGAGGGAGACGACTTTGATGAATTTCATGGTAGTTGCTTTCGGTTGGTTTCGACTGCGGAAGGTCTCCGCACCCTCCCGACTCTAACGGACGGCCAAGGCCGCGCAAGGTAAAAGCCGGAAGCGACTTCCACACGATTCTGTTGCCAGACGGGCATCCGGCCCTACACTCGCCGCTCCCAAATCCATGAGCGAATCCAAGCACGTCGCCATCGTCGGCGCCACCGGAGCGGTGGGTGAAGAAATGCGTCTCTGTCTCGAACAGCGGAACTTCCCGGTCGGCAAGCTGACCGTGCTGGCCTCCGCCCGCTCGGCCGGGAAACGTATCCCCTTTGCCGGCCAGGAAGTGGTCGTGCAGGAACTCACCCACGACAGTTTTACCGGGGTGGACATCGCCTTGTTCTCGGCCGGTGGCGGTATCTCGAAGGACTTCGGACCCTCCGCCGCGGCGGCAGGTGCCGTGGTGATCGACAATTCCTCGGCCTTCCGCATGGACGAGGGCGTGCCGCTCGTCGTGCCGGAGATCAATCCGCAGGCCGCGAAAGATCGCCCCCGCGGCATCATCGCGAATCCGAACTGCACCACCATCATCTCGCTGATGGCTCTCGCCCCGCTCCACGAGCTCTTCGGGCTGAAGGCGATCATCGCTTCCTCTTACCAGGCCGTCTCCGGTTCGGGTGCCCAAGGCATCATCGAGCTGGAAGAGCAGGTGAAGGCCATTGCCACCGGCCAGCCCTTCGAGCCGAAGGTTTATCCCCGCCAGATCGCTTTCAACGTGATCCCGCAGGTCGATGTCTTCACCGAGAACGGCTACACGAAGGAGGAACTCAAGATGCTCAACGAGGGCCGCAAGATCCTCGGCCACGCCGATCTCAAGGTTTCCTGCACCTGCGTCCGCGTGCCGGTCTATCGCTCGCACTCGGTGTCCATCACCGCGCAGTTCGAGAAGCCCGTGGACGTGGAGGCCGCCCGTGCCGCCTTCGCCGGGAAGCCCGGGGTGAAGGTGGTCGATGATCCGGCCAACAAGATCTTCCCCGTGCCGCTCGATACCACCGGTAAAGACGATTGCCTCGTCGGCCGCATCCGCAAGAACCTCGTCCTCGACAATGCCCTCGACCTCTGGGTCGTCGGCGATCAGGTCCGCAAAGGTGCCGCACTCAATGCGGTCCAGATCGCGGAAATCCTGTGAAGAGGTGCTGGATGGCAGACGGAAGGTTGCAGATCTTCCTGCCTTCCATCCACGATCTGCCATCTACCATCTGCCTTCATGGATCTCAACGCCTACCTCGCCGACCGCGCCGCGGAAGTGGACGCCGCCCTCGATGCCTTCCTGCCGAAGGCCAAGGAGAAACCGGCGACGATCCATGCTGCCATGCGCTACACCGTCTTTGCCGGCGGCAAGCGCTTGCGGCCGATTCTCTGTCTAGCCGCCGCCGAAGCCTGCGGAGGAGATACGGAGAGCGCGATGCCCCCGGCCTGCGCGGTGGAGATCCTGCACACCTACTCCTTGGTCCATGATGACCTTCCGTGCATGGACGACGACGACCTGCGCCGCGGTCGCCCGACCTGTCACAAGGTCTATGGCGAAGGCATGGCCGTCCTCACCGGTGACGCCCTCTTGACTGAAGCTTTCCTGATCCTTGCCCAGACGACTCCGGCCACACGTTACCCGGGAGCTTCCTACGTTGCGGAGCTCGCCCTGACCGGTGGCTCCACCCGCTTGATCGGCGGTCAGGTCATGGATTTGGAAGGGGAGGGCAAGAAGCTGACCAAGGCGCAGCTCGTGAAGATCCACGAGGCGAAGACCGCCGCGCTTCTCACCACTTCCATCCGCCTCGGGGCGATGACCGCCAACGCCACCGAGAAGCAGCTCGAAGCTCTCAGCATCTTCGGCCGTGCCCTTGGTCTCGCTTTCCAGGTGATCGATGACATTCTCGACGTGACCCAGTCCACCGAGGTTCTCGGCAAGACTGCCGGCAAGGACGCAGCCGTGGAAAAGGCCACCTATCCCGCGATCCTGGGCCTGGAGAAATCCCGCAAGGAAGCGGCGAAGCTCACCAAGGAAGCTCTCGATGCCCTCAAGCCCTTCGGCAAGAAGGCGGCGCGTCTTCAAGAGATCGCGGAGTACTTGTTGAAACGCGAATACTGACCGCCTTACTACGATTTGACAGGTAAGGCGGGCTGCGGCATGGTTGAATCATGCCCAGCGTGAAGATTACCGCCAAGCGCCAAGCAACGCTCCCTCTGGAGACCTGCAAGGCATTGCGAATCGGGCCGGGGGATATCGTCGACGTCGAACCCTTGGTGATCGATAATGAGGAGGTATGGGTTCTGCGTCCGCGTAAATCCGCTGACCGGACTTGGATCGGTTCTCTCCGTGGGGCGATTCGTAGCGACGATCACTCCATGGATAGCATTCGCGATAGCATTGCGAAGGGTCGGCAGCGTGAATCGAAATGAGGGTGGGACTTGATACCTCCGTCGTCTTGAGGCTGTTAATCGGTGAACCGCGAGATCAGGCGGAGACTGCCGCAGAGTTTCTCGATTCGGCCCGCCGTGCAGGCGATCAGATCGTGGTCGATGATCTTGTGGTGGCGGAGGCTTACTTTGCGCTCCAGCACCACTACGGGGTTTCCAAGGCTCTTGCGCTGTCTTCACTCGCGCGAATGTTCCAAGCGGGCGAGATCGTTTCCTCAGGTAGGGCTGCGTCAGTGCTTTCCGGATCGTTTGGGTCCAAGCCGGGCTTCGTGGATCGGATGATCCATGCTCTCTACACGCAGAATGACGGAGAGATGGTGACTTTCGAGAAGTCTGCCGGAAAGCTTACCGGTGTGAAATTGCTCAAGTGAGAAAGGGCCCTCACAAGAACAGGAAGTAGACCGCCAGCACGAAACCGCCCACCCACACCGCCGCGATGTGGGCGATGCCGAAGGAGCGGGCGCCCGGCGTCTCCGCGCGGTGATCGTGATGCGGCCCGAAGAGCGCTCCGTACTTCACCACCAGGAAGCCGCCCAGCCAGGTCCAAGCAATCAGGAAGAGGACGATAAAAATCTTAACGATCAGGGCTAGGGTCATCGGTGGCAGCTAAGGTTCGCCGCTACCATGAACCCGCTGCCCGACAAGCGATAGGTACAGCTGCTAAGAAATCGGATCGGTACAGAATCTGTACTGGTGCCTTTTCATTCCGGCTGTATCTGGCGGGAGAGGAGAAATCCCCTCATCTTTCCTGCCATGGCCACCGTCCTGCCATTGTATCTTGAGCTTGAGACCAAGCTCGCCGGTCTGATCCGTTCCGGAACTTTCCGGCCCGGCTCGCGCTTTCCCTCGGTGCGCCACACCAGCCGGGAACACCGCGTCAGCATTTCCACCGTCACGGAGGCCTACCGTCGTTTGGAGGATGAGGGGCTGATCGAGGCCCGTCCGCGCTCCGGCTACTTCGTCTCGCCGCCCCGGATCTCGGATGACCGCTTCCCGACCACGGCGGCCAAGCCCTCGAAGCCCATCCGCATCGAGCGGGATTCCGCCTTTGATGCGATCATGGAGGTTTCCGGGGATCCGGCCTTCGTGCGCTTCGGCTCGGCCACTCCGGGAGACGACATCGTGCCCGAGCAGAGGATTGCCGCGCTCACCCGCGAGGTGATGAGGAAGCATGGTGCGGCCTCCCTGCGCTACACCCCGCCGCTCGGCCGCCGCGAGCTTCGTGCCGCGCTCTCGCGCCGCGCCTTCGATTTCGGCCTGAATGTCACGCCGGACCAGATCGTCACCACCATGGGGGGGACGGAAGCGGTGCTGCTGGCCCTGCGGGCCGTCACTCGTCCCGGTGATTTGGTCACAGTGGAGACGCCTTCCTATTTTGGAACGCTGCATTTGGTCCGTGATCTCGGCCTGCGCGTGATCGAGATCCCCGTCGATGCCCGGAGCGGTATGGTGGTGGAGGCCTTGGCGAAGGCGCTCAAGAAGCACCGCATTGCCGCCTGCATCGTGCAGCCGCAGTTCCACAATCCCATCGGCTCCCTGATGCCGGAGGAGCGCAAGCGCGAGTTGGCGGCACTCGCGGAACAAAACGACTTCACTATCATTGAGGACGATGTCTATGGCGACCTCGCACACGATGGGCCGCGTCCGCCGTCCATCGCCTCGATGAGCCAGCGGGTGATCCACTGCGGCTCGGTCTCGAAGACCATTGCTCCCGGGCTCCGCGTCGGCTGGGCGATCTCTCCCACCCACCTCGATCAGATCCGTCGCCTGAAGGGCATTCAGAACCCTTGGAATAGCACGCTCTCCGAGTTGGTGGTGGCCGGTTTCCTCGATGCCGGCGGCTACGACCGCCACCTCCGCCGCATCCGGAAGATCTATGCCGAGCAATGCGCCAAGACGCGTGAAGCCGTGCTTCATTGCTTCCCCGATTGTGCCCGCGTGAACCGTCCCGCCGGAGGCTTCGTCCTGTGGGTCGAGATGGCGGAAGGCTTCGACTCGGAAGCCTTCACCTCCGCTGCCATGGAGAAGCAGATCAGCATCGCTCCGGGCACGATCTTCTCCGCTTCCGGCGGGCTGAATCACTGCTTCCGACTCGCCTGCGGTTTCAATCTCGACCAACGCGGTTTGGATGCAGTCGCTACCCTCGGCAAGCTCTCCAAACGTTTCCTTCCTGGCTCATGAATCCTCCCGACAACTCCAAGGCACGGGCAGGGATGATCTTCGGATTGCTGGGCGTGTTGTCTTTCAGTCTCACGCTTCCGGCCACCCGGCTTGCAGTGGCGTCCTTCGATCCGATCATGGTCGGGCTTGGTCGCTCCCTTGTGGCGGCCTTCCCTGCCGCTCTGTTGTTGTTCTTCACCAAGCAACCCTTGCCGGCGCGCCATCAGGTGGGACCGCTTCTTCTGGTGGTGCTCGGTGTGATCATCGGGTTCCCCGTGTGCAGCGCTTGGGCCATGCAGCGCGTCGATGCCAGCCATGGCGCAGTGCTGATCGGCATTCTCCCTTTGGCTACGGCGGTGGCTGCTTTCTTGTGGGCAGGAGAGAGACCTTCCACGCGTTTCTGGATCTCCAGCATTTCCGGTAGCCTTACGGTAGTCGGCTTCTCTTTGTCCGCGGGCAGCGGTGCCCTCTCGCCGGCAGATCTCGCCCTCATTGCCGCGGTCATGCTGGCAGCCTTGGGCTATGCGGAGGGCGGTCGCCTTGCCCGGGTGCTCGGCGGCTGGCAGGTGATTTGCTGGTCTTTGATCCTCGCCTTTCCGATCATCCTCGGTCCGCTCGTTTGGCTGGTGGCCCGGGATGGCTTGGATGCCACGCCCTCCGCTTGGGCCGGATTTGCCTACCTTAGTGTCTTCAGCGCTCTCCTCGGTTTCTTCGCGTGGTATCACGGGCTGGCGCTGGGAGGCGTCGCTAAGGTGGGTCAGATCCAGTTGCTACAACCCTTCTTCACTTTCTGCTTCGCCGCGCTCTTCTTGGGCGAACATCTTACGGCCAAGCCGCTGCTTTGCGCCGGGATCGTTGCGACCCTCATCTTCTTCGGTCGCCGCAAGCCCGGCGTCACTAAACAGCTCAAGCTGGCCGGCGCACCGGTGAACGCAAAGTGAGGGACCTCAAGCGTCAGGTTGAGGAGGTGAAGGCGGCTTGCCGTAACGCTTCAGTTCCCGCACATACCACGCCTCGATCTTCTCCCGGGCCCAAGGCGTCTTGCGCAGGAAGGTCAGGCTCGACTTGATGCTGGGGTTCTCGTTGAAGCAGCGCACGCGTACACGGAATCCCATCTCCTCCCAGCCATGCCGTTCCTGCAGCGTCCGCACGATGGTCTCCAGGGTCACGCCGTGCAGCGGATCCTTCGGGTGTTGGCGGTTTTCATCACTCATGACGCCCGCCCTTCGTCGTGCTCGTAGAAGTCGAACATGGTCATGATCGCATCGCGATTCGCGAAGCCGGCATTTGCCTTCGCATTCGCGAGAAACTCCGATCCGCCATCCTCATCGCGCCAGCCGCGTTTGCGCGCGAAGCCGTTCCATACCAGATAATCGATCGCCTCAAGCCCACGACCGTTCTCCAGACACCAAGCCAGCACTTCGTCGTCGGTCTTTCCGGAGAGCACTTGGGCTTTCAAGTCATCATAGCTCACGCGGAGGAACCCGCAGATCCGCCCGTCGAAACCTTTGCCAAGATACTCGTGATAGTCGGCAGGCAGCTCGCCTTGGGCATGCAGACGGATCTTCTCGCACATCCGCGGGAAATACACGAGTCCGCTGGTCTGGTCGTAAGCACTGCGGGGCATGGGTCGATTCTCTCCGAATCGCCGTCGCCTGCAACTGCTCAATCGCGGCCCTCCGCTGCTTGCAAAAGCCTGCCGACATGCTTGCGTGTGCGACCATGAAGACTCCGATTCTCGTTGCGATCGCCCTGATGAGCGGAACTATGGCTTGGGCTGACGATGCGGGGGATCTCGCTGCGATCCGCGCCCTTTATGCGAAGATCGACCAAGGCAAACCGGTGACAACCGAGACGGTTTCTTTCGCGGATGAAAGCGATCCCTTGGAAGGCACGCTCGTGAGGCGCAGCTACGAGGGCGGTCTGAGCGCTATCAAGCTCTCCTACGTCGCGGGCGATCACGGCGGCACGGACCAGAGCTATTACTTCAAGGATGGCGAACTCTTCTTCATCTACACTCAGGACACGACCTGGCACTTCGCACCGGGTTCCACCGATGAGAAGCCGAAGACCGTGGATACCCTGATCGAGAGCCGCTACTACGTCCGCGATGGCAAGGTGATCGAAGCACTCCAGCGCAGCGCTACCACCAGCGAGGACAAGAAACTGGAAGAGCTCATCGCCAAAGTGGAGAACAAGAAGCTCTCCGGCGATCCGCGTGGCGCCAAGCTGATCAAACGGGGCGCCGGCATCGCCAAGATCAAGACTGGAGAGGAGGCGCTGAAGTTCTTCGCCACGGAGGAGGAGTGAGCCTCACTCGTCCATTGCCACGGCCTGGGAGCCCATTTTGTCCACCCCTCTCCAGTCCTCCTCGTCTCCTGCCTTGATCTCGATCACTTCGCTGCCGCGCGTGGTGATCCAGCCCCGTGATTGCCACTCGGAGAACCACTGCTGCACCTCTTCTGGAGTGGGCTCCGGCTCGACCGGCTCCGCGAAGAGATCCGCCAGCTTCCCGCCCCTCCGCAGCCGCTCTAACAGGATGAACTCGGTCGGATCGAGCCGCACTTGGTGTGCGCCCTTCGGCCCGCGCCAGACCGCCACGTGGGTGGTGATTTCGTCCGTAGGTTCGAACTTCGACGCACTCATGCAGCGGTCCGCCGCCACCGGGATCTCGATCAGTCTCACGTGCGGCTGTAGCTCCAGCTCCGCGCTGCCGAGCTGATTCGCAGCGAGCGGCTCCCGTTCTTCCGCTTCGAAAACCTCCATGGCCGCATACTCCAGCTCCGCCAGCGCCGCGAACCAAAGTCTCTGCGTGGGATCAAGTCCCTGCCATCCGGAGATGAATTTCGCCACCGAACGGCCGAGATGCCGCAGCGTGAAACTTCCGGAAGGATACGCCTGCAGGTAGGCCTCCAGCATCTCCCAGAACTTCTGCTCGCCCGCCATCCGTCGCAGATGCGGGAAATCTTCCGCCACCGACTCCAGCACCCGGAACCAATACTGCCGGTGATAAAGCTCCAAGCGCTCGGCCGGGGATAAGTTCTCCCCCCCCGCCATCAGCTCCTCCGCCTTGGTGAGAAACTCGGTCGAATGTCCTTCGTCCGTAGGCGGCAGATGCGTGCTCCGGCGGCTGCTGCCACGCAGTGGCATCTGCAGCGCTGCGAAAAACTCGCGCTGGATCTGCTCAAGCGGCCGCATTTTCCTCTCGTTTTGCCAGCGCGGTATCGCGCCAGGTCTCCGATTTCTTGGCCTCCGTCCACACCTCCTCGAAGGAGGGAATCCGGCCGTCCCATTCAAGCAAGGTGGCCACCGGACCGCAGCGTTCGATGGCTCGCTCGTAAAGCTTCCACACCGGATCGACCACCGGATGATCGTGCGTATCCACGACGAAACGCTGGTAGCGCGAGTGTCCGGCGATGTGAATCTGTGCCACGCGTTCCGCCGGCACGAAGTTCACATACTCCATCGGATCGAAGCCGTTGTTGATGGAGGAAACGTAGATGTTGTTCACGTCGAGCAGGATTCCCGTGTCCGCAAGCTCGCAGACCTCGGCGAGGAATTGCCACTCGGTCATCTGGTTGTCCTTGAACTCGCCGTAGCTGCTCACGTTCTCCATCGCCAGCGGGATCTCCAGGAAGTCCTGGGCGATCCGCAAGTTCTCCGCGGTCTTCTTCGCCGCCTCGAAGGTGAAGGGGATCGGTAGCAGGTCGTGGCTCATGCTGCCATCCACGCTGCCCCAGCAGAGATGATCGGAAATCCACGGCGTTTTTGTCCGTCGAACTAGCCGCTTGAGGCGCCGCAGGTGTTCGAATTTCACGCCACCGGCATCGCCCGGATACATGCCCACGCCATGCTGGACCACCTTGTATTGGTCGAGAATCCGGTCGAGCACCGAAAGTGCCCGTCCTCCCTCCACCATGTAGTTCTCCGAGATGATCTCGAACCATCCCACTGCCGGCTTTTCCGACAGGATGTGATTGTAGTGCGGCACCCGCAGGCCGATGCCCGTGGCCAGTTCCACGCCGGATGTGAAGCGCGAGTTGCCCATGACCTGAAGCCGCTTGTTAGAGACGGAAAAACCCCGCGGCACCGATTGGCCGCGGGGCGTCCGTTGAGGTGAAATCAGAGGATCTCTTCCTCTTCCTTCTCCTTGACTTTTTCCTTCTTCTCCTTGTCGCCGCCAGAAAGGGAAGTGAGTTCCTTCTTCTCCTTGTCCTTATCCTTGTCCGGGCAGTCGTCCTTGTCCTTGTCCTTCTCGCCGGAGATCAGGACTTCCTTCTTTTCCTTCTCCTTGTCCTTGTCCGGGCAGTCATCCTTGTCCTTGTCCTTCTCGCCGGAGATCACGAGCTCCTTCTTTTCCTTCTCCTTGTCCTTGTCCGGGCAATCGTCCTTGTCCTTTTCCTTGTCCCCGGAGATCACGGTTTCTTCCTTCTTCTCTTTGTCCTTGCCGGGGCAGTCATCCTTGTCCTTGTCCTTACCGGGCACGAAGCTGGCGGCGAAGGCGGTGGAACCGGCGGCGAGTGCGCCGGCGAGTGCGGCGGCCACGAGTGCATTCGAGGCTTTCATTGGGTTGCTTGTTGGTGGTTTTGGTTGGAGCCCGGACAGCATCGGCTTTCGGGCGCTTTGAGTAAGATTCGTTGCCCTTCGGATTATTCCAGTGATTTTCGGTGCATCGTGAAGATGGGGGTATGCACCCGCGAAAACTCATGGACCGTTCGCCCGGCGTCGGCCAATTTTGTGCCGCCATGACCATCAGGACCATGAGTTCCGACGAGGCGAGCACCGTCGGCACCCTTATCCACGAATCCACCAACGCCTGGTATAAGGCGAAGCTCGGTCACGAAATCTTCACCGGGAAGCCGGAGGACTGCAAAATCTTCATCGACACCTATCAGCTTCTCGATCCGGGTTGCTGTCTGGTCGCGGAAGATGAGGGCAAGATTGTGGGTGCCTGCTTCTACCACCCGCGGGAAACCCATGTGGGGGTCGGAATCATGGCCGTCCGACCGGAAGCTACCGGCAAGGGCGTGGGCAAGGCCCTCTTGGACGAGGTGATCAAGCGCGCCGAGGATCTTCCCCTGCGCTTGGTCTCCAGCGCCATGAACCTCGATTCTTATTCGCTCTATACCCGGGCGGGGTTTGGTCCGGTGGCGGTCTATCAGGACATGCGGATTCCCCCGGATGTCGAGTTGCCGCCGCCGCCCGCCGGCCCGGGCAGCGTGCGCATGGCCAATGTCAGCCACCTTTTCGGCATGGCCGATCTGGAGGAAGAGATCTCCGGCATCCGGCGGGCGAAGGACCTCGCCCATTTCGTCCGCAATCCCGGCGGTTACTGGACCACCTTCGTCCACATCGCTCCCTCGGGGAAGATCGATGGCTGGCTCTCCTCCGTCGATCACGCTGGCTGCCGGATGATCGGGCCCGGCGTGATGCGCGACGAAAATGCCGCGTTGGCCCTTCTGCACATGCAGCTTTCACAGGCCCGCGGCGGCTCGCCGGTTTTCCTCATCGGCACCCACGAGTCCTACTTGATCGCAGAGCTATACAAGTGGGGTGCGCGCAATGTGGAAATCCACTTTGCCCAAGTCCGCGGCAGCTTCTCACCGCCGGGAGGCATCATCATGCCGACCTTCCTCCCGGAGAGCGGCTGAGAAATTTTCTCAGCTACAGAGCGACGAGCAGAGCTTCATGATGGCCGGGTCGATCTTGTACTTCGAGTCCACCACGGTGTGGATCGGCAGGTGGCCGAAGGTGCCATCGCGGTAGACCATGATCGCGTTCGTTTCGCCGGCGTGGAGGGAATCGACGGCGGCGACGGCGAACTTGTAGGCCATGATCCGGTCGTGGACGGTGGGGGAGCCGCCGCGCTGGACGTGGCCGAGCACGGTGAGGCGGGCTTCCATCCCGATGGAGTCGTTGATGTAGCGGGTGGTGTAGTCGGCCATCTTGGTGCCTTCCGCCACGATCGCGATGATGTGGTCGCGGCCCTCGTGCTTGATTTCGTGTTTCAGCTTGGCGCCGATTTTTTCGAGATCGTAGGGGATTTCGGTGGTCAGGCAGAGTTCGGCGCCGCAGGCGAGGGCGCTGACCATGGCGAGGTAGCCGCAGTGGCGACCCATCACTTCGATCACGAAAGCGCGCGAAAAGGAGGTTGCGGTGTCGCGAATCGAGTCAACGGACTGCCGGATCATGTTCAGAGCGGTGTCCACGCCGAGGCAGTAGTCGGTGCCGGCGATGTCGTTGTCGATGGTGGCGGGGATCCCGGCGAAGGGGATGCCGAAGTCCGCGTAGAACTGGTTGAGAGCGCGGAAGGAGCCGTCGCCGCCGATCACGATGAGCTTGTTGATGCCGCGCTTCTTGAGGTTCTCGAAGGCTTGGCGGCGGAACTCGATCTCGAAGAAACGCTTCGAGCGCGAGGAGCGCAGGAAGGTGCCGCCGCGGTGGAGGATGCCGGAGATCAGGTCGCTACGCGACTCCACGATCTTGTCATCGATCAGGCCGCGCAGGCCGTCGTATACGAGCCAGGGCTTATAGCCGCGGCTGGCCGCGTAGTCCGCAGCACATTTGATGGCGGGGTTCATGCCCGCCGCGTCTCCGCCGGAAGTGAAAATTGCGATGCCTTCGCTCATGAGGTGCGGGCGCAAGGAAGGTGAGCGCCCGCGCGCTGGCAAGCACGGGATGTGCCGCGTATCGTGCAGCTTGCAACCGTGCGACTTGCACTGGTGGCAGCTTGCACTACGGGTGGTTCGCAATCGTCCGTGTGGAAATATCTCATCCCATTGGTTTTCAATGATGAATCAACGGTGAAGGATTTTGGCCGGGTTCTTGCCATACCAATGCCAGAACAACCCCTTACGCTCATGCTTCACTGGACAATCACCTTTCTCATTCTTGCGCTGATCGCAGGCCTGCTCGGATTCACGGGCATCGCGGGTGCCGCGGTGGGTGTCGCAAAGATTCTCTTCTTCGTTTTCCTAGTCCTTCTCGTGATCTCCGCCCTGTCGAACGCGCTTCGTGGGAAAGCTCCCTGAATGCTTGCGGATGACAGAAAATTTTTTGTCGGCGGACCTCTTGAAAACTAGGTGATTCTCAGCCCCTTCGGCCTTTCCTTTGTTCTCTTGAGCAGGGGCCCCCTGAAAAAAAGACCGGCAGAAATCCCTGTTATGGACGTTGTTGATACGATAGAGGATCTTCTTAGTGCGGCGGTGGACGCTGTCGGCCAAAAGTCTCACTAGATTTCCATTACAAAAATTTGCTGCGGGTAATACCGTGGCGGGGCGGGCGCTCGGGGAGGGGTGCCCGCCCCAACTTTTTTTACGACACCCGTTATGATGAGCGAATTGCGCAGCCGTACCCTATTCCTTCTGCCGCTTCTGGCGGCGCTCCCGGCGCAAGCCCAGTCGGATTCGGATCACGACAAACCGCTGCCGGATTGGGGCAAGGGTTACCTGACCTTCTATTTCGACAACGATCTCTTCGCCGATACCGACCGTGATTACACCAACGGTGCCCGGCTTTCCTGGATTTCCTCGAACCGCGATGCGGAAGATCTCGATAGCCTGCAACAGATCCTGCGCCGCCTGTCGGGTGACTCCGAGAGCTTCGACATTTTCAAGACCATCACCGGCTTCAAGGATCCGAAGGACATCCAGTACAACTACGGCCTGTCGCTCACGCAGTTGATGTTCACTCCGGAGACGGCTTCATCCTACACCCAGCCGATCGGGGAGCGCCGGTACGCCGGCTGGCTCGGACTCGGCTACTCCCTGCACATCAAAGACGATCGCATCCTGAATTCGGTCGAGTTCACGCTCGGTACTACGGGTTCAAACGCCTTGGCGGAGAACTCCCAGGATTTCATTCACAGTGTCCGGGATATCGAGAAGTTCAATGGATGGGACAACCAGATCCCGAACGAAATCACGGCGGATCTCAGCTTCGTTCAGAAGCGCCGGGCGGACTTCGTGAAATGGAACTACGGAGCCTTCCGGATGGACGGGGTTACGGAATGGGGTGCACGCCTCGGCACCTTCCGCACCGCCGCCCACCTCGGTGGATTCTTCCGTTTCGGCTTCAACCTGCCGCCGGATTTCTCGGACCCGCGTCTGTCGGAGACCGCCTACTCGAACCTCTATTTCGATACGGATGATCCGTACACGGGCAATTGGTCGGTCTACCTGCTCTTCGGTGCCACCGGCCGGGGGATTGCGCATGACGCTACCTTGGACGGCCCGCTGTTCCATGATTTCAAGACCGGTAACAACCGTGAACCCTTCGTGGGCGAGGTCTTCGGCGGCGGTGGCATCCGCTACCGGGACGTGGAGTTGAGCTATGTCCACACCTGGCGGACGCAGGAATACGAGGAACAGCGGGGTGAGGGTGCGGATTTCGGTTCCGTCGCGCTGCGGGTTCGCTTCTAGATCCTGCTTCTCTCACCTTTCCGGATTGAACCGGCGGGAGGAGAGTGCATTTTTGCCGGATGACAGGCATGTCCCGCCTCGCCGTCACAGCCTTGGCCATCGCGCTGATTCCGTCTTCGCAAGCGGCGGAGCCGGAGTCGCGCCTGCACTCGCTGGTGCGCCAGCATGCGGCCGGCATGAACTTCCCGGAGATCCTTGCCAAGGATGGGACGAGTTACCGGAAAGTGGTGATCAAGGAGGTCACGGCCGCTTCGGTCCGCTTTACCCACACGGAAGGGGAAAGCACCTTGCCAGCCACCGAGTGTCCGGTGCTGTGGGCCGATCTGTTCGGTTTTTCCGGGGGTACGGGCGAACCGGCGAAGCCGGTGACCACGGTGCAGGCAGGCAATCATGCCGCCCGTTCGATCGCCGTGATCGAGGGAGATCACTCGAACGGCACCGGATTCTTCTGCCGGGCAGAGGGACGGACTTATCTTTACACGGCGGCCCACGTGCTTTCCGGAAACGCCCGCCTGCAGGTGAAACTCCGCAATGGTACCGTGGTGCGGAAGTTCGGGATGCTGGAGGCGGCGGAGGGAGCGGATCTGGTCCGGCTGCCGGTGGAGGAGGAGATTTCCGAGGCTCTGGACATCGCCCCCGAGACCGGCTTGGCAAAGGTGGGCGAGGAGGTGCTGGCCTCCGGGAACGCCGCGGGAACCGGCACCGTGGGATTCGAGAAGGGCAAGGTGCTTGGAGTAGGACCTACCTCCATCGAGATCGATGCCGAGGTGATCCAAGGGAATAGCGGTGGCCCGATCCTAGACGGGCGCAGCGGTCGGGCGCTTGGCGTGGTTACCCACCTCACTGCAGCGCGGGAAGATCGCTGGGCGAAGGACACCCGCTTCTCGGAGGTGAGGCGTTTCGGGTGCCGGCTCGACCGGGAGTGGGAATGGAAGAAGATTCCGATCGAGGCCTTCCTGAAGGAGGGAAGGGCGGTCTTGGCGATCCAAGATCAATCCGAACTGATGATGGCGGCGCTCCAGCCTTCCCAGTGGAAGAGCGAGGTGTTTCGACGGCTTTCTTCGAATCCTCTTTCGCGGGATATCACCGCGCTGGACACGTGGATCGAGGAGCAGCGGACCGGTGGCCAGAAGTTCAGCGAGACGGACCGGAAGAAGCGGTTTCGCGGTGTGTTGGAGAGCGCGCGGCACCGTTCGCGGAGCCAGATGACGGCGTTCAATCACGATGGCTTCACGTGGTTCCATCGGGATGCTGCGGACAAGGAGATCCGGAACCGCGCGGAGATCGACAAGGTGTACGAGCTTTCGATGATGGATCTGCGGTGAGCGCCCCTCGACGTGAGGGGTCGGGCGGTGAGGCGGGGCATCCCCGCCCTCCTTTAGAGGGCCGGTCTTGTGTGGCATCTGACCCAGGGTTGCGCTGCGCTTACCCTGGGCTTTCTCCTTGCCGCTCCGTTGGAGCTCTGGAGTGTCTGGAAGTTATCTCAGGGGGCGGGGGGCTCGAAGATCAGCAGGTAGAAGCCGCGGGCTTGGGTCATCGGCAGGTCGACCGAGTGATTGCCGCGCTGTGCCGGGCTCATGGCTTCGATCTCGGCTGTGGTCAGGGTGTCGACGCGCTTGGTGACATTGTAGAGATCCGCGAGATCGCTGCTGTAGTGGAGGTGGTAGCTGCCGACCGGTTTCAGAACCGGGTAGCTCACCCGCACGGTGTTGTTCGCCTGCGTCTCCGTCTTCAGGCAGAAGCTCAGGTCATCGGTGGAGCTGTTCGGGTCCATGCCGAGGTAGTACTCGTCGAGGTTGCTCAAGCCGCCGTGATCGGAGTCCGAGCCAGTTTCCCCGGCCAGGTTGTGCTGATCCAGCCAGTCCTCGAAGCCCAGCGTCGTGACGGCCACCGTGGCGGGCAGAGAGGCGTTCCCGGCTTCGTCGATCGCCCTCACTTCGTACGTGTAGGAGGTCTGACGGCTGCGTCCGGTATCGGTGAATGCCAGTGCGGCGGTGGTCGCGATCTGGTTGCCGTTGCGGAAGATCCGGTAGCCGGTCACTCCCACGTTGTCGTCCGAGGCGGCCCAAGTCAGGTGCACGGTCTCGTAGTCCGGAGCACCGGCCAATTCGGTCGGGGCATCCGGGGCATCCTCGTCCGCCAAGGTGGCCATCGAGAGTTCGGCCGGGACGGAGGCATTTCCGGCGGCGTCGAAGGCGATCACCTTGTAGACGTAGCCGGTGTCCGGTTCCAGATCGGTGTCGGTGTAGCTCAGGCCCGGTACGGCCACGAGAGGCTCGTCATCGCGCAAGATCTGGTAGCCGACGACGCCGAGGTTATCGGTCGATGCGGACCAGCTCAACTGGATCGAAGTCAGGGCCGGAACGCCGTCGAGGTCGCCGGGAGTGGCCGGGGGATCCTCATCGCTCAGGGTCGTGGTCGAGACCGAGGCCGGATCGGAAACATTGCCAGCGGCATCGATCGCAAGCACCTGGTAGGTATAGGCCGTTTCGGTCTCCAAGCCATTGTCGGTATAACCGGTGCTGGGCACGGTGGCGATAAGGCTACCGTTCCGTTTGATCTGATAGCCGGTCACCCCAAGGTTATCCGAGGATGCCTGCCAAGAGAGACTCACGGATAGCAGTCCGGGGCTGGCTTCCAGCGAGGTGGGCAGCGTCGGCTTCTGCGTGTCCGCCAGCGTGGAGGTCGAGAGCTGAACCGGGCCCGAGGCATTGCCGCTGCCGTCCAGAGCACGGATCACGTAGGTGTAAGCCGTGGCGGGGGTGAGATCGTTGTCCGTGTAGGAGAGGGCCGTCACGGTGGCGATCGGCGTGCCGTTGCGGCTGAGCTGATAACCGGTCACGTCCACGTTGTCCGTAGAGGCGCTCCAAGAGAGCTGGATCGACGACAGGGCCGGAGTGGCGGCGAAGTTGCCGGGACTGGTCGGGCCCTGGGTATCGGCCAGCGTGCTCAGGGTGACACTCGCCGGTGCGGAGGCATTGCCCGCGGCATCAAGCGCGATCACCTGGTAGCTGTATTGCGTGGCGATCTGGAGGTTGTTATCGGTGTAACCCGGGCTCGCCACGGTGGCGATGAGGGTGCTGCCGCGCCAGACCTGGTAGTCGGTCACGCCCATGTTATCGCTCGATGGATTCCAAGCGAGCTGGATCGAGAAGAGACCCGGAGTGCCGGCCAAGGAACCGGGAACACTTGGCGGCTCACCATCGCCCAGCGTGGTGGTGCCGAGCTGGGCCGGAGCCGAGGCATTGCCCGCCTGATCGAGGGCCACGACCGAGTAGTTGTACTGGGTATGCGGGCTCAGGCTGTTGTCCGTGTAGCTGGTGCCGGCGATCGTCGCGATCAGGGTGTTGTTCCGGCGGATCTGATACTCGGTCACCCCGCGATTGTCGCTGGAAGGGCTCCACGAGAGATCGACGGAGAAGGATGCAGGCACGGCGGCGAAAGAGCCCGGGGAGCTCGGCGGCTGCTGGTCCGGCAGGATTCCCACCGCCAGCGGTGCGGGGGCGAGGCTGCCTTGTCCTTCGGGGCTCACCACGTTCGGCGCCACCGAGACATTCACCTGGGTGGCGTAAGTGTCCGGCGTGATACGGGCCACATAGTAGTAACCGGAGCCGCGCAGGCCGGTGACCGTGCCGTTCTGCACCGTGATGTCGGAAGCGGTGAAGTCGTTCACGTCCATGTCGAAGACGATGGTCGCATCGAAGCTGCCTTCCACGGGCGCCACCGGACCAGCCATCTGGCAACGGGCGGCGCGCTTGTTGTACGGGAGCGAATAGGTAATCGGGTTCGCCGGATCGGCGGTCGGCCAGGTGCCTTGGTGGAAGAGCGACCAGGTGCTGCCATCGCTGCTGTACTCCACCTTGAATTGCGAGATGCGGCCCTGGGTCGAGTTCGCGCGCGGGTAGTAGGTGTAGCCGCTGAACTCCCGCAGCGAGCCGAGGTCGATGGTGATGAAGTGCGGGTGATTCGGGCCGTTGACTTCGGAGCCATCGGGCAGGGTCACCTTGTTGTCGGTCTGCCAGTGGTTGGAGGAACCGATCAAGCCATCGATCGCTTTGTCAGGCGAGGTGGAGGCACCGTCGACGCTGTCGAAAGCGTGAACCGAGAGCTGGCCGACGGGGATTTTCACGCCTTCGCCATCGAGGATCTCGAATTCGCGGACGGAAGCGAAGTGCCGCGTGCCCGCGAGGGAGGTGAGCTTGATGAAGCGGGCCTTCGGTGCCGGGAGGAACTCGAATTCATCCGGGTCCAAGCCGCTGATGTAGCTTTGCAGTGCTGCGATTCCCGCGGTGTGGGCGA
The DNA here is from genome assembly GCF_025950095.1 of Luteolibacter rhizosphaerae. Taxonomy (NCBI): domain Bacteria; kingdom Pseudomonadati; phylum Verrucomicrobiota; class Verrucomicrobiia; order Verrucomicrobiales; family Verrucomicrobiaceae; genus Neoluteolibacter; species Neoluteolibacter rhizosphaerae. The sequence goes on along the minus strand of NZ_JAPDDR010000007.1, from coordinate 178,084 downwards.
GGTTCTTAGCCAAGGGCGGCATGGCATCGCCATTGCCCACCGCGCCAGCGCGCACGAAGACCGCGGAGTGTGCGGTGTCCCCGGGGGCGATGTAGCGGCCGTCCGGCCCCAGCGACTCGAAGCGCTGCGGGATGCCATTGATCAGGTTCTGCAGGTCGAGCGGGGTGCCGATGCGGGCATCGAATCCATCTCCGGAGCCTCCGGGCTGGTGGCAGTGCGAGCAATTCGTATCAAGATACGAACGCACCCGGTGTTCCAAGGGGGCGGTGGCGTCGTTAAGCGCCCGCGACTCGATGTAGCTTTCCAACTGGGCGGCCGTCAGGGACACGCTGAATGCTCCGAGCGAATTGAAGGTGTTGAGCTGGTTCGCCGTGCGGTTGGTGGAGGAATAATGGAAGTCCGAGTTCAGGTGGCTGGTGCGGAAGCCCAAGGCCTGTCCGGAGACGTCGTTGTGGCAGATCATGCAATCGCCGCGGGAGGGGAAGCTCCAGGTGCGTTGCTCGGTACCTCCACCCGCTTGCGTGTAGGTGTAAGTGTCCTCGTCACCCTGCTCCAGCAGTTCGGCATCGGTGCCGGTCGCGTTCCACTTGTAGGTGAAGCCGTACTTCCCGCCGCCTGCGGTGCAGACGAGGAAGCGGGTTTCCAGCCGCTTGATCGCTGACGGATTGTTCGCGTCGGTGTTCGTCTCGAAGTGCTTCACGAACACGGTGCCGGCCGGGAAGGTCCAGTTCCCTTCCGGGCTGAAGACGATGTCCTCCGCGGCGGAGTTGAAGGTGCCATCGTTCGGCAGGATGACCCAGCGCTTCTTGGCGGCGGCGTCCGACCAGAGCGGGTTGGGCACGTCGTAGGGGATCACGCCCGGCGCGGTGGCGAGGGTAGCGAGATTCGAGAAGACACCGGTCTGCGAGAGGAACTGGGGCGGCTCGGCGGAGACCGCGGGCAGCGCCAGTTTCATGATCTTGCCGGCGGCGTTGTTAGAGCCGGCTAGATTCATGATGTAGATTTCTCCGGCGCTATCGGTGAAGAAGCCGCAGAGGCCTTTCTTGTAGCCGGTGTCGAAGGAAGAGTAGAGTTCCTGAATGACGGGAGCCCCGCTCGCGGGAACGGTGGCACTCCAGATGCGGCCGCGCACGTGATCGCCGAAGATCACCTTACCGCTCAGGAATTCCGCCCACTTGGTGCCGCGATAACGCGGGCCGCCGATGATGCTGGCGCCTTGGGAATGGTCATACTCGTAGTGCGGCGGGACGTCGGTCCCGGTGAGAGGATTCGGCTTGGTCTTCGAGGTGGGTCGGGTGCCTTCCAGATAGGCCCATTGGCAGTTGCCGCCCTTTGGCACGCGCACCAGTTCCTCGCGGTTGGCTTCGCCCACGTCACCTACCCAGATCTCGTCCGTGACCGGGTCGAAGTGGGCGGAGTGCGGACTGCGCAGGCCGATGGCGTAGAACTCCTCCAGAACGAGTCCATTGGTATCCAGCCAGGGGTTATCGTTCGGGATGCCGTAGCCCTGAGTGTGGCTCGCGGGCCATTCGGCAGGCTTCGGCTGGATCGTATCCGGATGGTCCAACCACCAGTCCGGATTCTCCGTCGGCTGGCGCCGGATCGGATGGGACTTGGTCGGGTCGTTATTTACGTCGATCCGCAGGATGCCGCCGAAGAGGCCCGTGCGCAGCTCCTGAGAGTTATCCAGCGCGTCGCCGCCCAGGCCGCCATCGCCCACGGTGATGTAGAGGAAGGTGTCGTCCCCGAAGAACATCGAGCCGCCGTTGTGGAAACGGTGCGGGTCGTACTGGGAGATCAGGATATTCTCGCTGTTCGTGTCGAGCGTGCCGGAAGCGGGAATCCAGGTGAACTGAGAGACGGTCCAGTAGGTCCGGTCATTGTCATCCACGCCGGTGACCGCGCGCCGGTTGTAGCAAACATAGACCTTGTTCTGACCCGGAGCGCCGCTTTGGGCGAACTGCGGATGAAAGGCCAGGCTGTAGAGGCCTTGGTCCTCGGAAGTCTCCACGCGAGCGGTGAGATCGGCCACCAGCACCTTCTGGCCGGCGGTTGCCGCGGGATTGTTAGGGAAACGCCAGATCTGGCCGTTCTTGCCCACGACCAAAAGATTCGAGGATCCCGGAATGCCCGCGAGCATCATGGGATCGGTGAAGGTCAGGTTCGGGAAGGCGTTGGTCACCGCCCAACCGGAGGGGTCTCCGGGAGGCGAGTTGGGGAAAACGCCATTGAAGTATGCGCCGACGGGCTCGGGCTGATTAAGGCCGGGGAGGGCTGAGGCGGATACCGGGAGGACGGATGTTAGCTGGGTGAATCCGTACAGGCATAGCCCGAGGGAGTGCAGCAGTCTGGGGGGGCGCACGGCAGTATTTTTGGAGTTACCAAGCAGGAGGGGCTATCCGCCGATCGGGGGGACCGGGTGGAGGGGATAGGTCCTCAAACTGGACGGGCTTTTATCATGCAACATCCGTGCCCGGATCAAGTGCTATTCCTACTTTATCGCGTAGGCATAAGCGTACGTAAAATGCTGATATTTAGCATGTAGTCCCATCTATTACGGGGGCTGTAGGGTTTTTCCTTACAGTTTGATGCAGGATGCAATCCAAGGTTGGGAATACGTGGATTGCCGTAAAAAAGGCTGGCCCGGGAGGGTCGGGTTTTTTAAAAGCGCCGGGCACCCCGGTGCCTGCCGCAAATCCTTCGGGGGAGATTTGCGGTGAGAAAAGAGACTGCTGTATCCGCGCTATCGACGCGTCATGACACGCGAAGCTTGCCCGGTCCGCTGGCGAAATCCGGCCAATCACCCTGCCTCCCCATGTCCACCCTCCCTCCCGTCTTACCGTCCGTGATCCAATCCCCCCGGATAAGAGATCTGGCGTGAGAAATGCTCGTATTGATCTTGGCTTGAAGGTTCGCCTGCCCCCCAGACCGAGTCCCGCATGTCCCTGTTTCCCCCCCGTTTCATTCCCTTTCGCGCTGTCGGCATCCTATTAGGCATGGCCGTCGGCTGCGGAGTTGTATCCGGACAAGTGCCGGACACGCTGCGCTATTCGATCTACGCGCCGAAGACGCTCCCGCAGCCCTATGAGCAACAGGGATCCAGTATCGCGATCTCCGGAAACGTGGCGGTCGTCGGTTCGCCACACTATGATAGCGACCCTCTGAGTGGCGGAGATAGCGGTGCGGTGAAGATCTACGATGCGGGCACCGGCAAGCTGCTGCACCGTCTGCTGAATCCGGCGGGAGAAGCATGCGGATACTTCGGCCAGAGCGTGGCGATCTCCGGTAGCCGAGTGGTGGTGGGGGCCTGCAATTCGGCGGGCGGAGTGCTGCAGGCGGGCTGTGCCTATATCTATGATCTCTCTTCCGCTCAACCGACGGTTCCCGTGCATGTGATAGCGAACCCAGCCCCGGTGGAGCAGGATCAGTTCGCCCAGGCGGTGGCGATCGACGGGACGACGCTGGTGATCGGCGCGTGGATGGCGGATGGCGTATCAGCCAACGCGGGGAGGGCGTACGTGTATGATCTTTCCTCCGCGAACCCGACTCAGGCGGAGCTCGTTCTGGAGAATCCTTATCCTGCGCCCGACGACAACTTCGGGGCGGCGGTCGCGGTGGCGGGCTCGCGGGTGGCGGTATCCGCCTACCGCGATAACATGGGCGCGCCGAATGCCGGCCGCGTTTTCGTCTACGACCTGCAGTCCGGCACGCCAACCAATCCCTTGCATTCGCTGACGATGGCTGCAGCGGAGGAGAACGACTGCTTTGGCAACGCCTTGGCCATGGCGGGGGACTATCTGGCCGTGGCGGCGGAGTCGGACGACACCACGGCCACCAATGCCGGCCGGGTGCTAGTCTTCAACCTGGCCGGGCCCCAACCGACCCAGCCGTGGCTGACGCTGGCGCAGCCGCTGGCGCAGCCGAACGGTTACTTTGGTAGTTCGGTGGCGCTGACCGGGGATCATCTGGTGGTGGGTGCCTATCGCGATGATGCGGCGGCGGAGAATGCGGGGACCTGCTATGTCTATCAGCTCTCCGGTGGCGCGCCCGGGACTTTGATCGGAACGCCGGACAAGCCGGTGCCCGCGGTGGCGGATTACTTCGGCAGCGCGGTGAGCATCTCCGGGAACACGGTGCTGGTGGCGGCGCTTCATGATGACCGCGGCGATATCGAGTCCGGCTGCACCTATGTTTACAATCTGAGCTCGCCCACTCCGGACAGCTTCACCTTCGCCTTGGATAACCCGGTGAGCGGCTCATTGGATCGCTTCGGCAGTGCGGTGGCGATCGACGGCAATATCGTTGCGATCGGCTCTCCCGGTTCGGATGCCGGAGCTTCCGCCGCAGGGAAGGTGGCCATCCTTGATCTCTCGGCATCGAAGCCGACGGCGGTGCTGGCGACGCTGGAGGATCCGGCGCCCGAAGTGGATGAGAACTTCGGCGCGGCGGTGGCGGTGTCCGGCAGTCTGGTGGTGGTGGGTGGTCCGGGTGACGACGATGCGGCTGCCGATGCGGCTGCCGATGCGGGGCGCGTGTATGTCTACAATCTGGAGAACCTGCCCTCCAAAACTCCGGCATGGATTCTTGCCAATCCGGCACCCGGCATTGGCGACCGTTTTGGAAGCGCGGTGGGGATCTCGGGTAACATCGTGGTGGTGGGGGTGGAAATGGACGATGCCAGCGGGGCGGACAGCGGGATTGCCTATGTCTACAATCTGGCTTCTCCCACGCCGACGGTTCCGATCCATGTGCTGAACAATCCGAGTCCGGCAGCGGGTGATCATTTCGGGGCCTCGGTCGGGGTGTCCGGGAACCGGGTGGTGATCGGTGCACCGAAGGATGATGCCGGAGCGACCGATGCCGGGGTGGCGTATGTTTATCAGCTCTCCAGCGGCACGCCGACGGTGCCCCTGCACGTGGTCCAGAATCCCGCGCCGCAGGTGGATGATGGCTTCGGCAATGCCGTCGGTATCTCCGGCACGCTGGTCGGGATCGGTGCCAGCGGGAAGGATACGGGTGCGGTGAATGCGGGTGCGGCCTATGCCTACGAGCTGAGTGGTGGTACGCCCACGGTGCCGTTGCATACGCTGCCGAATCCCGATCCATCCGGGGATGATCGCTTCGGTAATGCGGTCGCGGTCTCTGCGCCGCGGATCGTGGTGGGATGCTATCTGGACAACAGCCCGACGGATTCCGGCCGGAGCTATTCCTTCAATATGAGTTCGGCGACGCCGACGATTCCGTCCGCGACGCAGAAGAAGAGCACCTCGACCTCCGGCGATCAGTTCGGGGCTTCGGTGGCGGTGTCCGGAATCATCGTGGTGGTGGGCACGCCATCGGATAACCGCACTGCGACGGACAAGGGCGCGGCCTACATCTTCGGTCCTGCGGCTCCGGAAATCGCGGTGGAGGTGGGCGGCGCGGATCTGGGCAGCGGTGACCCGGCGAGCTTCGGGCCGGTGGCGATCGGGGGGAGCCCGGGGGAACTGAGCATCTCGGTGCTGAATACCGGGATCACCACTTTGTCGGTGAGCGGTCTCAGCCTTATCGGGGCGCACGCGTCGGACTTCAGCTTCGTGAACGGCGGCGGGCCCTTCAACGTTTCCGCCGACGACGACACTTCTTTCGTGGTGCGTTTCGCTCCTTCCGCGGCTGGCATTCGCACGGCGACGCTGCGGATCACGAACAGCGATTCGGACGAAGGGGTTTTCGAGATCGTGCTATCGGGTCGGGGTCTCTCCGCCAACCAGGACACCGATGGAGACGGGTTGAACGATGTGTCCGAACTGCGGATGGCGGCGCTCGGTTTTGATTGGGAATCGCCCGATGCCGAACTGGTGGGTGCCTTCCAGCAGTACTTCCAGAATACGTCGTTTCATGATCCTTCAAAGGTCCAAGCGCTTCGCGTGAAGGCCCCGGTGATGACGCGTGGCGGTGGCGGGGAGACGAAGCTGACTTTCGCGCTCTTCAAGTCGACCGACTTCCAGAGCTATGTGCCGCTACCTTTCACGGCTCCGGCCGCCACACTGAATCCGGGGGGTGAACTCGAGTTCGAGTTCGCGGTGCCCGACGATGCCAAGTTTTACCGCTTGGAAACCCGATAGCCTCGAGACGGGAAATGCGCTCCTTCATCCAACGCTGTCTCCGCCTCGTTCCTGCCGGGCTCGCCTGTGCGTGGGTTCAGGCTGCGCCGATTCCATATTCGCCGCAGCAGTCGTATGCTTCACCGGCGGTGGCGCGGCAGATCGCGACGCAGCTCGGTTACTCGGTGGCGGCAGGCGGCACTTATCTGGCCGTGTCTTCTCCTTACGATGACACCGGTGGTGAGGATTGCGGGATTGTGGGGATCTATCAGGCGGGCAGCGGGGCTTTGGTGAGGACTTTGCTGAATCCGGAACCGTCGGCGCAGGCTCACTTCGGTTGGGCCGTGGCGGTGGAGGGGGACCGGATCGTGGTCGGCGCGAAGGATGACGACAGCGGGGCGGGGGATAGTGGTATCGTTTATGTTTATGACATGGGTTCGGCCACTCCGGGGGTGCCGGTTTTCACGTTTGTGAATCCGGACCCGAGCGAGAACGACTCCTTCGGTTATTCGGTGGCGATCTCGGGCAATCGTGTGGTGGTGGGGTGCCGGCATGGCGACTCCGGGGCAGCGGATGCAGGCATGGCCTATGTCTATGATCTGTTCACCAGCGTCCCTTCGGAGCCGGTGCTGAGCTTGCCGAATCCGTTGGCGTCCGGGCAGAATTTCGGGCATGCGGTGGCGATCTCGGGATCGCGCGTGGTGGTGGCGGCTCCCCAGGAGAGCGGTGCCGGGGATTTGAGCCGGGTGCATGTTTACGATGTTTCCTCGGGCACTCCACAAACTCCCGTGGCGAGTTTCTCCGATGCGAGTCCGCTGAGCAACGAGCGCTTCGGGTGGGCTGTTTCCGTTTCGGGTGACAAGGTGGCGGCGGGCGCGCCGCAGGATGACAGCGGTGCCGACAACAGCGGTCTCTGCTACCTCTACGACTTCTCCGCGGGGACGCCCTCCGCGCCGTGGGCGACGATTGTGAATCCGGCGCCGGCGATCGGCGATGAGTTCGCGGCATCGGTTTCCCTTTCGGCGTCCCGTCTGGCGATTGGCAATGCACTCGACGATCAGGGTTTCACCGAAGCGGGTCGTGTCTATGCCTACGACCTGACAGCAGGTGGGCCGGTGCTTTTCGTCACGATCGAGAATCCCGGGCCTCAGAGCGGCGACCAGTTCGGCCGCTCGGTTTCCTTCTCCGGCACGCGGCTGCTCACCGGAGCGCATGGCGACAATACCGGCGGTAGCGATGTGGGCTCGGCCTACGTCTACGATTTCTCCGGTTCACCGCCGCCCGCGCCGGTCTTCACGATCAACACGCCCAGCACCTCGTCCGCGGAGGAGTTCGGGACGGCGGTGGACATGTCTGGTTCGATCATCGTCACGGGTGCGCATCACGATGACAAGGGGAGCAATCAGAACACCGGAACGGTTTTCATTTACGACAGGGAATCCCAGACTCCGGAGGTGCCGGTGCTCATCCTTGAGAATCCTGCGCCCACGCTGAACGACTACTTCGGTGCCGCCGTGGCGATCGAGGGGAACAAGGTCGCGGTGGCTGCTTATCAGGACGACAACCCGGTCAACAATAGCGGCATCGTTTATATCTACGACCGGACCTCGAACACACCGACGGTGCCGGTGCTGACGATCCTCAATCCCGCCGCAAATACCCAGGATCAGTTCGGCAACTCGCTGGCCATGTCCGGATCCCGGCTCGTGGTCGGCTGCGCGAAGAACGACTCGGGCGCCACGCTCGATACCGGTAGCGCCTATGTTTACGATCTCCTGTCCGGTACCCCTACGGTGCCTGTGGCCACGCTCGACAATCCCGCACCAGCGGCCGACGACCTGTTCGGGTCATCGGTATCGATCGCAGGTACGATGGTCATCGTAGGTGCTCCTGGCAATGACACCGGAGCGGCCAACGCGGGGTCGGCCTATCTTTACGACGTTTCCTTGCCCGCCCCGTACGGCCCGGTGGCGGTGTTCGACAATCCGCAAGCGGCGGCGGACGATTCCTTCGGGGCCGCCGTGGCGATATCGGAACTCGGAGTGGTCATAGGCGCCCACCAGGACGATACGGCTGACCGCGATGCTGGCGCCGCCTATGTGTATTCTTTGGGGGATCTCCCTTCTACCCAACCCTGGGTGAGTCTGGTCAACCCTTCGCCCGAGCCGGAAGATTACTTCGGCATCGCAGTGGCAATTTCCGGTTCCCGCGTCGTCGTGGGGGCTTCCGAGATGGATATCCATGTTCCGGATGGTGGTGCCGCCTACGTCTATGAGATGACCTCGGCCCCCCCTCAAGTGGCGGTGGATTCGCTTGATTGCGGCAGCTACGGGGCAGGAGATCACTTTGGCTTCTCGGTGGCGATCGATGGTGTGGACATCGTGGTCGGCGCACCTCTTGCCGATGGCAACACCTTCGACCGCGGTGCCGCGCATCTCTTCGCGCCGGACCCACCGCTTCCGCAGATGCAGGTCGAGCAACCCCCGGGCACCGGCCTCATCGGCGGGTCCGCCAGCATTCATTTCGGCAATGCGCCGGTAGGCACCGATGGCGGAACCCAACTCGTGGTGATCCGGAATGTCGGCACCGCTTCGCTCCAGGTCACGGGGATCGCGCTGATGTCCGGGCATACGGCGGACTTCCAGGTCTCGCCGCCCGCACTGCCGGTGACTTTGGCCGTTGACCAGACGGCCACCTTCCAGGTCGGCTTCACGCCGGTTGTGGCCGGGATCCGCATCGCCTCGCTTCGCATCACCAGCAATTCGAGCAGCAACAGCCCCTTCGACATCACTCTCACCGGTCAGTCCCTCGCCGCAGATCATGATACCGACGGCGACGGCCTGAATGACGTGCTCGAACTCCAGCTCGAGGCCCTCGGATTCGATTGGCAGGTCGATGACAGCGAACTCGCCGCGGTGCTTCTCCACGGCGCGAATGCCACCGGGGCGTACTCGTTGGACCAACTTCAGGCAATGCATCCCGGCATGCCGCTCGCGGCGGTGAATCCCGGCACCGGCACGTTCAAGCTCACCGTCGCGGTCAAGAAAGCGATCGATCTGGGCAACTTCCAACTACTGCCGATGAGTTCCAACAGCGCCTTCATCAACGGTCAGGGAGCGATCGAGTTCAACTTCAGCTCACCGGACCCCAAGGCCTTCTTCCGTTTGGAGCCGCGCTGAGATGCTGACGAACGGCAGCGCAAGATTCGGTGAGCAAATTACCGATCCTGTTGTCTGAGCCCTTGATCGTGAGTTCCAACAGTTGTGCTCGCGAACGATTCTCCGCGTATCCCGCCGCTGCCCCGTTGGTCTGGATTCGAATTGACTTTCCTATCAAAATCTCAAGATCATCTGCTAGTCCACCCAGACTTCCCCCCCATGTCCACCCTCCCACTTCACCCCGTGGAGCGACTTTTTGCCGGCAGCGCTCTGGCCCTGCTCGCGCTCTCCGTTCCCGCAAGCGCCCAGGATTTCGCATTGCGTGTTGCCGATGGCGACCGCGCGCTGGTCGATAGCTTCCTTCCCCCGGCCGAAGCGCTGGGCGGTTTCAAAGGCGGCTTCTATCTCGGTCTCGATGCCACTGCCACCTACGATTCGAATTTCTTCATTCTCCAGGACTATCCGGAGAGCGAGTTCAGCGTCGATATCGCGCCATGGATCACCTACCGGTCGGATCCGGAGGGCGGTGCCCGGTTCTCCTTCGAGGCGCGCTACTCACCGGTCATCCATACCTACTGGAACAACTCGCATTTGAACGGTGTCGATCACACCGGCGATATCTTTTTCCGCTTCAAGGGAGCGCGCACGGATATCACGGCCTTCGCCAGCTACGATGAGGTTTCCTCGGCCGACCGTCTTGCCGGCGGCTTCATCCAAGGCTCGATCCTGAACTACGGGATCAAGGGTTCCTATCAGTTGGCGCCCCGCACCTCGCTGCTCGGGGCATGGACCGCGTCCAAGTCCGAGTATGATTCCGGAGCGCGGGCGGGAGCGGACGTCTACACGACCCAGATCTCAGGCCTGTGGGACGCCACCGAGCGCATTCGCATCGGCCCGGCTATCCGCCACACGCTCACCGAGTCCGACCAGACCGGCGAGCGCGATGCGATCGCGGCCTTGGTCAGAACCCGCTACCAGTGGGGCGAGCGTTTCTTCTTCGATGCGTCCGGCGGTGTGGAGTTCGCCAAGAACTCCCGTCTTGGCGGCGGTCGCGACGCCGGATTCACGGGCGGGCTGGAGGCCCAGTACGTCATCAGCGAGCGCTGGACCTGGAAGGCCGCGGTGCGCTATGCGAATGTGCCGTCTCCCACCAACTTGAACTATTTGGTGGACGACCTGTCCTTCAGCACCTCGCTCACCCGCTTCTTCGAGCGCGGCTCGCTGGAGGGAGGCGTGGGCATCAGCTTCTCGGAGTATCAGGCCGTCGGCCTCACTGCCACCGCGCGTGAGGATGACGAGTTTCTGAATGCCTACCTGACCTATCGGCGCAGGCTCTATTCGGATCGCATGACCTGGGAGACCTCCCTGCGTGCCGCCGTGAATGATGGCCAGAAGGAATGGTCCCAGTGGCAGATCTCCACGGGGATCGGCTTCCAATATTGAGGAAGCCGACGGGGGAGTTGGTATGTCATGGGAGGGGTAAGCTCCCTCCCATGAGCGCTCCCATGAGCGGGACTTGCGTGTTCTATCGGATGTCTTGAATTCAAGAATCCAAAGAACTTCGGGAGGAATCATCCCGGGCACGTACGATGCTACCTTCAGGTAAGCATTTTGAATCACGAAGCTTCGAGTTTAGCCGAACTTGAGCTTATGGAGCCGGGGAAGAGACGCATTTTGCGAGTTTCTCCCCGGATGCCGTAAGATCGAAGCATCGCCTCCCAATACACAGGCAGATTCACAAAAACGTCACCCCCGATATACGTAAATCTTCCAATAATTACTTGTGGTTCATTGCGTTCCTGATAAAACGGAGCCGCTGTTCGTTCCCACCCCCCAGCAATCTCCCCCCATCTGAGTTATCGACGAGCCTCCCGACGTCGCCCACCCGCGTCCCTGAATGGACAAAGGCGATCTCGCGGCCCCAACCGGGACTCACGTGCGAGGAGGTCATACCCTGACTGTCCCCTCGTCGGTTTTGGCGCTGAGAAGTGCCAAGTGACCAAGGGCGGCAGCATGGATGAAGAATCCAAAGGTGTAAGGAAACCCAACAGAAACCCAACGAAGCATCCCACGAGCCTGAGCAATCCCTGAATTTCTGTCACTTCCATCCCCACCCCCCCAGGATGACACCAACAACCAAGGAACGGCGAAGCCGGACAGCAGTGCCCGCAGCGAAAGCGCGGCAGTCCAGCCTCCGCCCGGAGCGCCCGCGAAACAGGGCCTCGCAACTCCCGCGGTCTTCCCGGACCGGGCCTCGAGCGGGCCTCGGATTTCCTTTTTCCGGAAGCCGTGAGAATCCCGTAAGCACCCTGCCGGTGCCTGCATGGAAGCGGTTCTCGGATCTGCTTTGCGTGATCCTCAGCCTGCCTCTGGCCATCCCTTTGATGCTGGCCATCGCCTGCTGGATCAAGCTCGTGTCCCGCGGCCCCGCCTTGTTCCGCCAAGAGCGCATCGGCTTCGGCGGCAAGCGTTTCACTCTCTACAAATTCCGGTCCATGCACCCCGGTGCACCGACCCGCGACCATGAGGCCCACGTCGGTCGTCTGGTCGAGTCGGACAGTCCGATGATCAAGCTCGACCTGCTTGGCGATTCCCGGCTGATCACGGGCGGCTCCTTCCTGCGCAGCGCCGGCTTGGACGAACTCCCCCAGCTCCTGAACGTGATGCTCGGGGAGATGAGCTTGGTCGGTCCGCGTCCCTGCCTGCTCGAGGAATACGGATTCTTCACGCTCAGCCAGCGCGAGCGCTTCACCGTGCTGCCGGGCCTCACCGGTTTCTGGCAGGTCAATGGCAAGAACCGCACGACCTTCCGCGAGATGAACGCGATGGACGTCCACTATGCCCGCCGCTGCTCGCCGGTGCTCGATCTGGGAATCGTCCTGCTCACGCCGCTCACCTTGGTCGGCCAGATGGCCGATTGCCTGGCCCGCCGCCGCCGCCTCTCCCCCCCGGCAAGCGATGCGCCGGTGCTTGGCTACGGCGTGCAGGGAATGACCGACAGGGTATGAAAAAGCCCCTCGCCGTGGGGGTCGTCGGCTGCGGTTACTGGGGACCGAACCTCGCCCGCAACTTCGACTCCCATCCGGACGCGGAACTCCGCGCCCTCTGCGATCCGGATCCGGACCGCTTGAGGCACATGCGCGAGCGCTATCCGCAGGCGCTCCTCTTCGAGGGAATTACCGAGATGCTCACCGGCACGCCGCTTGATGCGGTGGTCGTGGCCACTCCGGTCCGCACTCACTTCGCCCTTGCCAAGGCCGCCCTGCTGGCGGGCAAGCACGTGCTGGTCGAGAAGCCCATGGCGTCCTCTTCCGAGGAATGTGAAGAGCTGATCCAACTTGCCGCCGAGCGAGGGCTGACCCTGATGGTGGGCCACACCTACCTCTACTCCGAGCCGGTCCGCCGCATCACGGAAATCATCCGGGAAGGCGGCATCGGCGAGCTGAAGTACATCAACTGCCAGCGCCTCAATCTAGGCCTCTTCCAGAAGGACATCAATGTGGCCTGGGATCTCGCGCCGCACGATATCTCGATCATCCTGCACCTGATGGGCGAGTGCCCCCGGCTGATCAATTGCCAGGGAAACGCCCACATCCATCCGGGCATCGAAGACGTCACGAACCTTTCGCTCGGCTTCCGCAAGGAACGCTTCGCCACTGTCCAGAGCAGTTGGCTCGAGCCGCGCAAGGTCCGCCAGATGACTTTCGTCGGTACCCGCAAGATGATCGTTTACGACGACCTCCAGCCGCTGGAGAAGATCCGGATCTACGACGTGCGCGTGGAATGCCCGCCGCACTACGACAACTTCGCGGAGTTCCAGTACTCCTACCACTACGGCGATTGCTACCTGCCCCGCGTCGAGCAGAGCGAGCCCTTGAAGAACATGTGCGCCCATTTCGTCGATTGCGTGCGGGATGGCAGCATTCCCATGAGCTGTGGCGCGCGCGGGCTGGAGATGGTCCGCATCCTCGAAGCCAGTACCGAATCGCTGCGCGCGAACGGCGGGCCGGTGCCCTTCCACAGCGCCCGGCCGGAGCCGCGCCAGCCGCTCCCCGTTTCCGCACTCCCCACCTTCAGCGGGCGATGACCGAAATCTTCCCCGACACCCTGCGTATTGCTGCCGATGTGAAGCTCGGCAAAGGCGTGACGATGCATGCCTTCGTGAACCTCTACGGGTGCTACATCGGGGATGAAACTAGCATCGGAACCTTCGTGGAGATCCAGAAGGGCGTCCGGGTCGGAGCCCGCTGCAAGATCTCCAGCCACAGTTTCATCTGCGAAGGCGTGCGTCTCGGCGATGGCGTCTTCATCGGACACAATGTCAGTTTCACCAACGACCATTATCCCCGCGCCGTGAATGCCGACGGCAGCTTGAAGACCGCTGCCGATTGGGTCTGCCAGCGGACCTTCGTCGAAGACGGAGCTTCGATCGGCTCGGGATCCACCATCCTCAGCGGGATCACGATCGGTGCCGGAGCCATGGTGGGTGCCGGCAGCGTGGTCACCCGCGACGTGCCGCCCGGGGCGGTGGTTGCCGGCAATCCCGCCCGGCTCCTGCCTTCCGACGGCTTTACCAATTCATGAAGCGGACTCCGCAGAAATCCGCCTGAACCTACGCGAACACGTGTAGAAAGTTGGAATGGATTGTGCGGTAATCACGGTCGCTCGACCTTCAGCACGGTCCCTCCGCCTCCCCGCCTCCCCTCCTCCCGCGTGCTGATGCGGACGATTGGTTCTTGGATTTCTCACCCATTTGGACTAAGAAAGCGAACACCCCCACCCCCCATGCAAAAGTCTGATCCACGCGGTGCCAAAGCATCCTTTGGCCTCCAGGACATTCTCTACGTGCTGTTCAAGCACAAGTGGAAGATCCTGATCTCAAGTGCCCTCGGTCTGGGCGCTGCGGCATGTCTGTATGTGACGCGCACGCCATTCTACGAGTCGGAGGCCGAACTGGTCATCAACTCGGTCGTGCAGCGTGGTGCCCTCGACGGGCACGAAACCGAGATGTCCGCCGGTGGCCGTGGTGGCGAGCAGGTGGTGAACACCGAAATGTTGATCCTCCGCAGCGGCGATCTTGCTGCGGAAGTGGCCGGTGCGATCGGAGTGGACCGCTTGATTCCTCAGGCTCCCGATACGGCCTCTCTGGACGATGCCGCGAAGGTGGTGCAGTACGGCCTGGAAGTGAAGCCGGCAGGGAAGGGGAGCAACGTGATCAGCGTGATCTACCGGAATCCCGACAAGCAGCTCACACTCGATGTGCTGGAAGAAGTGGTGAAGCGCTACTATGCGAAGCACCTGGAGATCCACCGCTCCACCAGCGCCTTTGAATCCGTGGAGGCGCAGGTGAAGGAAGTGAAGGAGCGCTTGGCCACGACCGAAGCGGAGCTGAACAAGACGAAGTCTTCGTCCGGCATCATCTCTCTGAATGATGAGGACCTGTCGCTTTCCTCCCAGCGCGAGCGTACCAAGCAGGATCTGAACTCCGTGAAGGCGGAGATCGCCCAACAGTCCACCCGTGTCGAGCGCCTTGAACGCCGCCTGGCCGAGTCCACCCCGGTGGAGGGTGTTAGCCCGATCGGATCGCAGGCGGTGGTGAAGAAGCCGGCGGCCCCCGTGATCGCCGCTCCGACGGCCGCGCAGGTCGAGGCCTATCAAGCTCTGGTCGCGCGCCTGGACTTCCACCAGAAGCGCGATTTCGAACTCCAGTCGAAGTATGCGGCCGGTGAGATCCAAGTGGTGCGCAACCGTCAGGAGATGGAGCGCGTTCGTCGCGAGAAGGCGGAGATGCTCGAACGTCTTCCCGGACTGGTCGGCCAGGCAACGGCGACCCCCGGTACCGCGGTGGTAGCAAACCCCGCCGCCGAACTGGAAGTGGAGAAGTCCCGTCTGAAGGAACTGGAAGCCCGCGAAGCTTCTTACGAGGCGGACCTGAGCAGCCTGAATGTCCGCATCAACGAACTCGCCATCCTCAAGCCGAAGCTCGTAGAACTCGAGCGCCGCCGCGAGATGGAAGACGGCGAGTATCGCATGCTGGAGACCAACCTCAAGAAGGCGCGCGTGGACCGCACGCTCGATCCCACCCAGATGCGCGAGATCCGCGTGGTGGACAAGCCTTCGGTGCCGATCCAAACCTTCAGCGACCTGACCAAGAAGATCATCCTCGGACTCGCCGGTGCCGGTGTCGCGGTGGGTGTCGGTCTCGCTTTCCTTTTGGAGCTGGTCATCGATCGCCGCATCAAGCGCCCGAACGAGATCGAGTCCCGCCTGCAACTGCCGCTGATGCTGTCGATCCCCTTCGTGCGGCCGAAGAATCGCGGTGCGCTGCTGATCGGAAACGATCGTCCGGCCGAGAAGACGGAAGGGGAGGGTGCCGCCTTGCCCGCCGTGCGCGGTAACAACGGCTTCCACGCCTACCCGCCAAAGACCGATCACTTCATCCACCCCTACTCGGAAGCCATCCGCGACCGCATCGTCTTCAACTTCCAGGTCAACAACATGACCCACAAGCCGAAGCTGATGGCCGTGACGGGGCTTTCCGCCGGAGCCGGTACATCGACGATCGCCGCGGGTCTCGCGAAGGCATTCTCCGAAGTGAACGGCGCGAAGGTGCTGCTTGTGGATCTCACTTCGGAATATCCGGATGATAATCCGATGTTCGGCAACAAGCCGCTACACTCCCTGGTCGGCGCGCTGCAGGCCGCGCGGAACACCCGCTTCAAGGAAGGGTCGCAGAACCTCTACCTGGCCAGCGCGGCCTCCCGGAAGAGCGACCCGAACAGCACCGCCTTCGGGCCGATGCACCTCTACGAGCTGCTGCCGCACTTCCGCGCCAGCGAGTTTGACTACATCATCTTCGACATGCCGGCGCTGGCACAGACCAGCCCCACGCTCGCCATGGCGGGGCTTATGGACAAGGTGCTGCTGGTGGTCGACGGCGAGGACACCAACCGCGAAACCCTCAAGTGGGGATACTCGGAACTGGTGAAGGGTCGCGCCGATGTTTCTTGCATCTACAACAAGGCCCGCACCCACGCCCCGGGTTGGGTCCTTGGCGAAGTGTGATCGCCCTGCCTTCATCTCCTCGGAGCCGCACCCGCTCCGAGGGATACCCCCCGACCCATGGCTTCCTCCCACGAGGCGATGGCGTCCAGCTCCCCCGGGCTGTTCGCGAGAGCCTATTTCAGGATCAAACCCTTCATCCCGCGGCGGCTCCGGCTCGCCGTGCGGAGAGGGCATGCCCGTGGCATCATCAAGCAGTGTGATGGCGTCTGGCCGATCAGTGAGTCGGCCGGCAAGCCACCGCAAGGTTGGTCGGGCTGGAAGGATGGCAAGCAGTTTGCCGTGGTCCTCACGCACGATGTGGAGTCCGGAGTGGGGCTTGAACGCGTGAAGGATCTGGCCCAGCTCGAGATCGCTCTTGGGTTCCGCTCTTCCTTCAATTTCATCCCGGAAGGAACCTATGAGGATCCGGTGGAGCTGCGGTCCTGGCTTGCGACGAAGGGCTTCGAGGTAGGGGTCCACGACTTGAACCACGATGGCCGGCTCTATGGTTCCCGGGATGGATTCCGGGAGAAGGCCAAGCGTATCAACCACTATCTGGAAGCATGGGGTGCGGTTGGTTTCCGCTCCGGCTTCATGCTCCGGGAGCTCGGCTGGATTCACGATCTGAACGTGGTGTACGATGCTTCGACCTTCGACACCGATCCCTTCGAGCCGCAGCCGGAAGGCTCGCACACGATCTTCCCCTTCGAGGTGAAACCGGAGGAGGAAGGAGCGGGCTCCGGCTATGTAGAGCTGCCCTATACCCTGCCGCAGGATTCCACGCTCTTCCTCATCCTCGGCGAGGAGAGTCCGGAAATCTGGAAGCGCAAGCTCGACTGGATTGCCGCCCGAGGCGGCCTTGCCCTGGTGAACATCCACCCGGACTATATCGATTTCTCCGGCAAGAGGACTTCGTCTTCTTATCCTTCCTCGTTCCTAAAAGAGTTTCTCGAGTATATGGTCCGAAAGTATAAGGGAAAGTACTGGAACCCCCTCGCAAAGGAACTTGCCGTTTGGTACCGCCGAGAGATGATATCCCCGGTCTGTGACGGTCCCCCGACCTGATCAGGCTTTCCCCCCACCCCCCTGCTGTCCCCCCCCCCCCGTCCCCCCCCATGATTCGCCTCCGTCATAAGGTGCTGATCCATAGTTTCCGCGTACTGGATCAGTTGATACTCGTCGCCGCGGCTGCCCTCATTATCTACTTCCGTCCCGAGATCGCCTTGCGCGGCGGGACACTCGCCACCACGGCGACCTACCGCTTTGCGGATACGATCGGCATGCTGCTCCTGGCCCTCGGCTGGGTCGGCATCTTCGCCTACTGCATCCGGTACAAGGCCGACCGCTTCGTCGCGCTGAAGACCCAGCTCAAGGACTTGCTGAAGGCGACGAGCCTCGCGTCCTTCTGGCTGGCCATGGTCTGCGGCATCTTCAAGGTCCGCAGCATCACCACGGAGAATGTCTTCCTGTTCTTCGCGGCGGTGAGTGCGGCTGGCGTGGTCAGCCGCCTGGCGCTGCGCATGATGCTGATGAGCGCCCGGCGCTCGGGATACAATTACCGCTTCCTGCTGGTCATCGGAGCGAATGCGCGGGCGAACCAGGTGGTCTCCCGCATCGATGCCCGTCCGGAGCTCGGCTACAAGATCGTCGGCTTCGTGGCCGAGAACGAAGCGGCCCGCGATTCGTGGGCGGAGACGCCGGGGAACCGCGGCGAGGTGCTCGGCCTGTTGCCGGATCTCCAGTCGGTTCTCAAGCGCGAGCGAGTGGACGAGATGATCGTCTGCCTGCCGGTTGATTCGCGCTTCAGCGATATCGTGAAAGTGGTGCAGCATGCGCGGGACCTGGGCGTGGTGGTGCGCTTGATGCCGGATTTGGAAGACGGCTCGCTCTTCAAGAGTCTGCACCTGGAAGAGTTCGAGGGCGAACACGTCGTCACGCTCTTCCGCGAGCAGATGCTGCTACAGCTTCTCGCGAAGCGTGCGGTGGATACGGTGGTGTCCGCTGCCGCGCTGATCGTGCTGGCGCCGCTGATGATCACGGTGGCGATCTTGATCAAGGTGACGAGCCCCGGTCCGGTGTTCTTCGCCCAAGACCGCGTGGGCATGAACCAGCGCCGCTTCCGGATCTACAAGTTCCGCTCGATGTGCGTCGATGCGGAGGCAAGGAAGAAGGATCTGGCCCATCTCAACGAGATTGCGGACGGGCCGGCCTTCAAGATGAAGAACGATCCGCGCATCACGAAGATCGGCCGCTTCATCCGTAAGACCAGCATCGACGAGCTGCCGCAGCTCTTCAACGTGCTGCACGGCGAGATGAGCCTAGTGGGCCCGCGCCCGCCGCTGCCGGAGGAGGTGAAGAAATACGAGTGGCTCTTCCGCAAGCGTCTCTCGGTGAAGCCGGGTATCACCTGCGTCTGGCAGATCAGCGGCCGGAGCAACATCACCTTCGAGCGCTGGATGGAGATGGACAACGAATACATCGAGAACTGGTCGATCTGGCTCGATATCAAGATCCTCTTCAAAACCATTCCCGCCGTGCTTCTCGGCCGCGGTGCCGCCTGATCCTCCAAGGCCATGTCCCGTAGCAAACCGAAAGTCCTCGCGATCGCCTCGGGTGGCGGCCACTGGGTGCAGCTCCTGCGCCTGCGGCCTGCCTTCGAGGGGTGCGATGTCATCTTCGCCACCGCCAAGGAGGGCTACCGCTCGGACGTGGGCGGTGCCGACTTCCGCGTGATCGTGGATGCGAACCGGTCCAACAAGATCGGCCTGCTGAAGTCCGCCTGGAGCATCTTCCGGCTGATCCGCAGCGAGCGTCCGGATGTGATCATCTCGACGGGTGCGGCGCCCGGCTTCTTTGCGCTGAAGATCGGTCGCTTGGTCGGCATCCGCACCATCTGGGTGGATAGCGTGGCGAACGCGGAAGAACTCTCGATGTCAGGGGCCAAGGCGGGCTCCTGTGCCGATCTCTGGCTCACCCAATGGCCGCATCTCGCCCGCGAGGGAGGTCCAACCTTCATCGGTAACGTACTATGATCCTAGTAACCGTAGGCACCGACATGCCCTTCGACCGCATGATGAAGGTCGTGGACGAGTGGGCTGGCGAGAGCGGGCGCAAGGATGTCTTCGCCCAGATCGGCGAGGGCGGCTGGGAACCCCGCCATATCCCCTTCGTCAATTTCTTCGACCCCGCCGAGTTCAAGCAGCACTTTGCCGAGGCCCGGTTGATCATCGGGCATGCTGGCATGGGCACGATTCTCTCGGCGCTCCTGCACGGCAAGCCGATCCTGGTGATGCCGAAGCTGGCCCGCCTCGGCGAGCATCGCAACGAGCACCAGACCGCCACCGCCAAGCGGATGATGGAGCTGGGCAATGTGAACGTGGCCTTCGACGAGGACGAGATGCGCGCCAAGCTCTCCTTGGTCGATAGCCTCCAGGCCCGCGGACCCATCGGGGCGTATGCTTCCGGCCCGCTGGTGGAAGGCATCCGCGACTTCATCTTCACCGGAAAGGGCAAACGCGCATGAGTTCTTCGCTCTCCAAGGCGATCTCCGCGGCGTGCTCGGTGCTCGATCCGCGGAACTACCTGCACGCCCTGCGGCTGATCCATTTCTATGGATACAGCCACGTCGCGCCGCGCCGCAAGCTGGTGGCAGGGAAGGGGACCGGCATTTCCCCGAACGTGTCCTTCCGCAATGGCGAGCGGATACAGATGGGACATGATTGCCACATCGGTGAGCGCTGCCGCCTCTGGGCCGGAGATTCCACCGGCCGGATTATCATCGGCAATTACGTGTCGCTCGCTCCGGACGTTTTCATTACCGCCTCCGACTACAAGTTCGAGGCGGGTAAGCCCTTCCGGCAGCAGCCGAAGAACGAGCGCGACATCCGCATCGGCAATGATGTCTGGCTCGGTGCCCAAGTGGTGGTCACCGCCGGCGTGACCATCGGTGACGGCTGTATTGTCGGTGCCGGTGCCGTCGTTACCAAAGATCTTCCCGCCGGCTCGATTGCCGGCGGAGTCCCCGCCCGGGTTATCGGCACTCGTGAACCCGCTCTAGCTTAAGTCCCCCCCACATGAAAGCTGACGTAGCCATTGTCATCGTGTCCTACAATTCGGAGGACCACATCGGATCCTGCCTCGATAGCGTGTTCGCGCAGAGGAAGGCCGTTAACCAGCAGGTCATCGTCGTGGATAACAATTCCCGCGATGGCACCGTCGAGTTCATCCGCAAGAACTATCCGCAGGTGCAGCTCGTGCTGCCGGGCGAGAACCTCGGTTTCGCCAAGGGCGTGAACCTCGGGGTGAAGCATGCGGACGCCGAGTTCGTGCTTTTGCTCAACCCGGATACGGAGATCCTGGATCACGCCGTGGACACCATCGTGGAGTTCGCGCGCAAGAATCCGGGTCACGGCCTCTATGGCGGCCGCACCTTGCGTCCGGATGGCAGCCTCGAGCCGTCTTCCTGCTGGGGGTTACCGAGCCTTTGGAGCATGGCGCTCTTCTCCTTCGGCCTCACCACCATCGCGCCGCGGAACCGCTTCCTCGATCCCGAGTCGCTCGGCAGCTGGCAGCGCGATACCGTGCGCGAAGTGGGCGTGATCACCGGGTGCTTCCTGCTCAGCCCGGTCGAGGTTTGGAACAAGCTGGGCGGTCTGGACGAACGCTACTTCATGTATGGCGAGGATGCGGATCTGGCGATGCGCGCTCACCACGCCGGCTACCGGCCCGTGATCTGTCCGGATGCCAAGCTCGTCCACGAGGTGGGCGGCTGCTCGGACACGCCGGTGCACAAGACCATGCTGCTGTATCGTGGCAAGGCCAGCTTGGTCCGCTTCCACTGGACCGGCTTGTCCCGCTCGCTCGGCCTCTTCTTCCTCGCCACCGGCACCGGCCTGCGCGCCGCGGTGAGCAAGGTTCGCTCAAGCCCCGGGCGCAACGATAGCGCCGGCCGCTGGCAGACGCTCTGGAAGGAGCGTGAGGACTGGCTCCAAGGCTACGGCACCGGCAACGCCGCCTGATCCCACACCCGTTTCTGTTCACCTCCCCACCCCCCCATCATGATCAGCGTCGTTATTCCCAGCTACAATCGCCGGGACTGCGTTGTGGCCTTGCTGCGCGATGTCTTCGCCCAGCAGGCCGTGGACTTCGAAGTCATCGTCGTCGACGACTGCTCGCCGGACGACAGCGTCGAGGCTTTCCGCCGCGAGTTCCCGCGCGCGCGAATTTTCGTGAATGAAAAGAACGGCGGCCCCGCCGTGACCCGCAACCGCGGGATCCGCGAGGCGAAGGGCGATATCATCGTCGGCTTCGACAGCGACGTGACCATCCCCGACGTGCGGCTCCTGCTGAAAGTGGCGAACCGCTTCAACGAGCATCCGCAGGTGGATGGTCTCGCCTTCCGCCTTCTCAAGCCGGATGGCAAGTCGGAGGACTCCCCCCGCTGGTGGCATCCGGTCCCGATCGACAAGTATGCCGACAAGCAGTTCTACACCTCCTACTTCAGCGGTACGGCCTATGCCTTCCGTCGCGAGGCGTTGGTCGAGGCCGGCATGTACCCGGAGATCCTCTACATGCACTACGAGGAGGTAGAGCTCGCTTACCGTATCCTCGACGGGGGAGGGGAGATCCTCCACTGCCCGGATCTGGTGGCGCTCCACCACGCCAACGAGGTCTCCCGGCGCAGCGAAGTGACCGTTTTCTACAAGCCTCGGAATCAAATTTTGCTGGCTGCCGCATGTCTGCCCGGCTTTGCGGCGGTCCAGTACGCGGCTCCGCGGGTGGTGTATCAATTTGTGAAGGCCTGCAGGGGTGGACACGTGAAGGACTTCTTCCGCGCGATGCGATCTGCACGAACCCTTCTTCCGACCTTGATGCGGAGCCGCAAGCCATTGAAATACGAAACCTTACAGCGAATCGTGGCAATGAAGCACGGGCTCGCACCGTGAAGAGACAAGCACTCACAAATAGCCCCGGCCGTGGCGTGAAAACCGCTCGCAGGCACGGAATGACGGAACGCGGTTTTGCGCGGGGGAAAGCCTAGGGAATCTACGCCTAACCGGCTGGATCAGGCACTTACACCTTGCTAACAGACCGCTCGAATGGACTCTAGGCTTCTCAAATTGAAAAAATTAACGTAAGTTTCAGATCTCTTAAAAATCGAATCTAGAAAATTTGCCGGAAAAGCACCGGAAATTTGCCGGTGAGCAGAAAGCCCGGGGTCACGCTCCTGATTGCAGGAGTGACTTCGAGCCCCCCGACTGCAGGTGGAACCTCCCGCTTCCCGTGTCTCTTCCAACCTCAGCCTAGAGAACCCTCGGAAACCGAAAAACCGACCCGTTCATGAGAATCAAAGCCTGCCTATCCCTACTCACACTTCTGGCGCTGCCTTTCACGGGCTTGGCCAAGCCGGAGCGCATCGCCTCCTACGGCCCCAATGGCACCCACTGGCCGGAGAAGATCCCGACCCCCTTCATGTATGACAACACGGTGGCGAACATCGTGGAAGTCCCCTGCAATTGGACCGCGATCCGCAATGCGATCCAAGCCGTCACCAACGCTCAGGCGAACAGTGGCACGCTGATCCTGGTGGCTCCCGGCGAGCTCGCAGGGAACGGCAGTTCAAGCGGCTCCGTGCCGGCTCTGGAAAGCATCGGTTCGGTGGCCTGGGGCCAGCGGGTCACCGTGGCCCCGCGCGACGGCTACGGCTCGGTGAAATGGAAGAATGGCGTCCGCTTCCTGAAGGTCTATGGCGTCTGCTTCGCCGGCTTCGAGTCGATCGGCACCAGCGGTGTGAAGATGCAAGGCTGCCGCCGCTCGGCGCTCGCCTGGATCAAGTGCACCGGCCACCTCGGCGTCTACGGCACCGATGGATTCGTTACCGAAGGCATCGAACTGGCGGAAGTCGTCCAGCCCGATCACTACGTGGTCAGCGACGACTCGGCGAACTTCTACACCGGCGGCGGCGGCTACACCGACTTCACGCTCGACGGCTGCTATCACGCCCCGCGCTTCTTCGAGTATCCCTACACCGGCGGCAAGCCGCACACCGATACCGTCCAGTTCGCCTCCACCGGCGGCGGCAATTACTCGAATGTCACCCTTCGCGACACCGCGGTTTTCTCCGCCAACAACTGCTCGATCCAGACCGGCAATATCGACGGCCTGATCCTCGACCACAGCTACATCGTCTCCGACGAGATCTCGAAGTCGCGATATCCTCACCTTCCCGGCGGAGCCACGGAGGGCACCAAGAATGCCTTCAATGGCTCCGGCAAGAACTTCCGCGCCCTGGGCGGATCCATGTTTTACGGCGGCATGGCCCTGAACGACCGCGACTCCTCCGCTCCCTGGGTGCAGGTCTCGAATACCACCGTGAACAAGTATTACGGTGATCTCAACAAGCCGCAGGCCGGAACTTGGACCGTCAACGAGGGAAACTCGATCTTCATGTCCGCGATGCCGCCTTACCCGACGAATTCGCGCCTTGAGGAGATCTGGAGAAACCCGGGTGCAACGACCAGCGTTTCCCGTCCGGTGATGATCCCGCCCGGCGGCACCTACAATGCGGCCCAACAGGTGACCATGACCTGCTCCACGGCCAACGCCACGATCTACTACACGCTCGACGGCAGCACGCCCACGACCTCGTCCACCCGCTACACCGCGCCGGTCCCGGTCTCCTCCAACACCACGATCCGCGCCTTCGCCACCGCGAGCGGCAGCGGCTTGGACCCCTCGGGAGTGCAGGTGTCGGAATACCGCATCGTGAACCAAGTCAGCACGCCGGTCATCGCTCCGGATGGCGGCCTCTTCAGCAGCGCCACTCCAGTCACCCTGACCTGCCCGACTCCAGGCGCCTCGATCTACTTCACCTTGGATGGCAGCACGCCGAATACCGGCTCCACCCTCTACACCGGCAGCCTGACGATCTCGTCCTCCGCGACGCTGAAGGCCATCGGCATCAAGGCGGGAGCGGAGAACAGCCCGGTGGCATCCGCCAGCTTCGCCATCGGTGACTCCTACGTGGGCTCCGAGGCATGGGCGAATGTCACCCTGCCCAACCAGACCGGCACCTTCACCATCAGTTGGAACTCGATTCCGGATGGCAACAACATCGACGGCGTCACCGGCGTCGGGCCGATCTCGGTCGATGGCTTCGAGGACCTTGCCTGCATCGTCCGGTTCTGGACCACCGGCTTCATCGAGGCCCGGAACGGCAGCTCCTATCAAGCGGTCACCCCCTTGGCCTACACGGCCGGCGTGAACTACCGCTTCGAGATGAACATCAATGTCGCCACAAAACGCTACTCGGTCACCGTCACGCCGGCGGGCCAGAGCCCGGTGACGATCGCCACCAACTACGCCTTCCGCAGCGAGCAGGCTGGCGCGACCTTTATCAATCACCTGGCCTTGGTATCCCTGAAGGGTTCCCACATCGTCTCTGACGTAACGCTCGGCAACACGCCGCCGCCGACCGCTCCGACCGGCCTGCGGGTCACCTCGAATCCCTGAATTCGTCAGGCTTTCGCGGCAGACCGCCGCTCCCATTCATCACGGCACCCCGTTCCAGCGGGGTGCCGTTCCTTTTGCCCCCTCCCTACGCCTTCGCGTAATCCCCCCTCCGGCCCTTCTCCCGCATTGTGAGATGGTCCGTTCCCCCTTACTCTCCCCCCGCAGGCGCTTGCCCCCTAGGCGTCCGCTTCAGGATTTCCCCCCATGTCCTCCCCCGTCCGAGTTCTCTACAGTTTCCCGCACAAGTTCGGTGCCGGGCGCATTTGCAGCACCGCGTGGCACCAAGTCGATGGTGCGGCACGCGCCGGGGCCCAGGTCACACTCTTCGCCGGCTCGCAGGTCAAGCCGCTCGACCCGGCGGTCAAGGTGCGCAAGACGCTCTCCGTCGGCAAATTGCGCGTGCCCTACAAGCTCATCGGCCGCGATATGGCCTGCAACTGGCACGACGCCGTCACCGCGATGTGGCTCAACGCGAACCACCGCGAGATCGACGTCGTGCATGGCTGGCCGCTCTCTTCCCTGCGCACCATCCGCGTGGCCAAGAAGCATGGCATCCCGGTGGTCCTGGAACGCCCGAACGCTCACACCGGCTTCGCCTACGAGGAAGTCGCCAAGGAGAACAAGAACGTGGGCATCGAGCTTCCCGGTGATCACGACCACAAGTTCGACGGCGAGCGCCTGAAGCTGGAGGAAACCGAGTACGCCGAGGCCGACTACCTGCTCTGCCCCTCCGAATTCGTCGCCCGCACCTTCCGCGAGCGCGGCTTCGATGAAGCCAAGCTGGTGCGCCATCAATACGGCTTCGATGGTGCCCGCTTCGCCGTCCCCGGATCCGAGCCGGAAGCTCATGACGGCCTGGTGATGATCTACGCCGGCGTCGTGGAGCCCCGCAAGGGACTGCACCATGCGCTGAAGGCCTGGTTGGCCTCAGGCGCCCAGGAGAAGGGCACCTTCATGGTCTGCGGCGAGTTCATTCCCGGCTATGCGGACCTCCTGCAGCCGATGCTTTCGCACCCGAGCGTGAAGGTCATGGGCCATCGCCGCGACTTGCCGGATCTCATGCGCCAGAGCGATCTCTTCGTCCTCTCCTCCGTGGAAGAGGGCAGCGCCTTGGTCACCTACGAGGCCCGCGGCTCCGGCTGCGTGCTGCTGGTGTCCGATGCTTCCGGCGCGGTCTGCGAGCACATGCAGAACGGCCTGATCCACCCGTCACGCGATGTGGAATCGCTCACCGAACACATCCGTTTGCTCGATGCGGACCGGCAACTGCTTCGCAAGCTGCGCTCCGCCTCCCTCTCGGATCTCGACAAGCTGACCTGGGACGAAGCGGGCCGCAAACTTGCCGACGTCTATCGCGAGGTCCGCAAGCGAGTCGCCTGATCATTCACTCCGAATTCCCCCCTCCGCGTGAATCCAATCGGTTTCCTGGTTTTCCTGGTCAGCGCCATCGCCCTGCTGAGCGTGCCGCGCCGCTATGCGATCATTCCGCTTCTCGCGGGGGTGATCTTCATCACCCACGGGCAGGCGATGGACATCGGCGGCAAGCAGCCGGTCTTCCGCCTTCTGCTCGGTGTCGGCCTGGTCCGGATCATCCTGAGGGGCGAGGGCTTGGGCGGTGGCTTCAACCGCATCGACAAGCTGATGCTGCTGCTCGGCGGCTGGCTGTTCTTCGCCAGCTTCTTCCATGAGCCGGGAGCGATGGCGGCGGGTCCGACCTTCATCATCGGCAAGGTGGGGGAGATCTCGCTCTGCTACTTCCTCGTCCGCTCCTTCTGCCAGGATATGGACGACTTCGCGTCCATCATGGGCTTGATCGCGATCATGCTGGTGCCGATCGCGCTGGAGATGATCCAGGAGAAGTTCACGGGGATCAATCTGTTCTCGAAGCTCTTCGGCGGCGTTCGCGAGGAGGTGGTCGTACGCGACGACGCCCTCCGTGCGCGTGGACCTTTCCGCCACGCCATTCTTGCAGGCACCGTGGGCGCCTCCTTGATCCCGATCATGATCGGTCTCTGGCGCCGCAATCCCGGTGCGGCCAAAATCGGGATGATCGCCTGCCTTACCATGGTCGCCTCCTGCGCGTCGAGCGGCCCGATCCTCAGCCTCGGCTTCGGCATGATGGGCGTCTTCCTGTGGAAGTTCCGCCACTGGATGGGGATGATCCGCTGGAGCATCCCGATCGGCTACATGGTGCTGGCGATGATCATGAACCGCCCGGTGTACTACATCATCGGCGAACTCTCCATGGGCGGTAGCACCGGCTGGCACCGCTCCAAGCTGATCGATTCCGCGATCAACTATTTCGGCGATTGGTGGGCCTTCGGCACCGACCACACCCGCTCGTGGATGCCTACCGGCGTGACCTTCAGCGAGGAGCACACCGATATCACGAACTACTTCCTGGCCTACGGTGTGATGGGCGGGATCATGGCCGTGCTGCTCATGATCGCCATCGTCTGGGTCGGCTTCAAGTGGGTCGGCAATGCAATCGACACCATCCCGGAAGACGACGAAAACGGCGACCGCTTCATGATCTGGTGCATGGGTGCGAGCTTGTTCTCGCACGTCGCCACCAGCATCTCGGTTGCCTACTACGACCAGTCGGTGTTCTTCTACTGGTTCTCGATCGCCACGATCAGCTCCATCTACATGAGCCGCCTGAATCACGCGGAAGATCTCCTGGAAGTACCGCCCGAACCCGACGACCCGGCATCCCGAATGCAGTGGTCGCGCTTCTAGCGGCCCGATAATCCGGCATCCTCGTCCCCCCCCTGTCGATGATCTCTGCCAAATCCGTTGAAAGCCTTGCATCCCCTTCTTCCGAAGTCGGGGCAGCAACGGTCGTGGCCGGTCCTGTCGCGAAGAAGTCGCAGCGCTTCTTTCATCTGGATGCCCTCCGGGCTTGCCTCATGTTCTGGGGCATCCTCGTGCACACCAGCACCGTGGAGCATTCGAAGTTCTTCCGTGGCTGTGCCGAGGTTTCCGGCCTGGTGCGGATGGAGGCCTTCTTCATCATCTCTGGCTTCCTCGCCTACATGCTGCTCCAGAAGTACGGTGGTGCCGCTACCGTGAAGAAGCGCCTCGTGGCGATCGGCGTGCCCTTCATCGCAGCCCTCGTGCTGCTGAATCCGGTCACCAACTACCTAGTCTTCGTCTACCACAACCATCCGCTGCCCTTTGCCGATTACCTGGCAGGGAAGGGGACCGCGGGAGGCGCAGGGCCAATGAACTGGCACCTCCATCTCTGGTTCCTCGTGGCGCTCTTCGTCTATTCGCTGCTCGCGCCTTTACTCGGCCGGATGGTGGATGCGGTCATGGCCGGCAATGGTTCCCGCAATACGCGCCGCACCCACTTCTTCAGCGGCGAGTTCAAGTTCCTCGCGATTTGCCTGGTGGTGACGGCCGCCTGCCTCGGCTCGCGCGTCTGTTTCGAGGCGGTGAAGCCCCTCCTGCCGGAGGATGCCCGCTACGTGATCCGCTCGATCGGGAACTTCCTGCCCTTCTACACCCTGGGCATGGTGCTCTTCGCCTCCACGAATCTCCGCGCGATCTTCTCGAAGGCTCACTGGATTCAGATCGCGCTCTCCTGCGGCCTGCTCTTCCTGGCCCACCAGCAGGCCGGCGCGAACCCGGGGCGCTTGGAAGAAGTGTCCATCCTCGCGAGCCAGACCTATCTCGCCCTGACCCTCTCCAGCCTGCTCTTCTGGATCGCGGGGAAATTGGTGAAGCGGGAGAGCACCGCGGTGCGCTTCCTTTCGGATGCGGCCTACTCCGTCTATCTCTTCCACTTCCTCGCCATCTACCTCTTCGCCTTCCTCTTCAGACCCCTCCACTCGCAGGTGGACCTGATGCTTGTCCTGGTCGCCGCATCCACTTTCGGGGCCCTGATCCTGCTTCACGCTTTCGTTATCCGGCGCGTTCCCGTGCTGGCCTTCCTCTTCAACGGCAAGCCCCTCAAACGCGCGCCATGAACGCCTCCCCCCTCGCGTCCGATCCTCAGGCCAGCCGTGCGATACCCGCCACGGTGCCTACTCCTACCCCGGTGAAAAAAGTTCTCTTCATCGCTTACCACTTCCCGCCCGCCGGTGGAGGTGGTGTCCAGCGCTCCCTGAAATTCGTGAAGTATCTGCCGGAGTGCGGCTTCGATCCCATCGTCCTGACGGCGAAGCCGAACAAGGAGCACCGCTGGACCCCGACCGATCAGGCGCTCGCGGATGAAGTTCCGGCCTCGGTCAAGGTGCATCAGGTCGAGTTGCCGGAGGAAGTGCACGTACCAGGCAAGCTCGAGCGCGCTGCCCGTGAGTTGCTCGGCATGCGCAGCCGCTTCGGCCGCACTTGGATGGATCTCGTCATCGAGGAAGGCACGAAGATCGCACAGCGGGAGAAGCCCGAGATGATCTTCGTCACGCTCTCGCCCTTCGAGGGTGCGGATGCCGCCGCGGAGATCTCACGCCGCACCGGCATTCCCTGGGTGGCGGACCTGCGTGATCCGTGGGCGCTCGATGAGTTCCAGCTTCATCGCACCGGCTTTCACCGCAGCCTTGAGAAGATGCAGATGGAGCGCTCGCTCCGCAGCGCATCGCTCATCATCATGAACACGCCGGAATCGGCACGGCGTCTCGGGAAGACCTTTCCACGCCTGAAGGCGAACACGATCGTGAGTCTCACGAACGGCTACGATGCCAGCGACTTCACCGGTGAGGTGGAAGCCATCCCCGGCGGCAAGTTCTCGATCGTGCACTCCGGCTATTTCCATGCCGAGTCCGGGCTGGTGGAGCAGAAGCGCCGCACCCAATACAAGCTACTGGGCCGCACGGTGGCCGGGGTCGAGCGCTTGCCCCGCTCTCACTACTATCTTCTCCAAGCGCTGGAGCAGTGGATCAAGGATGACCCGGCCATTGTGAACGACGTGCGCATGCGTTGTGTCGGGGTGCTGTCGAAATCCGATCAGGCCCTGATCGATGCCTCGCCCGCCAAGCCGCTCTTCGATTGCGCGGGCTATCTCAACCATACCGAATGCCTGCGCTACGTCCGCGCGGCCGATCTGCTTTTCCTGCCGCTGCACAAGATGCCCGCGGGCATGAAGGCGGGAATCGTGCCGGGCAAGGCCTACGAGTACATGGCCTCCGGCAGGCCGATCCTGGCCACCCTGCCCGCCAGCGACGCGCGCGACTTCGTCTCGCAAGCTGGCACCGGTGTGCTCTGCGAACCCGGGGATGTGGCTGGCATGCTGGCCGCTCTCAAGGATCAGTACAAAAAATGGAAATCCGGGGCCGCCCGCCCCGATTGGAACGAGGATTTCGTGCGCCAGTTCGAGCGCAAGAACCTGACCATGAAACTTGCATCCTTTCTCCGCGATATCCGCTGAACGGCACCGCGGCGATTGACAAATCCTCCCCCCACTGGAATGCAGGCCGAAAGCGTGATCGAGAAACCAGCGCCGGTACCCGAGCCCGACCCCTCCTCCGAGAGCGGTAAGCGTGCCCGGCTCGACCCCTTTGCGCCGCTGGACGTCTCGAAGAACCTGCGCCAGAGCTCCGTTCGCGGGGCCTCGTTCATGTCCTTCGCCCGCATCTCCGGGCTGGTGCTGCGCCTCGGCTCCACCGCCATCCTCGCGCGCCTCTTGGCCAAAGAGGACTTCGGTGTTTTCGGGATGACCGCGGTTTTCTCGAACTTCCTTGCCATCTTCATGGATGTGGGGCTCTCGCAGGCCACCATCCAGCGCCAAGAGATCAGCCACCGCCAGATCTCCACCTTGTTCTGGATCAATGTGGCGCTCTCGGTCGTGATCGCCTTGGTCTTCGCGGTTTCCGCCCCACTGATCGCCGGGTTCTACAAGACGCCGGTGCTGGTTTCCATCATCCCGGTTCTCGCGCTTAGCTACATCTTCGGCGGTCTGGGGCTCCAGCACTCGGCCTTGCTCACGCGGAACATGCGCTACGGCCTGCTTGCCTGGTCGGAGATCATCTCCAGCGCGGCGGGGGTGCTGGTCGCGGTGGTGATGGCCAAGTGGGGCATGGGGTACTGGTCGCTCGTCGGCTTGGCCTTGGCTCCCGCGGTCGTGAAAACCGCCTTCCTCTGGATGGCTCTGCGTTGGATGCCCAGTGCTCCGGCGCGCGGGACCGGTGTCCGTAGCATGCTCAAGTTCGGCGGTGATGTGCTCGGCTTCAACGTGGTGAACTACTTCTCCCGTCAGGCAGGTAGCATGTTGATTGGCCGCTACTGCGGGACCGCTCCGCTCGCCGCGTATGACCGCGCCTACAGCCTGCTGCTCATGCCGCTGGGCCAGATCAATGGACCGCTCGGCTCGGTCTCGGTGCCGGCCCTCTCCCGCCTTCAGAACGAGCCGGATCGTTTCGGGCGCTACTATCTCAATGCGATCCTGCTGATCTGCTCGCTGAGTATTCCGGTGATCATGGGGCTCACGCTCTTCGCCGACCAAGTGGTGCTGCTCTGGCTGGGCCGCGAGTGGATGGAGACGGCGGAGATCTTCCGCCTGCTCGCCCTCGCTACCCTGATCGGCGGCATTTCGAATCCCGCAGGCTGGCTCTTGATCGCCCTCGGCCAGACCAAGCGCTACCGCACCATGGGTGTGGTGAATTCCGCTGTTATCGTGCTCGCTTTCGTTCTCGGTGTCTTCCTCGGTCCGAAGGAAGCGGGGATGGAGGGGTCCGTGAAGGGAGTGGCTTGGGCCTATTCCCTGGCGATGCTGCTCAATTTCATTCCCTACTGGGCATGGTCGCTCAAGGGCACCCCGGTGAAGCTGGGCCAGGTGATGCGGACGATGATGGTCCCCTCCGTTTCTTGCGTGCCGGCCTCGCTCGCCGCCTGGGCCATCCTCCACTTCTCGAATAGCGATGTGGATACGCTCGCCGGAGGAACGCTTTATGCTTGGTTGCCTGTCGTGGGCGCCGGTCTCGCCTTCGGATTGATCTATGCCGTGATGCTGCTGCTCGTCTTCAAGAAGCTAGCGTTCTTCCGTAATATCGCGGGCGAATTCCGGAGTAAGCGCTAGTCCCTTTTCTTCATCCGTCCCCCTCCCATGATCATCATCATCCCCACCTGCCAGCGTGGCGAGTTGTTGGAACGCACCCTCCAATGCTTGGTGGATGCCGACCGGCCCGACACGCTGAAGCGCGTTTTCGTCGTCGAGAACGGCAAGAAGGAAGGTGCAGAAGCGAAAGTGGACAAGTTCCGCGACCGCCTGCCGATGGAGTACCGCTACACGCCCACGGGTAGCAAATGTGCGGCGCTCAATCTGGTGCTCGATGAACTCTCCGGCGAGTTCGTGGTCTTCTACGATGACGATGTGCGCATTCACCCGGGAGCCCTGCGTGCCTATGCGAATGCCGCCGCGGGCAAGACCGGTGGTGAATTCTATGCCGGGAAGTGCTTGGTGGATTACGATTCGCCCCCTCCGGATTGGCTGAAGCACTATCTTCCCTACTCGGCCAAGGGCTGGAGCTATGGGGAGGAGATTTGCGAGATTACCAAGCCGCTGGCGCTGGGCTTCAATTGGGCTGCTTTCTCCGACGATCTGAAGCGCGCCGGGAACTTCGACATCAACATCGGGCCCGGCCGGGTGATCTCCGTGGGCGACGAGACCGAACTTCAGCTCATCATGTTCTCCCAAGGGGTCAAAGGCATCTACCTGCCGGAGGGCACGGTCTGGCATCATGTGCCGGCGGATCGCTGTTCTCCGGATTGGACTCTCGAGCGCAATCGCCGAATGGGCAAGGTGGTGGGCTTCAAACTGGCGTCCGCACCGGTTTCCCAACGCCTGCCGAAAGCGGCTGTGGCGCTCGGCAAGGTGGTGGGCTTCGGCCTTCTCACGAGGCTCGGCAAGGCCTTCCTGAGCGAGACGAAACACTTCCATTACCAACAGCGCCGCTACTGGAACATGGGGGTGTGGGAAGGTCAGCAGGTCTCCGCGTCCGGAACTTAAGCCCGACTGTGCACATTCTGCGGAAGTCTCGGCATACGTGATCCCGTAGTGGTGGCCCATCCCCTC
This sequence comes from Luteolibacter rhizosphaerae, assembly GCF_025950095.1. Lineage (NCBI taxonomy): Bacteria > Pseudomonadati > Verrucomicrobiota > Verrucomicrobiia > Verrucomicrobiales > Verrucomicrobiaceae > Neoluteolibacter > Neoluteolibacter rhizosphaerae. The sequence continues at coordinate 145,277 of NZ_JAPDDR010000007.1, read as the reverse complement.
TCTTGTTAGTAAATTCCCGCAGATCCGCAGTTTCAACGATTCCCGCGATCTTGTTCATAAAGATTAATCATCAATAACATCTGGGAGATTACATTTTGCTGGTAGCCCCCCTGATGAGTTGATAGTTTGCTTTGCTTTCGCTCCACCCCCACCCCCCTTGAAGCGCCTGAAAAGGGCATCCGCGATGGCGGTGCCGTGATCGGGCTTTCCCCCTCTCTCCCCCCATGTCCGTTGCCTGCCATGAAGCGGCTTTGACGATGCGCCCCTGCGATTTCAGGCGTCGGCATCGTGCGGATAACCGTCCTGTCCACCCATAGTGGATCGCACCCCTCCCTCCCGTCTCGAGCTGTTCCTCTTCCCCCCACTTCCCACCCCCCAGATGAAATCCGTCCCTTCGTCTTACCGGGCGCCTAGCCGAGCGCGCCTGCTATGCTCCGTCGCCTCCTTGCTTGCGGTGGCCGCGCTGGCACCGGTCGCCAGCGCCCAGTCGCCCGCCTTCTCCTATAGCCGCGTGAACGGGCTGAAGGTTGGCAACAACAACAAGGCGAGCAAGGTGACCTCGCTCCAGTTCGGCCCGGACAACCGTCTCTATTACGTGCAGGTGAACGGGGTGGTGGGTCACTGCATCGTGACCCGCGTGGCCAAGGACAATTATCAGGCGACCGATCTGCAGACGATCGACTTGGTGAAGAACATTCCGAACTACGATGACGATGGTACTTTCAACCCTTCCCTGACCACGCGCCAGGCGACGGGGATTCTCGTCACCGGTACCGCCGCGAACCCCGTGATCTATGTGACCTCGAGCGACCCGCGGGAAGGGGCCGGCTCGGGAGCCACCGACCTGAATCTCGATACGAACTCCGGGACGATCTCGCGCCTCGCCAAGAACGGCAGCGGTGTCTGGGAAAAGGTGGATATCGTCCGCGGCCTGCCCCGCTCGGAGGAGAATCACGCCACCAACGGCCTTACGATCAGCGACGACGGCAATACCCTCTATGTTGCCCAAGGCGGCAGCACGAATGCGGGTGCGCCCTCGAACAACTTCGCTTTCGCCTGCGAGCAGGCGCTTGCGGCCGCGGTGCTCTCGATCGACTTGAGCGTGATCAATGCCATGCCGGTGCAGACCGACAGCCATGGTCAGAAGTATCTCTACAACCTGCCCACGGTGAATGATCCGAACCCGGCGCGCACCGACGTGCTCCCGGGCGATCTGAACTACGCCGATGCGAACGATCCCTTCGGTGGCAACGACGGCTTGAACCAAGCCCGCATCGTTCAAGGCGGGCCGGTCCAGATCCACGCTTCCGGTTTCCGAAATCCTTACGACGTGATGATTGCCAAAACGCCTCACAAGGCGGGCAAGATGTACACGATCGATAACGCCGCGAACTCCGGTTGGGGCGGTTATCCGAAGAACCACGGCACGCCGGGCGTGACCAATGAATGGGTCTCCGGCGAGCCCGGCACCGTGAACAACAAGGACGGTCTGCACCGGATCACGGGCACCGGCTACTATGGCGGTCACCCGCACCCGCTCCGCGCGAATCCCGCCAGCGCTGGCTGGACCCGCTACGATGGCGGCACGGGTGGAGCAGGCCTCGTGTTCTCCTCCACACCGACCGTGGACTGGCCGCCCGTGCCGGTCGGGATGGCAGATCCGCAGCAGGCAAGCTTCCTGATGCCGGACTCGGCGGCGAATCCGGACCTTACCACCAATACCGCTTCCACCACCGGTCTCGCCGAATACACCGCCGGTAACTTCGGAGGCCAGATGATCGGTAATATCATCTGCGCCCAGTTCAACGGTGGCGTGGCCCCGCAGCCGAAAGGCGCAGTGCAGCGCATCGTCCTGAATCAGGACGGCACGCAGGTGCTCAGCAAGAGCATCATCTTCGAAGTTTCCGACTACGGCAGCCCGCTCGATATTGCCATCCCCGGTCCCGATACCGCGCCGGCACTCGCCGGGACGATCTTCGTCGGCCACTACCTGACCAGCGATCCTGGCATCACCGTTCTCGAGCCCACCGACTTCGAGAGCGGTGGCGGCGTCTGCACCGGCCTCGACAGCTTCACGCTGGATGAAGATGCAGACGGCTACAGCAATGCCGACGAGATCGACAATCTCTCCGATCCTTGCTCGCCCGCGATCCGCCCCTCCGACTTCGATGGCGATTTCCTCTCCGACCTCTTGGATACGGACGACGACAACGATGGCATCGCAGATTCGCAGGACGTGTTCCCGATCGATGCCCTGAACGGCAAGAATGTGACCCCGCCGCTGGAGTACAATCTCTTCAATACCATGCACGGCTTCTTCGCGATCGGTTTCACCGGCGCGATGCTCGAGCCCGGCCTCGACTACACGGCCCGCATGAATACGGCGGACATCATCGCGGGCGGCACCGCCGGTCTCTACACCGATCCCTCGATGGGACCCGGCACGCCGCACGGCTCCGCGAACACGCAGATGAACGCCTTCCAATTCGGCGTGAGCGTGGATGAAGTCACAGGTCCCTTCCGCGTGATCTCCGGGCTCGGTGGTCTGCTCTTCAATGGCACTCCCACCGGTACGCAGTCGCATGGCATCTTCATCGGCAACGGTGATCAGGACAACTACGTGCAGGTTGCGGTCAATGCGAACGGTGGCCCTGGTGCCATCGAGATCGTCCATGAAGAGGACGGCGTGATCCTCTCGCAATCGATGACCCCGCAGCCGGGTCTCTTCAGCGATGTGGTGCAGCTCAGCTTCCTTGTCGATCCCATCGCGGGCACGGTGCAGCCGGGCTATGCCATCGGCACCGGCTCCTTCATCAACGTTGGCAGCCCGTTGAGCGTCTCCGGCAAGATCCTCGATTGCTTGCGCGGCAAGACCGCGCTCGCCGTGGGTCTGCTCGGTAGCACCGGCACCGGCCCGGTCTTTAATGCCACCTGGGACTACTTCAAGGTTCTGCCGATCGCGAGCACTGCTTCGGCCAAGCTCACCGTGAACAGCGGCAGCGGCAGCATCCTCAGCTCCAGCACGAACACCAGCGGTTCCTTCCAGCTCGAGAACACCTCCACCGGCGGCCAGAAGATCGTCGACGTGAAGATCGACCTCAGCACCGCGCTGCTTCCGGATGTCGTTTTCGATCCCTTCGGCACCGCGGGTGACCTCGATGGCAAGGGCTTCCAGCTGGATTCCTTCAACGGAAGCGGTCCCGTACCCACCGGGTCCTTCGAGGACTTCCATAACGGCGTCGATTCCATCGAGGGCTTCAACTCCCTGCGGATCTCCTGTAGCCCGACGACGGGCTTTGGTCCCGGCAATCTCCTGACCTTCTCCTCGGACGTCGATCCGACCAGCGTGAAGGGCGTGGTAGGCCCCGGCCCGAACCATGCCGCCAGCGTCTCTGGCTTGGAACTCACCGGCACCACCGTCACGGTCACCTTCGACGACGGCACCGTGCGGAAGGTCCGCAATGCCGGCCTCACCGCGGGTGACGGTCACACCAACAAGCGCTCGGTGGGCGTGTTGCATCAGGACAACCTGCCGACGCCGACGGTCTCCGTCCCCGGCAAATCCTCTCCCTTCATCACTAACTCCCAGCCGACCGTCCGCGTCGTGGGCGCCCCGGGCAAGAACGTGCAGGTCTGGACTTTCCAGACCGGCCTTTACTCCGATCCGGTCATCCCGGCTTATGACATCGATCCTTTTGAAGCGAACAACGTGATCGTGTTCGATGTGGAAGACGCCGTGATCGGCGCCGCGGGCTACGTGGACGTGGCCGTGACCCTCAGCTCGGAAAACGGCGGGATCAACTACGTCTCCGCGCTCCTCATCGATGGCGTCAAGCGCAGCTCCTCCTCGAACATCCTCGTTATTGACTACGATCCGGCTTCCGGCAGCGGCAATGCCCTGCTGCGGGTGAATGCGGGTGGAGCCTCTTATGTGGACACCGCGAACAACAGCTGGGCTGCTGATACCGGATTCACTTCCGGCAGCACCCAGACCTACGCGAACGAGATCTCGGGCACGGACGACGACACGCTTTATCAGTCCTTCCGCTTCGACAATAGCCCCTCGACTCCGCTCGACTACTCCTTCGCCGTGCCGAACGGGAACTACGAGGTGAAGCTCCACTTCGCCGAGACTTGGAACGGGATCACCGCCGCCGGGCAGCGCGTCTTCGACGTTCTCTTGGAGAACCAGATCGTGCTGAACGACTACGATGTCTTCGCCGTCGCAGGGCCGAACAACGCCCGCGTCGAAGCCTTCCAGACCACCGTGAGCGATGGCCAGCTTACCATCGGCCTCCGCAACGTCATCCAGAACCCCTTCATCTGCGCCATAGAGGTCTTCTCCCTCGGCGGTGGCCCGGGCAACGACACCACGCCGCCCTCGGCACCGGGTTCGCTTGCAACCACCAACCTGAAGGCCGGCAGCCTGACCCTGAATTGGACCGCTGCCACGGACGACACCGCCGTGACCGGCTACCGCATCTTCCGCGATGGCGTGGAGATCGCCACCACCGCCAACCTCGCGATCCCGCAGACCGGCCTCACCCCGCAGACCGAATACGACTACGAGGTGGAAGCTTACGATGCCGCCGGGAATCTCTCCCCGCGCGCCACCCTCAGCGTCACGACGCCCGCGGACAGCGAGAACCCGACCACTCCCGTCAACTTCCGCGCCTTTGCCGGGAACGGCAGTGCCTCGCTCTCATGGCTGGCTTCCTCCGACGACGCGGCCGTGACTGGCTACCGTGTCTATCGCGATGGCGTCTTGCTCGCCACTGTCACCTCGCTGACCTACTCGGAAAGCGGCCTGACGAATGGCACCAACTACCTCTACGAGGTCATTGCCATCGATGCCACCGGCAAGACTTCGGCACCCGCCTCCGCCATCGTCCGGCCCCGCGCCATCGCCGGTGTCACCCTGCGCATGGATGCCGGCAGCACCGTCGATACCGTGGATTCCCTCGGCAACACCTGGGTCGCCGACTTCGGCTACAACGCGGGCCTGCTGGACAGCAGCAGCCTCGCAATTGCCAACACCAACGACGATGTCATCTACCGCACCCGTCGCTACGATGGCCCCAGCGGAGCCGAGTTGAAGTACACCCTGCCTGTCCCCAATGGCGACTACGAGCTGCGCCTGCACTTCGTCGAAACCACCAGCACCTTCCAGACCGCCGGTGCCCGTGTCTTCGACGTGAAGGTCCAGAACCAACTCGCCTTGGATGATCTCGATATCTTCGCCACCGCTGGCTACGCCACCGCATTGGTCACCCCGATCCCGGTCACCGTGACGAATGGCAACGTGGTGATCGAGTTCCTCCACATTGCGAACAAGAACAACCCCACCATCGCTGGCATCGAGCTCTACGCGCTTGAGCCGCCACCGGCGGACACCCTCGCCCCCACGGCGCCCGGCAGCCTCGCGGTCACCGGCGTCACCGCGGGAAGCGTCTCGCTCTCCTGGACCGCCTCCATCGATAACGTGGGCGTCACCGCTTATCGCGTGAGCCGCAATGGTGGCGCTCCCACCACGGTCACCGGCCTGTCCTTCACCGATACCGGCCTCGCCCCCGGCACGCTCTACAACTACTCGGTTGTTGCCGTGGATGCCGCGGACAACGCTTCGACCGCATCCACGATCCAGGGCACGACCTTGTCCGATACCGTCCCTCCCTCCGCGCCCGGCGGCCTCACCGGCAACTCCGGGAATGCCATGGCCACCCTCGCATGGAATGCCTCGACCGATGATGTCGGCGTCACCGGCTACCGCGTCTATCGCGACAATGTCCTGATCGAGACGGTGAACACCCTCGGTTACACCTCGGTCGGTCTCACGAACGAGACCACCTACGTCTTCAAGGTCACTGCCATCGATGCCGTCGGTAACGAGTCTGCGCCTTCGCAGGTGAGCATCACCCCGCGCGCGCTCGGCCCGGCCGTCGTCCGCGTGGACTGCGGCAGCAACACCGACTTCGTGGACCCGCAGGGGAACACATGGTCGGCGGACTTCGGCTTCTTCGGTGCTCCGGACTTCGGCTACACGCCGACCAACTCCACCACGAACTCGATCACCGGCACCGACAAGCAGACGATCTACAAGACCAGCCGGATGAAGAACCGGAATAGCAGCCGCGTGCTGAAGTACAACTTCCCCGTCACGAACGGCCAGTATGAGGTCCGTCTCCACTTCAGCGAGTTCCACACCCAGCCTCCGGTTGCTGTCGGCTACCGCGTCTTCAATGTCCTCGCCGAAGGCACCACCGCCCTTGCGAACTTCGACATCTACGCCACCGGTGGCAAGGATGCAGCCGTCGTGCAGACCATCCCGGTCAATGTCGCGGATGGCAGCCTCACGCTCGACTTCACCGTCGTCGCGCAGAATCCCTCCGTCTCCGCCATCGAGGTCTTCCCGATTCTCTCGGGTGGAGCCGGTGAATCGGATCCTCCGTCCGCTCCGGGCAGCCTCGCTACCTCGAACATCACGAGCAACAGCGTGACCTTGAGCTGGACCGCTTCCACGGACAACGTTGGCGTCACCGGTTACCGCATCTACCGGAACTCCGTTCTGGTGAATACCGTCACCGGCCTGACCTTCACGAATGGCGGCCTCAGCTCCGGCACGCTCTACAACTACTCGGTCGTCGCCTACGACGCCGCCGGGAACGTGTCCTTGCCCGCTACTATCAGCGCCACCACGCTCTCGCCCGATCTGGAGGCACCCAGCATCCCGACCTCGCTGGCGGGCACTCCGGGACTCAGCCAAGTGGCCCTGACCTGGACGGCCTCAACGGATAACGTCGGTGTCACCGGCTACCGCGTCTATCGCGATGGCAACCTCATCACCACCGTGCCCACCCCGGGCTACACGGATACCGGCCTGAGCAGCGCCACCGAGTTCGACTACGAAGTGATCGCGATCGACGCCGCGGGGAATACGTCTGCTGCTGCGACCCTGACTACCTCCACGCTCACGGATACCCAGGTTCCCACCGTTCCCGGTTCGCTGGCCGCCACTCCTTCCTTCACCTCCGTGGTGCTGAGCTGGAATGCCTCCACCGACAATGCCGGTGTCATCGGCTACCGCGTCTACCGCGGAGCCACCCTGCTGGCCACGGTTCCTGTCCCCGGCTACGAGGACACCGGACTCACCCCGGGCACCTCCTATCACTACGAGGTGCGTGCGATCGACTCCGCCAACAATGCCTCCAACGCCGCCACGGTGGATACCGCCACCTTGGCTGATACCCAGGCCCCCACGGTCCCCGTCGGCTTCGATGCTACCCCGGGCAATGGCAGCGTCTCCCTGGCATGGAATAACTCCACCGACAATGTCGGCGTCGTCTCCTACCAGATCCGTCGTAATAGCGTGGTCATCGCCACCGTGCCGACTCCGGGCTACTCGGACACTGGCCTCGTGAATGGCACCCTCTACCTCTACGAGGTGAGGGCGCTGGATGCCGTGGGCAATGCCTCGGCCGCCGCCACGGATTCCGCCAAGCCCCGCGCGCTCGGCACCTACGCGCTCCGCGTCGATGCCGGCTCCACCGAGGACTTCGTCGATGGCAGCGGGAACACCTGGTTGGCCGATGTCGGCTATAACTCGGGAAGCTCCTTCACCACCAACAACGCGATCGTTGGAACCGAGGACGATGCGCTCTACAAGAGCGAGCGCTACGACGGCAGTGCGGAAGGTGCGAATCTCGAATACGCCTTCCCGATCACCAACGGTGCGTATGAGGTGCGACTCCACTTCGCGGAGACTTACAACCTCATCACCGCCCCCGGTCAGCGCGTCTTCGATGTCACCGCGGAGGGTAATATCGCGATCGACGATCTGGACATCTTCGCCCGCGTCGGTGCGAACCGCGCCTTGGTCGTGACCTTCCCGGTCACGGTCGCGGATGGCACGCTCGATCTGGAATTCCTGCGCGGTATCCAGAATCCGAAGGTCTGCGCCCTCGAGATCCTCGCCATTCAGGGAGCAGCCGTTCCCACCTTCGAGCAGTGGCTGACCAGTCACGGCCTCACCGGTCAGACCGCTGCCGATTCCGATGGCGGCGGCCTCGACAACCTCGCGGAGTTCGAGCTCCAGCTCGACCCGAACGATCCGAATGACGACCTGAGCTTCTCGCTCTCCGTCCAGCGCCAGGCCGGTCAAGCGGTCATCACGCTGCCGGTTCTCAAGCCGATCGGTAACTACTACGTCCATCGTGACAACGACCTCAGCGGCATCGCCAATGTCGCGAACCGGATCGACACCATCACCAAGGCCGAAATCGAAGTGATGACCCCGGCGCAGCGCGCCAGCTACACCGTCCAGGACAATGCCGGTGGCGCCCGCTCCTTCTATCAGCTGATCTTCGAGCCCGTCGCAGAGTAACTGATTAAGTTCACATATGCCCGGGAGAGTTCGCTCTCCCGGGCCACCCCTTCCGGATCGGGTTCACCCGCCCGCCCGGTTGTTATCACCGCCGCTCTCCGGCTTGCCGCGGAGCCGCTCTGTTCTCCCACCCCCCGCAAGATGAAACGTCCCCCCCGGATCGTCATTGTTGGTGCCGCAGGCCGTCTCGGCCAGGCACTCGAAGCCCGCTTCTCGCGGGATGCCACCGTTCTCGGCCTCGCCCGGCCGCAGATCGATCTCTCCTCGTCGCAGTCCATCCGCGCGGCTTTGGAGCCTCTCCGCTTCGATCATCTCATGCTCCCCGCCGCGATGACCGCGGTGGACGCCTGCGAGACGAATCCCGATCAGGCCTACGCGATCAATACCGCGGCGCCGGGCCTCATTGCGGAAATCTGCGCGGAGAAGAAGGCGCAAATGACCCATTTCAGCACCGACTTCGTTTTTGATGGCGCGAAGCAGGGTGAGTATTCCGAGGAGGATGCGGTGAACCCGCTTGGTATCTACGGCGATTCAAAGCTACAGGGTGAGCATGCGGTGCTCGCCGCCAGCCCCCTCCATCTCGTCGCCCGCGTCTCGTGGCTGTATGGCCCGGGCAAGCCCGCCTTCCCCGAGTGGATCGTGGATCAGGCCTGCCAGCATCCCGAGCTCGCCCTGCCTGCCGATAAGACCGGCTCCCCGGTTTCAAGCACGGATGTCGCGGAGCTCCTTGATCCGCTCCTCTTCGGTCCCGGTGGGGAGCCCGCCAGTGGCATCTTCCACCTCTGCAGTTCCGGCTCCTGCAGCCACCAAGTCTGGGGCCAAGCCTGCCTCGATCTGGCCGTGGAGCTCGGGATCCCGCTCAGAACCCGGGAGATTCTCGGCAACTCGCTCGCCGATGTCCGTGCTTTCGTCGCCAAGCGCCCGCCCAATAGCGTGATGAGCACTGCCAAGTATACCGCCTTCACCGGCCGCTCTCCGCGTCCATGGCAGGAGGCCCTCCGCGAGCACTTCGCCACCTCTCCCACCTTCCGGAAATACCTGGCCGCTGCCTGCGGTTGACGCCTCCCTTATTCTTGGATCGCTAGCTTGCCTTTCACCCTCTTCTTCCCACCCCAATGAACATACTCGTCACCGGCGGCGCCGGCTTCATCGGCTCGAACCTTGTCCACTACTTGCTACGCGACGCGTCTGCCGAGCTCGGCGTGCCCGTCGACAAGGTGGTCAACCTCGACAAGCTCACCTATGCGGGCAACCGCTCGAGCCTGGACGACCTCGATTCCGATCCCCGTCACATCTTCGCCCAAGGCGATATCTGCGACGAGAAGTTCGTGGGCGGCCTGCTCCGCGAGCACAAGATCGATGCCGTCATGCACCTCGCCGCGGAGTCCCACGTGGACCGCTCGATCGATGGCCCGGAGGCCTTCATCATGACCAATGTGGTCGGCACCTTCAAGCTACTCGATGCCTTCCGGAAGTACCTCGTCGAATCCGGTCGCACCAAGCTGCCGAACTACGGCAAGTCCATCGCCGATGGCGGCGAGTCCGCTTTCCTCCACGTCTCCACCGATGAGGTCTTCGGCTCGCTCGGAGCGGAGGATCCCATGTTCTGCGAGACCACGCCCTATGCGCCGAATAGCCCGTACAGCGCCTCGAAGGCGGGGAGCGATCACCTCGCCCGTGCCTATCACCATACCTACGGCATGCCGGTGCTCACCACCAATTGCTCGAACAACTACGGCCCCTTCCAGTTCCCGGAGAAGCTCCTGCCCCTCATGATCCAGAAGACTCTCCGCGGCGAGTCGCTGCCGGTCTATGGCGATGGCACGAATATCCGTGACTGGCTCTACGTGGAGGATCACTGCCGCGGCCTCGCCACGGCCCTAGTCCGTGGCACCATGGGTGAGACCTACGTGATCGGCGGCAAGAATGAGATCCGCAACATCGACGTGGTCCGTGCCTTGATCAAAACCGTGCACGAGCTTGCGCCGGAAAGCGCCACCAAGAGCGCGGACGAGCTCATCACCTATGTGAAGGACCGCCCCGGTCATGATCAGCGCTACGCCATCGACCCCGCCCGCATCGAGAACGAGCTCGGCTGGTCGCCCCGCGAGAATTTCGAGACCGGCCTGCGCAAGACGGTGCAGTGGTACCTCGATAACCAGGAATGGATCAACGCGATCGAGAACGGTAGCTATCGCGGCGAACGCCTCGGCACCCTTGCCTGAACCCTCTCACCGCTCTCCTCATGCTCGGTCCAGACAATAGCTACCTCGCCCCTACCGCGGACGATCTCGCGCTGCGGAAAGGCATCATCCTCGCCGGCGGCACCGGCAGCCGCTTGTTCCCCATGACCCACTCGGTCAGCAAGCAGCTGATCCCGGTCTATGACAAGCCGATGATCTACTACCCGCTCACCGTGCTGATGCTCGCGGGCGTGAAGGAGATCCTGCTGATCTCCACCCCGCGCGATCTGCCGGCTTTCGAGCACCTGTTAGGGGATGGCTCGCAGTGGGGCCTGGAGATCTCTTACGCCCCGCAGCCGAAGCCGGAGGGCCTCGCCCAAGCATTCATCATCGGGGAGGAGTTCCTCGCCGGTGAGCCCGCCTGCCTCGTCCTGGGGGATAACCTCTTCTACGGTCACGACCTCGCGAAGTCCCTCCTCGCGGCATCCCGCCGAAAGCAAGGCGCCACCGTCTTCGGCTATCACACCAAGGAGCCGGAGCAGTATGGTGTCGTCGAGTTCGATGCCGAGGGCAACGTGGTCTCTCTGGAGGAGAAGCCCGCCAAGCCCAAGTCGAACTACGCCGTTCCCGGCATCTACTTCTACGACAGCAAGGTCGCGGAGATCGCGAAGGCGCTCAAGCCCTCCCCGCGCGGCGAACTGGAGATCACCGATCTCAACCGCGTGTATCTGGAGCAGGGTAACCTCCGCGTCGAACTGCTCGGCCGCGGCACCACTTGGCTGGATACCGGCACCCCGGATTCGCTGGCGGATGCCACCCAGTTCGTTCAGGTCATCCAGCAGCGTCAGGGTCTCAAGATCGCCTGCCCGGAGGAGGTCGCATTCCTTCAGGGCCGCATCGATCGCGAGAAGCTGAACGAGTCGATCAAGAAATACGCCAAGACCCCGTATGGGGAATACCTCGCCACCCTCTGATTCCATGTCCGCTTCTCGCAGCACCGATACCTGGGCCGGCCTGAATCCGGATGCCCGCGCTCGTCTCGAGACCCGCGATTACTCCAGCGGTGATCTGGCCACCCGGCTCGGCACCACCGGCGTGAATGCCTCCGAGGCCATCGCCGGCAGGGATTCCTTGTCCGAGGCATGGATCCCCGGCGTGGAGCTCTTCTCCCGCCGCGTCTATCAGCAGAAGGGCAGGGGATACTTTGGCGAACTCACGCGGCTCACCGAGGGCACCTTGGATCGCATTGGCATCGCCCCGCGTCAGTGGGCCTCCGCGCTCATGCATCGGGACAGTGCGAAGGGCTTCCACATCCATCCACCCTACATCCCCGCAGGGGAGGATCCGGCCGCATGGTTCAAGAAGCTCTACCTCGACTCGCCCGGGGACTACTCGCTCCGTCCCTATGACCGCGAGCAGTGGGATGTCATGTTCTTCCTCACCGGCATCTGTGAAATGCTGCTGGTGGACGAGCGTGCTGGCATGCCCCGCCGCGTGATGCGTTTCGTGATCCCCGGCGATAGCCGCTCGGGTCCGGACAATGCCGCCGTGGTCATTCCCTCCGGCGTCGCCCACGCCCTGCGGAATGTCGGCAATGAGGACCTGATCATGGTCTACGGCACCAGCACGGTCTTCAATCCGGAGTGGGAAGGCCGCATCGCCGGCGATGTGGAGAAATGCCCGCTGCCGCCCGATTGGGATCGCTACCTCGCCGGGCCGGCTTAGGCCCCTCAAAAGACACTGCCCTCCCGTTCAAGAATCTGCTAGAAACTGTTCACTCCCACCCAACCAACAATCCGATGACGACAACCCCAGCAAACCCTCCTCAGGCCGCTTCCGTGTGGCAACGCGTTCGCCGCGGTCTGGCTTCCTCCCTGATGGCGCTCTCCGCCATCGCCATGGCCGGCTTCTTCAGCGCTTGTGAGGGGCCCGAGCCCTACACCGAGATCCCCGCCGACGTGATGTCGGCTCGCCCGACCGGCACGCTGTCCGCCGGCGATGTGATCCAAGTGAGCTACCCCGGTGCCCCCGAGCTCAATACCACCCAGCGCATCCAGGCGAACGGCCGCGTGAGCCTGCCGAAGGTGGGTGACGTCAGCGCCTCCGGCAAGAGCGTGGCCTCGCTCCAGTCCCAGCTGAGCGGGATGTACACCAGCCACCTTCAGAACCCCACCGTGCTCGTCGCCGTGGAGACCGCAGCCGCGGGTGTCTATATCTCCGGTGAGGTGAACAAGCCGGGCAAGATCCCGCTCGATCGCCCGATGACCGCCTTTGAAGCCGTCATGGAAGCCGGTGGTTTCTCGAAGTTCGCGAATCGCAAGCAGGTCGTGGTCGTCCGTAATCAAGGCGGCAAGCATCAGCGCTATGCCCTGAATCTGGACGACACCCTCTCCGGCGCGAACCACAACGCCTTCTACCTCCGGCCCTACGACACGGTCTACGTGAAGCAGAGCCGCTGGTAAGCCGTTCCCATTCCCGGGTCACCCGGGGCGCTTATTGGGTCACGATCTTGTAGAATCGCTTGGTCTGACCTTCCGCCCCGGGATCGGAAACCCGGATCGTTCCCGTCGAGTTCACCTGGGTCGAGATCAGCGACCAAGACTGGAGGTTTGCGGAAGCATACACCAGCACGGTCGAGTTCAGTCCGCCGCTCAGGTCGAAATTCACGGTCAGGTCGGGATTCATGGTCATCTTCGCGACCTTGAAATCCGGCAGCGCCGCAGAGCTGCTCACGGTCAGCACTGCCGGCACGGTGGTCACGCTCGCCGTCCCGCGCGTCAGGGTCACGGTGTAGCTTCCCGCGTCACCCGTCTCGAGCTGGTCCAGGATCAGCATCGAGCCGGTGGCCCCGGAGATCGCCACATTGCCCTTCTTCCACTGGTATGAGACCGGACCGGTGGCGGCAGCCGTGACCTCGAAGAACGCCGTCTGCCCTACTGTCCGGCTCATGCTCACCGGGCTGCTGGTGAGGGCCAGGACATCGCCCGATCGCGCCAAGGAATCGGTCGGCACGAAGTCCGGATTGGAGCTCACGACAATCCGGTCGAGACAGGCCCCTTGTTCCCTCACCCGGAACTTGAGCGTATGAGCTCCCGCCGTGAGCGGATAATCCCGTGGATCCCCCCCCGCCACATGAATCCTCTTCCAGATCCAGCCGCTGCTCCGCGGCTCCGTCGGTTCCGCCACACCGTAGACGTGGAAGACCTGCTCGGTCCCGTTGTTCAGGCTCACGTTGAACGAATCCGAACTGGCCGCCGGCGCTTTCACCCGGCACCAGACATGGTAGTTCGCCGCGGTGTCGACATTGAAGCTCAGGGTGGTCGACCCGTTGGAGGCCGTCGCGAAGTTGGTGCTGTCCACATAGACATCCGTCCCGCCTCCCAGAATCGCCGCGGGAGAAGTCAGCGTGCCGCTCTCGGCTTCCAGCAGCACGATGCGCGAGCTGTTATCGGCGGGGGGCGTGTCCGGCACGTAGGTAAGGATCACCTCCGAGGAAAAGCCGCTTTCCTGCTGGGCCGAATTGTATGCCTTCACCGCACAATAATAGGTCTGTCCGCTAGTCAGGTTACTAACCCGTCCGGAAACGTTATTCCCTACGTCTTGAACGCTGGTGTATTGGCGGCTGCTCTCTCCCCAATAAATTTTATAGCCGGTCACATCGGGCTCCCGATTCGGGTTCCAAGCCACTTCGACACTCCCCGAAGTCGTCGCAAACGCACTATTCCCTAGGGCGAGCAGCAAGAATGCATAACGCACGACCCTCCGGAGTAAAGTTTCCGATTCTCGAAAATAGAGCATTGCAGAAGGTAAATTTTTCAAGATTAGAAATAAAGATTAAAATTCCTTGTTAGAATCATATTGCCGCAAATCGTTGATTTTTCGCTATCTCCATTGAAAGAAATGCGAAAATCCCGCGAGGAAGGAATGCTCGGGGATCTAAACGAACTCTCCAGCTCTCCCACAATGCGGGCATCTACGAGGGAACCCGGAAAGCGTTGGTGGCTCTAAGCTTGGCCGCCTATCAGTTAGTTTTTCTCTGCCGTAAACCCATTCCCTAACCCATGAACTCCCCTTTGCCCCATGTCTCCGCTGCCCCTCCTCTGGATGGGCGGGGCCTGATCAGGCTCAAGGAAGCCCGCGAACACTTGGAGCGCCAGATGGTCAGCGACTCGCTTGCCCGGAATGGCGGGAGCATCACCGCCGCCGCGAACGAGCTCGGAATCTCCCGCACCGTTATCTGCGAACTGATCGCCAAGCTTGGCATCGCCGCCGCCTGATCGCGAAGCTCGCGGTCCCTTTTGCTTATTGGACGAACGCCAAGGCCTCAAGCATCTCTCAAGTCCAACCGAGCGCCCTTGGCGTCCTGCTTCCCGCCCGATCTGCCGATCACGCCCCATCCGAAATAGAAAGGGCATGCACCGGAGTGCATGCCCTTTGAAGTGACGGCCTCGAGGGGCCGCAGAATCCTTTAGCGGCGGACCAAGGTCACATCCACCGTGGAATTGGCGCTTCCAACCGGAACGAGGACGTTCACGGCGAAGGTGCCTTTCACGTAGAAGTTCACGCGCGTGCCATCCGCCTGTGCGGGCAGTTGGAGCGTGTAGTAACCGTTGGAGTCCGTCGTGGTCGTCTGGCGGTAACCCTTCACCGAAACGGTGACGCCGGAGCGCGGGTTGCCGTTGTCGTCCAGAATCCGGCCTTGAATGCCGCCCGCCAGCGAAGAGCCGGCGAGAGCCAGGGACGCGAGGAGTCCGAGCTTGTAAGCTTTCATCGGATTACGTGGCGGGGGTTAGAAGCGCTCTTTCGGCACGAAGTCGCGCGGATCGTCGGACTTCACCGGCTTGGGCTTGGGCTTGGACGGTGTGGGCTTGCTGTATTCGTAGACGCGCACGGTGTGATACTCCGTGTCCGGTCCGCAGGAAGCGAAGAGGACCGGCAGGCCGGCGATCACGAGGAGTTTGCAGATGGATTTCATCGGATTGTTTTCTGTAGTGGGGTGGGGAAATGGAACCTGACTCAGTCGGTGATTCCTTGTTCGGTCTTCGGCTCCGTGTCGCGGGCCTTCTCATTGTTGTCGCCCGGCAGGTTCGTTGGCTTGTAACGCTCCTGTTGCGGACCGCCACGAGTGCCGACGAGCAGCGCCCAGCTGGCCAGGCCGTGATACTTGCCGGTCTCGCGATTCAGGCGGGTGCTGTTCATCAGGACGGTGACCAGAGCCGTGCCCGTGTAAGGAGCGACAAACTTGGTTCCCGCGCGACGGTCGGTGCGGTCGTCGACAAGGATCTCATTGCCTTGCTCGTCGAAGACGTAGAGGTCCACGTCCGCGACCCGCTCGTCCACGCCGATGAGGAAGGTGTAGGTAACGCCCGCGGTAACAGGCATCATCAAGGGCATCGTCTTCTCGCCGGGTTGCAGGTTGCCTGAAGCGCCGGGGTAGATGGTGAAGCCGGCTTGTGTCTGACGGACTGCCATCTCGTAAGCGTCGTTCTCCGCGCCGGCAGGGCTGGCTTGGGCGACAGCTCCAAGGCATCCCGCCATCACGAGACATGTTGCGAGCTTGTGATTGAGTTTCATCTTTTTGTTAGGTCTAGGGGAGGAAGCAAACGTAGTTTGCACTCTAACTTTTCAATCACTCCAAGGCTGTCAGGTCAAGAGATTACCAAGTAATCGAAAGCTCCATTGACAAGCATCAGGAGCTGTTAGCAATTGCCGGTTAGGTAAATTCGGGTGCTGTCGTGCATCACGCAATCCAAGTTGTGAATGCACTCCATTAGTTAATGTTAGTTAACAAATGATTCAGCCTCCCAGGATCCCCCTGCCAATCCCGGGCAGCTCCCGATTCCGGCAGCCCCTCAAAACAAAATGCCGGGAGGAAGCCCCCCGGCATTTTGGACAAATGATTGGATCAGGCTGGCTTTAGAAAGCCCAGGAAGCCTTCACGGAAGCCACCCAACCCGGCTCATTCCAAGCGCTGGAGATGCTGCCACCGCCGGGGAACTGCGCGAAGCCGGTCGCCGTGGCTGCCGCCTTGGGGGAGATGTCGCCCACCGCTTCGACGTAAGTCACTGCCGGCGTGATCGTGAAGTGAGAGCCGATCGTGACAGGCGTCGCCACCGTCGCTGAGACGTGGGAGAAGCCGTCGTCTTCAAACGCATAGCCGCTCTTGTAGAAGGTGGAGAGCGAGTAGGTGAAGGCGACGGAAACCTTGTCGTTGCCAAAGATCCGATCACCGCCTTCAACGCCCAGCTCGAAGCCGCCGCCTTCAACCAGGTCGGATCCTGCGGCACCGCGGAAGGATGCACCGCCCGGAACACCGTCCTTGGCGATCCCGTTGCCATCCGAATCGGTGGCCACGTTGTAGAACAGTTCAACGAACGGTTGAGCCCACTTGTAGTGAGGGCTGGAGAAACGTGCGTAGACCATGCCTTGGTGATCGACACCCCAGAATTCGCCGTTCGGATAGTAGTAGAAGTCGAAACCGGCCGTCGCCTCCAGCAGGTCGTCACCCACCAGCATCCGGGTGTAGTTCAGGGTCGCCACCAGCTCGCTGTAATTATCCCGTGTCAGGATGGAAGGAGCGAAGAACGGGTTGAACTCGTCCGAGAGAGTCGTGATGTACTTCATCCCGAAAGCGAAACCCTTGTAGGTCGTCGTGACCCCTGCGAACACCACGTCGCTGTCCGGCTTCGGCAGGATCGGAGCTCCGGGAGGTGGAGGATTGCCATCGAACGGCGTGTTGTCGAAGGGGCGCCCTTGGACGAGATGGTTGAAAGACGTGAACTGGGCGAGGTCGATTCCCCGCCAAAGGTGCTTGTTGGCCCAGCCGGCGTCCAGGGTCAGCTGAAACTTGCCCGGATCATCATAGACGATCTCCGGGGCCGCTACGGGAGCATCCTTGGCCGAGTAGGTTTCGGGAGCGGCCGCCGGCTCCGAGTGGCGCTGGCGGCGGTTGCTCGTGCGCGGACGCGAGGGCGCATCGTTGGCTGCTTGGCGAGGTGCGTCGGGTGCACTGGAAGTGCTGATCGTGCCTTGGACAGGTGCATTAACCGGCAACGCTTTTCCAGAGCCACGGACAGCGCCCGTGGAAATCTGGAGAGTGGGGGCGGTAAGAGACTGACCGCCCACTGCCGCCATTCTGACAACTACAGTTGTTGCTGTAGCGGACGAATATAGCGCACAAAGACCTAGACCGACTGGGAGGGAGCATTTTGCTAGCAAGTGCATGGTGCTGAATGTTTTGACTTATTTTTTGACGAGAGTCAATTCCTAACAATTAGCTCGAGGTCCTAAGGATAAGGCCCGTTTAATTCAGTTGATTCTCGCCGGGAAAGCCAAGTTGTCGGCTTGTATATTGCTCAGGGAGATGACTGGAGCAATGTGGTCGCGTCTTCTCTCCTCCTGAGGTAGACGGCCTCCAGTTCCTCCGCGGCATCCGGGCTGGATTGGTATTTAGGATGAAGTTGGTTCTTCGGAATCCGTTCTGCAATCCGTGTCACCCGCAAGCGTGCCCCGGAGGGAACGACATCGACATAATACGGGTTCAGCGGTGAGTTTGCCGCGATGGAGTCCCACTTCGAGAAGTCTATCTTGGAGCCGTCGGCAACTTTTCCGCTCTGGCGGAATGCAATCCAGTCGGTAAAAGTGGACGAGAGTAAATTATCCACATCGACTTGTCTTCTATCGATCGCTGCCCGGTAGCTTTCGAAGAAAGGTCCAAGGGTCGCTTCGGTATGATCGAGAAGTCTAACAGCCGAGGGCGTGAACTGTAGCTTGATTCCCTCCGCGGTCTTCGAGAGCACCGCCGCCTTCCCGGTCTGATACAGGAAGACCCCGTGCGATAGGAAACTCAGGATCGCCGCGGGCTTTCCTTCCGCTCCCTCTTCTGAAGCATCGATTTCCATGACCAGGGCAATCCTGTCAGGCTGGCCACTGTCCGAGAACTTTGCAGCGATGTGGGCACGGAATCCTTCGCCAAGGTCTTGGGGATAGATCACCGAATTGAAGTAGTCGGCCTCCGCGAGACGGTTTCCCGCGATCTTCACGGGCGTATCGTCCGATAGTTCCGAACCCACGAACTTCAGCATCGGCGCGAACAAAGAATAGCGGCCGCTGAAGGGGCGGGGCACCTTGACTGCTCCTACTAGGCCCGTCGTATTCGAGGCATGCAGCTCAAGCGTCTCGCTATTTCCCAGCAAGCTCCCCGTGTAAATGGCGGACCACCCTCCGCTACCCACAAGCGGGAAAAGAGCCGGATTGTCAGGAGTTGGGAATGGCCGCGTGCGGGCTTTGATCAGCTCGCTTGAAGGCGCCAGTTCGTTCGATTTGATGTTCCTGGTCGAAGAGTTGTCCGAAAGGCCAATCTCGGCCTCGTCGATGGATCCGGCATCGGGTCCCTTGAATTGGATCCCCGTGTAGTCGCGCTGTGGGGAGGTGTTCTCAAACCGCGCTACCGGAAGGGACGAGGGAACGGTGACTTTCAGTTCAGGCGGCTCGGATTGGGTGAGCGTGGAAGGCAGGGCGAGGACGACCGATGCCAAAAGCGCATCCTTCTTGTCGTCCAGATCTCCTACGAACGTGATCTTCCACCGCGATCCGGGTGCCGCTTCGATCAGCTCTTCCGGCTTCTTCTTGTTAGAAGGCTTTCCAACCTCTTCGATCGTGAGATCGGAGTAGGAATAGCCTCCTGCCTTGTCATCGGCCTCCTTGGTGACGGAGACATTAAAGTGAGTCGCCTTGGCCGGTATCGGAGCGGGCTTGGGCTTCGGACTTTCGGCAGGAGCCGCGGGTGAGGGCGCGGGATCAGGAACCGCAGGCTTGTTCGTCGCGGTCTCAGGCGCAGGTGGAGCTTGCGGTGTTGATCCATCTTTTCCGGCACTCCGCTTGAAAGCGGCGAAACCGCCTCCTAGCAGAAGCAGCAAACATGCAGCGATGGCCACGTTTTTCTTCGCTGAACCTTGCGGCGGCTTGTCTGCCCGGTAGCTGCTCGAAAGCGGGGCAAGCGGCTCAGGAGGAACCGGAGAACTTTCCACCTTCGGCGGCACCGCAGGCACGGGGGCAGGTGCGAGCGTAGATGCAGCCAAGTCCCGCTCTTCGCTTTTCCGTCTCTCTTCCTCTTCCTTGCGCCGGAGGACGGCCGCGGACAAACGTGGTTCGACCTGAGCTCGTTTTTGCTCGGCCTCTTTTTGTTGTCGGATGGCTTCCTCTTTCTCGGCTGCGGCTTTCGCTTTCGCGGCCAGCTTTTCCTCTTCTAGGCGACGCTTGTCAGCCTCCGCAGCCTTCCGCTTCGCATCCGCTTCAGCGGCTTTTCGAGCCGCTTCTTCCTCGCGCTTCTTCTGCTCCGCCTGCCGTTTCGCTTCCTGCTCCTCCGCCTTGCGCTTCGCTTCCTCTTCCTTCCGACGTGCTACCGCGGCGGATTCAGCCGCCTTCCGTTCGGCATCCAATCGCTTGCGTTCTTCGGCTGCCTGCCTCGCTTCCTCGATCGCCCGACGGGCTTCCTCCTGAGCGGCCCTTTGTGCTTCTTCGGCCTTGAGACGAGATTCCTCGGCTGCCTTCTTCAACTCTTCTTCCCTGAGACGCGCCTCCTCCGCAGCGGCCTTCTTGGCTTCCTCCTCCTTCTTGCGGGCCTCCTCCTCGGCAATCTTCTTGGCCTCTTCGGCAGCAGCCCTCTTGGCTTCTTCCTCCTTCCGGCGCGCCTCCTCGGCAGCGGCTTTCTCAGCAGCTTCGGCCTCCGCTTTCTTGCGTGCTTCTTCCGCCTCGGCGGCCTTGCGCTTGGCTTCGGCTTCGAGCCGGCTGGCCTCTGCCGCCGCCTGTGCAGCGGCTTGCGCAGCGCGGCGTGCCTCCGCAGCCATCTCGGCCTGCCGGGCTGCGGCTTCCTCTGCCACGCGACGCTTCTCGTCCTGAATCCGGCGTGCCTCCGCCGCCAAGCGGTTCTCCTCCGCCCGTTGTCTCGCCTCCGCTTCTTCCCGGGCCTTCTCTTCAGCCTGGCGCTTCGCTTCTTCGATCAAGCGTTGAGCCTCCCGCTCCTGTTCACGTCTCGCCTCTTCCAGCCTCAAGGTCTCCGCCTCGGCCGCCTGTCGTGCGAGCGCCAACTCGCGCTCCAGTTCGGCCACCTTGTCGTGAACGGATACCGAGCTGTCGAACTTGGCGGGCACTACCGCAGCCGCTTGCAGCAGAGGCCCTCGCGTCAGGATCTCGTCGATCGATCCCGGCGAGCTCGTCGGAGTCATCTTCCCGATCTCGATCTCCTCGGCGCTCGGCGCTTGCGTGATCGGACTCAGCTCCGACATCGGCAGCGATTCCAAGCTCGCCAGCAGTTGCAGGAAGCGACACGCCGATGGCTGCGTCGATGGCGCACAGATCGTATCCGCCAGCAGCACGTTGCCATCCTCCGAAAGTCCGGAGGCCATCACATAGCCGTTCGACGTGAAGAAGGCCGCATACCGCACCGCCGTGCCGGCCAGGATCCGGTAGATCAACGCCGCAAACTGCGCGATCGGCGGAAACTCCCGCGCCGAGGAAGATGAAAGCGTGGCCTCCGTCGCCGCCGCATTCTCCGTGTCGGAGGCGAAGAGCGGTAAGCACCGCGTCGCTTGCGGATCCAGGTCGGACCATGAGCTGAAGCGCTCGATATCCGTGCTGCCATCGCGCGCCCGCACCAGGATCTCACCCGGATCCATCTGGATACCGAAAGAAGTCCAATCGATGCTGGAGTCGCAGCAGCGCGCCAGATGAGAGAGGAAGGGCAGCGCATCCCCGAACTTCGCCGGCCCGAACTTCCGCAGCACCAGCAGCAGGCTGCAGCCCTGCGGCTTCGTCAGGATGAAGACATCGCTCCCGCCGGAGTCGCGCCAGTCCAGCATCGCATACGCGCCGAAATCCAGCTGGCAACTCGCCGCGAAACGCATCCCGCCGAGTGCATCGGCATCGAGCGACGATCCCGGGACCATCGCCACCACCGCCTCATCGGTGTCCAGAGTCCGCGCCGCGTAAAGTTTGATCTGGCTTCCTGCGGACAGGATACCGCCCATGGAGTAACCCTCTTCCAGATCCGGGGGTGCCGGCAGCGGCTCCAGCACATGCGGTGCCTCCTCGCTCATCAGCGGTGCCAGCGGCGTGGAAGCCGCAGCCGAATGTATCGATCCGCTGAGCAGATCCACCACTACCCGCGCGGAGGCGGTGCGGTTCCCTGCATCCTTCTCTAGCAGGCCCTCCAGTAGCAGCCGCGCCTCGGGATCCAGGTCCAGCGGCAGCGTGGAAGCGTAGGACGACGGCCCCACCCGGTCCGCGATCAGCGGCCCGCGCTTCATGTCGCCGAAGGGGTTCTTCCCGATCAGCAGCCACCAGAGCGTCACCCCCAGCGAGAAGAGATCGCTGCGCTGATCCAGCGGCTGCTCCAGGATCTGCTCCGGACTCGCGGTCGCGAAGTTCCCGCGGAAAACCTGCTGGTCCACCCGCACCGTCGCGGAGGAAGACTCGATCGCATTGTTCAGTTTGATCGCCAGGCCGAAGTCGATCAGCTTGATCTGCCGCGCGGCACCCTCGCCGTTCAGCATGATGTTCGCGGGCTTCAGGTCGCGGTGCAGGAAGCCGATCGAGTGCGCGTAGTCCAGCGCGGCCGCGATCTGCAGCGCGATCTGCCGCACCTCCGGCCAGGGCATCGGCCCGTTCTTGTCGCACCAGTCCTGCAGCGTCCCGCCGTCGCAGAACTCCATCGCGTAGTAGAAGACGCCTTGGTCGATCGCGCAGTCGTGGATCGTCGCGATGCCGGGATGATTCAGCCTGCCGACGGCTCGTGCTTCGCTCAGAAAGCGGTTCGATTCCTCGTGATCGGTCTTGCTGCCTTGGTTCAGCAGCTCCTCCCGGATCACCTTCAGCGCGCTGACCCGCCCCAAGAAAACGTGACGTGCCTTATAAGTCAGTCCGAAGCTGCCCTCTCCGAGGACGAAGAGGCTGCCATCGTCATTCTTCAGGACCTCGTAGGAGCCATAGACGAGCTTTTCTTGCGGGGTCATTCAAACAAGCTGGGGAGGTAAGCGAACACTTAGGATTTGTCCTGTTCTCAGTCAAGACGGTACGGGACCGGCAGAGCGCGGCAGTCCTTAAACGGGGACATCCTTCTTTGATCGCCGCCACCGCACGATTCTCCCGGCGATCGCCAGGATCACGTCGATGACCCAGAACGTGAAACCCGCCGCGCAGATCTTCGCGCCGGAGAGCAGCACGATCATCTCCTCGGGGTTGGATGGCGCATCGCTCCCCATCATCTCCACCAGATCCGCCGAGCGGAACGCCATGTCCGCCAGCGGCCCCAGCAGGATGCCCGCGGAGAGCGCCATCCACCAGCGGGAGAGATCCAGCGGACGGAAGAGCAGGAAAACCAGCGCCGCACCCAGCGTGAAGCGCGCGGCGCGCGTGGCCCACATCGCCACGCTGGACAACGAGAAGGTATCGAATCCCTTGATCTCCACCACCGGCTCCCGCGTGGCGATCAGGAGGAGCACCGCCGCCGCCAGCAGGGGCAGGCGCTCGAGGATGAGGCCGGCCCAAGAGCGGGAGGGGGAGAGTGTGTTCATCAGCCGTTGGTCTTGCAGTGGATGCCGAAAAGTCCGGCCACGTAACAGAAGAGAAGCCAGCCTAGCAGAACCCAACAGGCCACCACCGCGGGGAAGGTGAAGAGGAAGGGCGTGCCCTTGCTATACTTCACGTCGCCGCGGCTTTCCACGGTATCGCGCTTGCGCTTGATCTCGGAGCCGTAGGCATCCGTGCCCGCCACTTCCCAGATCTTCTTGTGTTGGCCCAGCTTTTCCGCGTTCACCGCCAGGTTCTGCCAGGAGGTGTTCACATAGGACTCGCGGTCGAAGCTTTCGGACACCTTCTCGCCGCGCTCCTCCCAGGAGATTTCCTCCGGCTCCGCCGCCCCTGTTAGGAAGACGGGGTGCTTGGTGTGGTTCGTCGTGAAGGGCGTTGCCCGGCCGTAAAGATTCGAGACGTCGATGATCCGCTGGCACGAGTAGCTCGGGAAGACCTGTGAGAAGGCCCGCACAGCCGGGGACATCTTCGGCAGGGTCACCACATAGCCGCCGAAGAGGATCTGCGGGATCAGCAGCAGCGGCACCCACATCACCGCCTGGGTCGGAGTGCGCACCCATGCGGATACCGCCAGGCCCAGACCCACACCCACCAGCGCGGCACCGAAGAAGGCGAAGAGCTTCAAGCTTACGCCGGTGATCAGCACCCGCCACACCGGGATCGACTCATACTTCATCGGCTGCCCGTCCAAGCCCAGCACGGGCAGGCCTTCCGCATTGTTGATCGGCCTCTCGCCGGATTCGATGATGCTGTCCTCCATCACGAAGGTCTTCGCGATCGCGGACACCAGCCAAGTCGGCGGCAGGTCCAGAATCCCGGGCTTCTTCTTCTCTGCCTCGGCCGGTTTCTCGGCAGCCGCGGTCTCGGCCGGTGCGGCTTCGGCGCCATCCTCGGACTCATCGTCCACGGGCACGAAGGGCTCATCCTCTTCTTCGATCGTTTCGGAGGCCGGCGGCGCGAAGTCCTGCGCCACCCGCATCTCGTACATGTTCTTGAAGTTCTCTTCGTCGAAGTCGATCGGGTGGATCAGCGATCCCACCGGCACGATGATCAGGAACAGCAGCAACGCCTGCGCGCAGGAGATGAAGCCTTGGAAGACGAACTTCGAGCTTAGGTAAACATTGCGCCCCAGCCCGCAGATCTGCTCGCGCTGCACGATCGGCAGCTCGCCCACGATCTGCTGCGCGCCGTTGCTACAGCCGAACCACATCGTGGCGATCAGGCCCAGGAAGAGCCGGAAGCCGAATTCGTCCGAGACCACCGCGATCAGCAGGCCGATCACCAGAACCTGGCAGAAGAGGAAGGCTAGGTTCAGCCAGTCCGCGCCCAGGATCTTCCACTGCCGCAGCAGCAGCGTGAAGAAGCGTGTCGTTGCCGGCACCTTCTTCTCGCGGGTCTGTGGGGCCGCTTGCTTCTCTTCCTCCTTCGCCTGCGTCGCATTCGCTACCAGGCGGCCGGGCCACTCGTTGAATTCCTTTTCCCATTCCGCGGCGCTCTTCTTGCCCCGCAGCACTTCGGAGTAGATCCGCTCCAGCGGGGAGGTCTTCACCATCCCGCCCGAGGACCGGCTGCCGTGATGGGAATCCGCGATGCCCGACACGCGGTTGACGAAGAAGTCGCGCGCTTGGGAGGAGTTGCCTTCGAAGATCAGGCGCCCGCCGTGGATGAAGATCAGCCGGTCGAAGAGGTAGGCCTTCTGCAGCACGTGCGTCGTGCAGACCACCGTCAGGTTGGTCAGCGTGAGCGATTGCAGCAGCTCCATCAGCGACTCCTCGGTCGCCGGGTCCAGACCGGAGGAAGGCTCGTCCAGGAAGAGCACGGACGGCTTCGAGAGAAGCTCGATGCCCAGGCTCACGCGCTTCCGCTGCCCGCCGGAGAGATGATAGACGCGCTTGCCCGCGTGCTCGGTCAGTCCAAGTAGATCGATCGTCCGGTCCGCCAGCGCCTTGCGCTGCCGCTCCGGCAGTTTCAGCCGCAACCGGGCCGCCAGATAGAAGGCATCCCGCACCACCAGTTCCAGGTGCACGATGTCGTCCTGCGGCACGTAGCCGATCGCGCCCGGGCGCAGCTTGTTGAGCTGCAGGTTGTCGATCCCGCCGATCAGCACCTTGCCCTCGTCCGCGGGGCGAATGCCGCACAGCGCTTTCAGCAGGGTGGATTTGCCGGAGCCGGAACCGCCCAGTACCCCGATGAAGTCACCGGTGCCGATCTGGACGCCTACCTTGTTCAGGATGCTCAGCGGCTGACCGGTCTGGCGGTCTTTCACCACCACGCTCAGGTTGTCCGCCACTACCCGTCCGGAGCCGGAGTGGTCCACGCGGTCGATCTTCGAGCCGCGGAACTCGAAGACGTAGTCGCCGATCTTGAAGCGGTCGCCGAAGATCAGCTTCGTCGCCGTGAAGGGCTCGCCGTTCAGCAGCGTCTCGGTGGAGCTGTGGTCGGAGAGGATCCACTCCCCGGCTTCCTGCCGGAGTCGGGCATGCGTCTTGGAGATCGTGCGGTCTTGGCCGTCCAGCCCGATGACCGTGTCACCCGCTTCCGCCGGATCACCGCCGCCGCGGGAGAAAACGTAGGACCTGCCTGCCTCCAAAGGCAGGGACTCCCATGTCGCGCCGCCCAGTGTCGGCGGATCCCATTTCAGCGAGAAGCCGAAGGTGAATTGATCGAGCGCGAAGGTCTCACCCGGCCGCAGTGCTTGGGTCGCGGTGCGCGAGGCATTGCCCGGCCGCCACATGAGCGCCCGTAGGGCGGGATCCCACTCGACGATCAGCTCCGGTGCCGGCTCGCCTTGCGCCGCAACCAGCGTCGGCCGCTTCGCCGCCAGTCCGGCGATGCCGTAGGAGCCCTTTTGCAGTGAAAACCGTACCAGGCCCGAGGCCTGTCCGATGGTAAGTTCCGCCTCCATGTTCGATAAACCCGCGAAGTCCTGAGCCTGCGATCGCGCTATTTCGGTCCCATGACCGGCCTATCGAGCGGAATGTCGTACTGTGGCTTCGGCTTTTCCTTGGGAGGTGCGGGTTTGGGAGGAGGTTCGGGCGCCGGGTCGGATGGATCTTGGGTGCTCGCCACCGGCGGTGGCTGGGCCTTTGGCTCCAGATCGACCGCCGAAGTGAAGGTCCACTCGCCTTTGATGTCGGCGCTACCCGTCCAGTAAACGGTTTTCAGCAAGCCGTTCGGCTCGCGGACCAAAGCCTTGGCTTTGCAGGTGAAGAGTTTCTCGGGGGAGGGGATCACCACGTCCCAGGTGGTGACACCCTCGACCGTGGCGGAGGGGTGAGACTTTCGCGCGGATTCCCTCAGCTTCGAAAGCGCGGCATCGAGCTTGCCCTCGATCTCGGACACTCCCGGCATTTTCACCGCCTCGGCCTCGGAGATCTTGGAATTCGCCGTTGCGAGTTCCGCCTTCAGCGATGCTACCTCGTCCTCCAGGCGTGCGTTTTTCGCGGCGGCTTCCGCGACCAGTTTCTGGGCCTCGCGCTGCGCGGAAGGATCTTCCGGGTTGCACGATACCGCCGCGAGGCACAGCAAGCCGAGGGCCGGCAGCGCCGTGTTCGACAGTGTCTTCATCGGGGTGATGGATGCTTGGATTGGAGGGGGAGGGAATAGGGTGGAGGCGCTTACTTCGCCTCCTTGGAGCTTTCGATCACGGTCTTCGCCGCGAGGTCGGCCATCTTGATCACGCTCTCTTCCGGCAGGGGCGCGCGGAGTTCCACGTTCACCAGCTTCTGGAGCTCGCCCAGCGTCTCGGACATCCGCTTCACGATCGGGTCGGCTTCCAGGCCGGTGCTATCGAGGTCGGACTTGAGTTCCTTCACCAGCAGCGGCTCGCGCAGGATGCCGGCGGTCTTCGGGTTGTAGTTGTCGCGCACCAGCCCGGAGGTGTAGCGCGCACCCTGCAGCCAGCCGGCTGCGTAGAGGATCTTGCGCACCGGGGCCTTGCCGCCTTCGCCTGCCTGGCGCTGCAGCACCGCCTCGATGTCCTGTTGGAGATATCCCAGTTCGAGGAAGACCCGGCCCCACTCGCCGCGGTTGGCGAAGGAGCGGACAATCTTCGCGCGCTTCAGGTCGCCATCGGTCACGCCCAGCTTCTTGCCCAGCTTCTCGATGTCGTTGGCGCAGGAGTTTAGCTTCTCGGAGTCGCGCGCCTTGATCGCCATGATGCCGTCGCAGATCCGGAATCCGAGTACCGCGGGGATCGCCACCTTGGTGTCCTTCAGCGCGTCCGGATCCACCGAAACCTGCGTCCGGTTCATCACTTCTTTCCACTTGATCGCATCCGCCCCGAGCGCCGCATCAAGGGCGATGAACTTATCATAGGGATTCGGACGGATCATGTTCTCGCCGTTCGACACCACCTTCGCGTCCTTGAAGGACTTTTTCGGCTGGGGCGGAGGCGCAGGCTGTTGGGCGGCAGCGGTCTGGAGCAAAGCACCCATGCCGATCGCGGCCACGCAAGACACCCGCCAGAACGACCGGAACGTAGTAACTTCCCGAGAATTTTCCATCACGAGATGATGCTACTCCTTTATGATTATTTCCGGCAAGTGAAATGCAGGCGCGGCTCTGCCACTTTGGTAGGGGGTCTTCAGTTCAGCTCTTCAAGGAAAGCGCCGGCCTTCGGGTGCCCTTGGTTCTTCGCCTGATTGAAGAGTCTTCTGGCTTCCCCGATGTCCTGCGGCACCCCAAGGCCGTGCTGGTAGCAGCGCCCGAGTGTTACGATGGCTTCGAGGTTTCCTGCCTTCGCGGCTTCTTGGAAGATCGTCACCGCCTTGCCCTTGTCTTCTGGCACGCCCGAACCATCGGCATAGCATTTTCCGACTTCCACCAAGGCGTCTGCCAGTCCGGTGTCGGCCGCCTTCTTGTACCATTGGAAGGCTCGTTCCGGGTCGACCTCCACCCCGTTGCCCAACTTGTAGGAATGTCCGATCGTCATCATCGCGGCGGGGACGCCCCCTTTGGCCGCGACTTCGAACCACTTCGCTCCTTCCACCTTGTTCGGCTCTAGGCCTTTGTCTCCATTGAAGTAGAGCAGGCCCAGAGTCATGGCCGCATCGGCGTCATTGAGTTTGGCGGCTTCCTTGTACCAGCGGATTGCTTCGGTGAGATTCGGCTCGCCGGTGCCGCCACCGCCGCTGGCATGCCAGTGACCAAGCCCTCGCATGGAGCGGGGAATCTTGTTCTGCACCCCGATCTGGAACAGCCGGTAAGCCTCCTTGGGATCCTTGGTGGTTCCGTTGCCGTTGAAATAAGCCGCTCCGCAGATGGCGATCGCTTGAAGGTGGCCTTTGTCCGCCAGCTCCTTGATACGCGCGAATGCATCGGCCTTGTCCCCGGAAGAACTGCTGTTGCTGTCGAGGATTTGCCCGAGACGCTTGACCTCGAGGTCGGTGGCCTTCGCTTCGCGCTCTTGCTCGCGCTTCATGGCCTCTTCCCGCTCCTGTGCCATCTTCTGGCGTTCTTCCTCGGCCTTGCGTTTCTCTTCGGCGGCGCTGGCCTGTTCTTCCTTCTCCTTCTTCTCCATCTGGAGACGGATGGATTCGAATTGGGCCGCGCTTTCCTCTTGGGCCTTTCGCTGCAGCGCTTCGAGGCGGTCGGCTTCCGCCTTTCGCTCCTTGGCGGCGGAAGAACTCATCACCCATACCCCTCCTGCCACGGCGATCAGGGCCGCAGCTCCCGCGATGATCCAGACGAGGGGCGATTTCTTGCCCGCCGGCTGCGCGACAGGATGGGCCGGTGGCGCTGTTGGGATGGAGACGGGCGGAAGAGGCGGGGCGGACTTGTTAGCCGCAGGCGCCGCCGCTTGGACGGGCACTGCCGGAGGTGGCGGCGGTGGGGCGACTGTCGCGCTGGCGCTCGCCGTGGCAGCCACGGGCTGTGTCCGGCTCGTGCTCGCGTTGGTGCCTTTGCCCGGCACGGAGATGGATTCGAGGTTCGCGAGCCGGTTCAGCAGGCTCTCCAGCTTCGTGCTTTCTTCGCCGCCAGACAGGGCCTTGGCCAGAAGGTGGTTTCCTTCTTCCGAGAGTCCGGAGATCATCACGTATCCGGAGTCCGTGAAGTAGGAGGCGTAAGGCGGATTCCCGCCCGAAATCAGGCGGTAGATGAGCGCGGCAAAACGGGAAACCGGATTCACCGGACCGGCGCTGGAGATGTCGAGTGTGCCGCCAACATCCTGGTCGCCGTCGCTCTGGAAGCTCGGCAGGCTGCTGGCCGATCCCGGATCAATGTCGGCCCAGCCGCTGAAGGCGGCTAGATCGCTCTGCCCGCTGCGGGACGAAACGCGGATGTCGGCGAGTTCCAAGCGGATCCCGCGGGTGGTCCGTGCCATGCTCGCGTCGAAGGAGCGGGCAAGTGCCCCCAGCAGCGGCACCGCATCCTGTGCCCGGGCGGAGCCGAACTTCCGCAAGATTTCTAGCAGGCTTTGGCCGCTCGGCAGGCTGGCGATGAAGTATTCCTCGTTCGCGGAAGAGCACCAATCGAGCATGCGATAGCAGCCGAGGTCTTCGCGGGCGGCGGCGGCGGTCCGCAAGCCATCCCGGGTCTCTTGGTTCATTCCCGCTTCCGCGGTGATCGCGGCCACGATTTCGCCGCTGGAGCGTTGCTTGACCCGGTAGATCGCCGCTTGGCCCGTCTTGGTTACCAGATCGCTGCCGGGATTGGGGATCGAATAGTTCTCGTCGTAAGGGGTCGGTGTGGTAAGGACAGGAGCGGGTGGTGGCGGAGCGGCTGCCGTCTGGGCGACCGGGGCGGCGATTTGTGACGAGCTCTGCAGCAGTCCGCCGGTGATCCGCGTGATCAATGCCTGGGCATCCGCGAAACGGTCTTCAGGGCGCTTGGCCAGCAGGCCCAGCAGGATCTCCCGGGCCTCCGGATCCAAGTGCGCTGGCAATTCGTTGGCGTAGTCGGAGCGCAAGCGGTCGGTAATCAACTGCGCCCGCGTCTGGCCGGCGAAGGGATTCTCCCCGATCAAAAGCCACCACAGCGTGATCCCGAGCGAGTAAAGGTCGGAACGCGCGTCGAGCATGCCGGACAGCATCTGCTCCGGGCTGGCGGTGGCGTCATTGAAGACGCCTTCTCCGCCGTGGGTGGAAGAGACATTCTGCCCTTCTCCGGCAGCGCCTTCCAGCGGCTGCAGGATTCCGAAATCGATCAGCTTCACCTGCTGGTCCGGCCATGGCTCGGCCAGCATGATATTGGCGGGCTTGATGTCGCGGTGCAGCAGCCCGCAGCCGTGGGCATATTTCAGGGCCTCCGCGACCTGCAGCACCATCCAGCGCGCCACCGGCCAAGGCAGGGGGCCCTCTTGCGCCACCAACTCCTGCAGGTTGCCACCCTTGCAGAACTCCATCGCGTAGTAGAAGTAGCCCTCTTCCGGGCGGTCCTGGTACTCGAACACCACCGCGATCCCGTGGTGATGCATGTTCGCCAAGGCCTTCACCTCGGCGAAGAACCGCGCCGTCTCGCGCTCGGCCCCTTCTCCGGAACCATGGACCAGCGAGTCGCGGATCACCTTCAGCGCGCAGATCCGCCCCAGCTTCTGGTGCTGGACTTTGTAAGTCGTGCCGAAGGATCCTTGGCCCAGGATCCACGGCTCTCCCTTGTCGTTTTGAAGAACCTCGAAGGGGTCGAAATGCAGCGGTCCGGTTGCCATGTTCCTTCCTGAAGAGCAGCTTTCGCTCGCTGTTCATCTTAGAATCCGGGTTTTCGAGGTCAAGGCAACCCTTGGCCCGGGGGGCAGATGCCCGTTGACGGCGGCCCTCCCCACATGTTAGGCCAATGACTCGGGAGTTGTGCCTTTTCCGCCAGTGGCGGCAGGGTGCGACCTCTGCGTCTCCACTAACCACTTCCTCCCTCAAGACCTATGAAAATGACACTCTGCAAATGCACGGCTGCCTCTCTTGGGGTGGCAATCATGCTGCCTTCCTGCGCGGATCCCGCGGTCACATCCCTGATCGGAGCCGGTGCCGGTGCCGTCATCGGCCACCAGATCGGCGGACACCGCGGCGCCGTCATCGGCGGTTTGGTGGGTGCCGGAATCGGCTATGCCATCGGCAAGGCGAATGCCGAACAGAAGCGCCTCGCGGAGCAGCGCGCCGCCGTCGCGCTTAGCAAGCCGAAGGTCCGCCAGCAGGTGAAGACCAGCAAGGCCAAATACGTCGCCGTCCCGGTCCCGAAGGCCAAGGACCAGCAGGGCCCGAGCACCCAGCTCATGAAGGTCAACGCCCAGACTGGCAAGCCGACCGGCGACATCTACGCCCCGCCGTCCTCCGTGAAGGACGGCCAAGAGGTGAAGCTCGGCGGCGATACCGCGGTCTACTGCGGAACCTCCATTAACAAGGCCTGATTCAATTCGAGGATTTCAAAGCGGAGGCGGAACCGGAAACGGTTCCGCCTCTTTGCGTTATATCGCTTGTAACCAGCGATTTAAAAATCCCCATAATTTTCTTCATTGACCTCCTACTCTTAAACCCTACTGATCGGTGCACATTCACCGATGCGCCTTTCGAAGAAAGCCGAATACGCGCTCCGCGCCATCTATCCAACCTGGCATCGCCCCTTCTTTTCCACCGCCCCGAGCGATGAACACCAAAACCAATGAACGGCCTCCCGTGACGCCGCCACCTGAAGCCGATTGGCTCGATGTGGTGCGGCGCAACGTGACGGGTCTCCGCTTCGGCTCCGTCCAGATCATTGTCCACGAAGGACGCGTGACCCAGATCGAGAGCTTGGAGAAGACCCGCTTTCCCGCGAGTCGCGACGACAACGGCGCGCCTCAGAAATAAGAACTTTTAACATCGCGGGTCACCGAGACCCGCTTCGAACCCTCGAAAGAAGAGGCCGACCGGACATCCGGCTTCCTCTCCTTTCGTCCCAACTGCCTACCGCTCCTGCGGGGGCTCCTTTTAAAGCGCTACCGGACCACCCGGAGCAGCACCCAAGAAATGAAAACACCACGAAATCACCGCCGCAGCGGCGCGCTTACCCTCGCGCTTTTCACGGCAACCCCGCTTGCCGCATCTGCATTTGAGTTCGATCCGCTCGACACGCCTTCGGCAGAGGAAACCGCCTCGTTCGAGAAAATCTGGAAAGCTTTCACCCTCTACAAAAACGAAGAGAATCCGATTCTCCAGGAGTTCAAGCTCCGGGGCCGCTATCAGGGCCAGTACTACTGGTTGGATAGCGACCAAGGGGACGAGGACGCTTGGGAAGACCGGCGCTCGCGCCTCGGCTTCGACGCCAAGCTGCTCGACAAGAAAGTGGAAGTGCGTCTCGACTTCCAGAGCAACGACAGCTTCGAGGATACCTACGATCGTCTTGTCGATGCCTACATCCGTTGGAAGCCCACGGATTCATTGTCGATCACGCTTGGCCGCACCAAGCCGCTGATCGGTTACTATGATTTCCTCCAATCCACCAACGCACAACCGACCTTCGAGCGTTCCCAAATTTTCAACCAGCTCCGCGTCGACCGGACCACGGCCCTGACCGTGGAAGGCAAGACCGGTGATTTCACCTGGCAGGCTGGAGCTTACTCGAACGACACCGATCGCGAGTTCGGTACCTTGGGGGGCTCCTACAGCTATGGAGCAGGCATCGGCTATGATGCGAAGGAAGCCTTCGGCTGGACCCGTGCGGACTTCCGCTTGGACTGGCTGCATAGCGGTCACGACCGGGATGACCAGATCCTCGACCGCTATGACGACATTGTTTCCGCGACCTTCTGGGCGCAAGAGGGACCGTGGGGCTTCGTGGCGGAAGGCTACCATGCCAGCGGCGGCGAAGGCCGGGACGAGGATGTGTTCGGCTTCTTCCTCCAACCTACCTACGACCTGATCCCGAAACGTCTCCAACTCGTCGGGCGCTACTCCTTCGCTACCGGCGATGGCCCGGACAGCGTTCGTCGCCAGACTCGCTACGAGAGCGAGGCTCCCAACCTGACTGGAAGCGGTCGCGGCGACGAGTATCACGCCTTCTACCTCGGCACCCAGTACTTCATCCACGGTGACAAACTCAAGCTGCTCGCCGGCGCGGAGTACGCTACCTTGGACGGTGGCGGAAACGGCGGTGACTTCGACGGTGTCACCTGGCTCACCGGCATCCGCTTCTCCTTCTGAACAACAAATTTTCCGAATCTCATCCCAACCAAGTAGTAACCATGAAAGCACGATACCTTATTCCCTTCGCACTCGCCGCCTTGCTCGTGCTGCCGGGATGCAGCGGCAAGAAGTCCGGCTCCGCAGGAGGCGGGATCGAACTTCAGAACGTCTCCTACGATCCCACCCGTGAATTCTACGAGGAGGTGAACGCCGCCTTCGTCAAGAAGTGGGAGGCCGATGGTAAGGGCAAGATCACCATCTCCCAGTCGCACGGCGGATCCGGTAAGCAAGCGCGCGCCGTGATCGACGGACAGCCGGCCGATGTGGTAACCTTGGCCTTGGCAGGTGACATCGATGTCATCGCACGCGAGGCGAAGCTGCTGCCGGACAACTGGCAGGCCCGGCTGCCGGATAATAGCTCGCCCTACACCTCCACGATCGTCTTTGTCGTCCGCAAGGGCAACCCGAAGGGTGTAAAGGACTGGGGTGATCTGGTGAAAGAAGGCACGCAAGTCATCACGCCGAATCCGAAGACTTCCGGTGGCGCGCGTTGGAACTACCTCGCTGCTTGGGCATGGGCCGAGAAGCAGAACGGAGGGGACCAAGCCAAGGTGCTCGACTACATCCGCGCGCTGTTCAAGAACGTGCCGGTGCTTGATACCGGCGCCCGCGGCTCCACCACGACCTTCGCCCAGCGTAAGATCGGGGATGTTTTCCTCTCGTGGGAGAACGAAGCCTACCTGATCGAGAAGGAGTTCTCGGGTGAAACCGAGATCGTCTATCCGTCGCTCAGTATCCTGGCCGAGCCGCCGGTCGCGGTGGTCGACAAGAACGCGGAGAAGGACGGCGTGGCGGAAGCGGCGAAAGCTTACCTCGAATTCCTCTACACCGACGAAGCGCAGGACTATGCGGGCAAGCACTTCTACCGTCCGCGCAAGGCCGAGATCCTGGCAAAGTACAGCTCCAAGCTGAAGGACATCCCGCTCGTCACCGTGGACAAGGACTTTGGTGGTTGGGCCAAGGCCCAGAAGACGCACTTCGACGACGGCGGCACCTTCGACCAAGCTTATCAAGCGAAGTGAGTTGGCATTCACGAGCATTGCGCTTGTGAGGTCCGGGCATCAGACTGGAGCCGTCGGCTCCAGTCTTTCCGCCTTCCTCTCCCACCGACTTTTCTTCCATGGCGAAACAACGAGTCATACCCGGCTACGGGCTGTCCCTCGGAATTACGATCACCTGGCTGAGCCTCATCATCCTCATCCCGCTGGCGGCCCTGTTTATCAAGGCTGCCGGTCTGGGGCCGGGGCAATGGTGGGAAATCCTAACCTCACCGCGTGTGCTGGCGGCGGCGAAGCTGACCTTCGGGGCCAGTGCTGCGGCGGCGGGGGTGAGCATGGTGCTCGGGCTGCTGGTGGCTTGGGTTCTTGTTAGATACGAATTCCCCGGGAAAAAGATCCTCGATGCCATCGTGGATCTGCCCTTCGCGCTGCCCACGGCGGTGGCGGGCATCACGCTCACGGCGATTTATGCCCCTACCGGCTGGCTGGGGCAGTACTTGGCCGCATGGGGGATCAAGGGGGCCTATTCGCCCACCGGGGTATTCATCGCGCTCACCTTCATCGGTTTTCCCTTCGTGGTGCGGACGGTGCAGCCGGTGATGGAAGACCTGGGTGCCGAATTGGAAGAAGCGGCGGCGAGCTTGGGAGCGAACCGCTGGACCACGTTCCGGCGGGTGATCTTCCCGCTGCTCGTGCCCGCGCTGATCACGGGCTTCACCCTGGCCTTCGCTCGAGCGATCGGGGAATACGGCTCGGTGATCTTCATCTCGGGCAACTTGCCGATGAAGACGGAGATCCTGCCCCTGCTGATCGTTTCCCAGCTTGAGCAGTTCAAGTACGAGGCTGCCGCGGTGATCGCCTCCGGCATGCTGATCGTGTCCTTCGCGCTGCTTTTCCTTATCAACCTCCTGCAACGCCGGCTCAACTGGCAGACCCGCTGAAGCGATGGCCTACCGACCTGCAACCACCGAATCGGCGCCGGTGCGATGGATCCTGATCCTCCTCGCCTTCGTTATTCTCACGCTCTTCCTGCTGCTGCCGCTGGCTGCCGTGTTCATCGAGGCCTTCCGGCGGGGGACGGAAGTCTTCGTCGCTTCGTTGGAGGACGATGCCGCCTTGTCGGCGATCAAGCTGACACTGCTCGCCGCGGGGATCGCCGTGCCACTCAATACGGTCTTCGGTCTGGCCGCAGCGTGGCTGATCACGAAGTTCCGCTTCAAGGGGCGCTCCTTCCTGCTGTCGCTGATCGACCTACCCTTCGCCGTTTCACCGGTCATCGCCGGTCTGGTGTTCGTGCTGCTCTTCGGCGCGAAGGGCTGGTTCGGTCCCTGGCTGCTGGAGCATGACATCCGGATCATCTTCGCCCTGCCGGGAATCGTGCTGGCCACGGTTTTCGTCACCTTCCCCTTCGTGGCCCGCGAGCTCATTCCGCTGATGGAGAGCCAAGGCAGCGATCAGGAAGAAGCGGCGGTGACCCTGGGAGCACACGGCTGGCAGATCTTCCGCCGCGTGACCGTGCCCAATATCAAGTGGGGCCTGCTCTACGGCGTGCTGCTCTGCAATGCTCGCGCCATGGGAGAGTTCGGTGCCGTGTCGGTCGTGTCCGGCCACATCCGTGGCAAGACCAACACCCTGCCGCTCCATGTGGAAGTGCTCTACAATGAATACCAGTTCAGCGCCGCCTTCGCGTGTGCCGCACTGCTCGCCCTCCTCGCTCTCGTAACCCTTGGTCTGAAGACCGCTGTCGAACATTTTACCGGCCACTCCGCAAAGGGGCGCCACTGATCCGAAACTTCCATGTCTGTTTCCATCCAGTCCATCCACAAGACTTTCGGCAGCTATACCGCTCTCGACGACGTCTCGCTTGAGGTGCCGAATGGTTCGCTGACGGCGCTGCTCGGCCCCTCCGGTTCGGGCAAGACCACCTTGCTGCGCATCGTCGCGGGTTTGGAGTATGCCGATCCCGGCAGCGGTCGCGTGCTTTTCCACGGCGAGGACGTGACCGACGTGCCCGCCGGCAAGCGGGGCGTGGGATTCGTCTTCCAGCACTACGCGCTCTTCAAGCACATGACCGTGGCGGATAACATCGCCTTCGGCCTGACGGTGCTACCCGGAGCGGCCCGCCCCGCAAAAAGCGAGATCAACGCCCGCGTGAAGGAGCTTTTGCATCTCGTGAAGCTCGACGGCTTGGACAAGCGCCGGCCTCACGAGCTGTCTGGCGGCCAGCGCCAGCGTGTGGCCCTGGCCCGCGCCCTGGCCATCCGTCCCAAGGTCCTGCTGCTCGACGAACCTTTCGGAGCGCTCGATGCCCAGGTGCGCAAGGACCTGCGCCGCTGGCTGCGCCAGTTCCACGACGAGATCGGATTGACCACGCTCTTCGTCACCCATGACCAGGAGGAAGCGCTCGAGCTGGCCGACCAAGTGGTGGTGATGCGGAATGCGCGGATCGAACAGACCGGGGCACCGCAAGGTATCTACGATGAACCTCGGACATCATTCGTCTACGAGTTCCTGGGCGAAGTGAACAAGCTGGACGACGGTCGCTACGTGCGCCCGCACGAAATCGAGCTGCGCTTCGCCGCGGAGGAGGGCGTCCACCTTGCCGGTCGCGTCAGCCACCTCTTCGTGGCCGGTCCGGTCGCCCGTCTCAGCGTGGTGCCGGAGAACGGTTCGCGCCGCGAGATCGAAGTCTGGGCCACGCGAGACCAAGTCGAGGAAATGGCCTTGGCCCACGG
Source organism: Luteolibacter rhizosphaerae (assembly GCF_025950095.1). NCBI lineage: Bacteria > Pseudomonadati > Verrucomicrobiota > Verrucomicrobiia > Verrucomicrobiales > Verrucomicrobiaceae > Neoluteolibacter > Neoluteolibacter rhizosphaerae. Next base: position 108,239 of record NZ_JAPDDR010000007.1, on the reverse strand, counting down.
TGACATCGTGGGCCTGCGCTTCCCGGATCCCAAACCTTCCCAGCGCCCCAAGAAAACGGAGAAGGAAGCTCCGAAGGATCACTCCATTTGATCACGGTAGTGACGGAAAAGGCCCGGGGTCGCTACGACCCCGGGCCTTCTTCATGCCTTGGCCTCAGGCGAAGATCTCGGTCGCGACCTTGCCGGCGACATCGGTCAGGCGGAAATCGCGTCCGCCGTAGGGATAGGTGAGAGCTTCGTGATCCAATCCCATCAGGGCCAGCAGGGTGGCGTGGAGGTCGTTCGTGTGCATCTGTCCTTCCACCGCTTGGATCCCGAACTCGTCGGTGCCGCCATGGGTGTAGCCCGCCTTCACGCCGGCTCCCGCCAGGAACATGGAGTAGCCGGTGATATTGTGATCCCGGCCATCCCGGCCCTGGGATGTCGGCTGCCGCCCGAACTCCGACCCGAAAAGGACCAAGGTATCTTCCAGCAGGCCACGCTGTTCCAGGTCTGCCAGCAGTGCGGAGGTCGGCTGGTCGACATTGCCGCAACGCTCGATCAGGCCCTTGTGAAGGTTGTTGTGGTGATCCCATCCAGGCTGGCAGATCTCGACGAAGCGCACTCCCGCCTCGCTCAGGCGCCGGGCCATCAAGCACTGCCGCGCGAAGGCTCCTGCGGGGCCATCCTTCACGCCGTAAGCTTCCTTCACGTGTTCCGGCTCCTTCGAGATATTCAGCAGCTCCGGGACCTTGTCCTGCATGCGGAAGCCGAGCTCGTAGGAGGCGATGATGCCGTCGACCGGATCCGGTGCGCCCGGGGATGCGGCGAGATTGCGATTCATCGACTGCACGAGGTCAAGCTGGCGCCGCTGGAGGCCGGCCTCGGACTGTGCCTTGAGATTCGAGAGGAAGCCGGAATCCGTGATCCGGGTGCCTTGGAAGTGTGCGGGAAGGAAAGCGCTTCCATAGTTCACCGTGCCGCCGAAGTTCGGCGAGGGATTGATGGTGATGTAGCCCGGCAAGTCCTGATTGTCGGTGCCGAGACCATAGAGGAGCCATGCTCCCATGCTCGGACGAGTGAGGGCCGCATTCGCGCTGCCGGTGTGGAGCTGAACCACCGCCTGAGGGTGGGCCGGGGTATCGGTATGGAGACCTCTCAGCCAGCAGAACTTGTCCGCATGGGTGGCGATATTCGGCAGTAGCTCGGAGAACCAGGTGCCGGTCTCGCCATACTGCTTGAAGGCGAACTTCGATGCGGTCACGCGGCCGCCTCCGGGCCCGGTCTTGCCGTCGTTCGACTGGACGACCGGCTTGTAGTCGAAGGTGTCGATGCCGGACATCGCGCCCTCCATGAAGATGAAGATGATCTTCTTTGCGCGCGGTTTGAAATGCGGGGGCTTTGGTAACAACGGACTGGCGGCTGCCAAGCGCTGCTGCCCGAGCAAGCCTGCCAGTGCCAGGTAGCCGAAGCCCGCCCCGGCGGATTTGAGGATCGATCGTCGTGAATGAATGCTCATGTCGTGGATGCGTTTTCTACCAGGGATCCCGTAGTTAGCGGATGAAGCGGAACTCCGCGGAGGCGTAGAGTGCTTGGATGAGGCTCATCCAAGCCGCTGTCCGCGCATCCGGCGCTTCGATGGACTTGTCCACCGCCGTCAGGTCATTGCGCGGGATATCATCCGGATTGGCAGCGGCGTCGTCCCCCGTGCCGCCGCCGGTGACATTCACCGCGATGGCGCCCGATCCCTGTCCTGCGGAGGGCAGCGGTGGTTCCCACGAGTGCTCAAACTCCATCAGGAAATCCCGGGCTTGGGCGATATCGCTGGAGCTTGCGTGGCGTCCGAGGATCTTGAGATAGAGGGCATCGATCCGATCCTCCCCGCTCGTCCGGGTATCGGCATTTACATCCTTGGCAAAGACAAGCGCTTGTTCGCGCACGAAGGCGGAGTTGAGGAAGAAGAGAGCCTGGCCCGGGACCGTGGTTGCATCGCGCTGCCCGGTGACGAGTGTTTGGGAAACCGGGTCGAAGGCTTCCAAAGACTTCGGAGTGACCCCGCGCATCAGCGGCAGGTAGATACTCCGTGCCAGTTCCTGATCGGCACGGTCGTGAACGCCCTTGGCTTCGGGGCCGTTGTCCCGCATCTCGACCATGCGCAGGCGCTTCACGGCATGCTCTGCGGCGGGGCGATCGAGTAGTTCTCCATTCGATGCCAATACGGCGTCGCGGATTTCCTCGGCCGCCATCCGCCGTGGCGAGTGCCGCCAGATCCAGCGGTTGTCAGGGTCCTTGAGCCGGTGGCCGTCCGGTGCCTCAGAGCCCAAGCGATAGCTACGGCTCAGGACGATCTCACGCACGAGTTTCTTGGTCGACCAGCCTTGCTCGACAAAGCGCTTCGCGAGGTAGTCGAGGAGCTCAGGATGCGAGGGCGTGTCGCCGGTCACGCCGAAGTTGTCGACGGTGCTGACGAGACCCCGGCCGAAGAGATGATGCCAGGTGCGGTTCACGATCACGCGTGGGGTCAGAGGGTTCTCCGGACTGGTGAGCCAGCGGGCCAGTTCGAGGCGGCCGCTCTGCGATGGATTCACCGCGGGAGTGCCGGGAACTTCGAAGGCGCTCAGGAAGCCACGTGGAACCGCGGGGCCGAGACGCTCGGCTTCGCCGCGGATGCGCACCTGGGTGTCCGCTACCTTGGCCGCATCCCGCACGCCATGAACCGCATATCCGCGTGAGGCCGGATCGGCCAAAGCAAGCAGGTCAGCCTGCGCACGTTCATAGCGGAGGCGATAGGGCCGCTGCGTCGGTTGACCATTGCGTCCCGGTTTCAGGCCTTCAGGCGTGCCGCGGATCTCATCCCATGCCTTCTTCGTCTCCGCGACTTTCGCTTCCAAGGCCGCAACCTGGTCCGCAGGCGGCGGGGGTGGCTGGGTGGAGAGCGGGATCAGATTCTTCGGGTCATAGTAGTCGAGGCCGCCACCGCCCATCTTGTTCCGCACGCCGGCGCCGTCCTCCGTGCTGGTGAAGATGCCGGCCAGGGAATAGTAGTCCGTGATCGGCACGGGATCGAACTTGTGGTCGTGGCAGCGGGCGCAGCTCACGGTAAGCCCGAGGACGGAGCGTGTGACCGTGTCGATCTTCTCGTCCACGTTGTCCATTTGGAAGCGCACCTTGAAGCGCTGGTTCACGTCTTTCACACCAAGGGCGAGGAAGCCGGTCGCAGTCAACAGGCGATCGCGTTCCGGGCCAGCCTCCGCAGGCAAGAGGTCGCCCGCGATCTGCTCCTGGATAAAGCGGTCGAAGGGGATGTCCCTTGCGACCGCGTCCAGCACGTAGTCGCGATACTTCCACGCATGCGGATAGGGAATGTTGCGCGAAGGTCCGGTCGATTCGCCGTAGCGCGCCACATCCAGCCAATGTCTGCCCCAGCGTTCGGCGAAGCCTGGGGACGTGAGCAAGCGATCCACCTCCGCTTCATAGGCGGCGGGCGATGGATCCTTGATGAAGGCCGCAATGCGATCGGGTTCGGGCGGCAGTCCGGTGAGGTCGAAGCTCAGGCGCCGTAGCAGTGTTACGGGATCGGCATCGCTTGCGGGTGGCAGGCTCTCCTCTTCCAGCTTCGCGAGCACGAAGCGATCGATGTCTCCCCGGACCCAGGATTGCTCCCTCACGGCGGGTAGGGCGGGAGATCCGAGAGGCTGCCATGCCCAATGATTCTTACGGAGTTTATCGTACTTCGCCGTCACCTTGCCCAAGTCTTCCGGAATTTTCTCCAAGGGCCATGCGGCACCATTGGCAATCCAGGTTCGCAGATCGGAGATCTGTGATTCCGTGAGAGGATCGCTCTCCTTCGGCATCAGGAGCCGCTCCTGCTTGTGCACCACGCGTTGGATGAGCAGGCTCTTGTCGGGATCGCCCGGCACCACCGCGGGGCCATTGTTGCCGCCGCTGAGCAGGCCGTTCAGATCATCCACGCGCAAGTCGCCCGCGGCCTTGGTATCGGCGGAGTGGCAGGAGTAGCAGTGCTGGCTGAGGATGGGCCGGACCTTCGATTCGAAGAACTCGAGATGGGCCGGATCCGGTGCGGTGGTCTCCGCGGCAGCCGGTAGGATGAATGCGAACGCAAGCGGGATGCGGGAATGCATGATGATGGAAGAGGATCGATAAACGCGAGAGCACGGCAGGTGGGCACGACCCGGGTGGAGATGAATTTTCCCGGACCGTGCCCTTCAACCGCCACCGAGCGGAAAGAGCTATTGGAGTCCTGGACCGGCTCGCGTTGACGCGTGGTCTTCCAGCAGGAGCGGCGATGGCCGTCCCGTAGAGATCAGATCGAGGTAGCAGGAGGGGAGTGAAGGGGGCACGTGAGTGCCCCCTTCAGCCAACCATCCGTGTATGCTAGCTAGAGAACGTTGACCGTGACCTGGCTCACCTTGCCGGTGAATTCACGGTTGCCGTCACGCCCGGTCACTGCGGTACGACCGCCGTGGCCGACCGTGAGGCCTTCGCCGGGACGGCGATCGACTCCTCCCTGGAGTTTGCCCTCGCCCACGGTCTTGCCATCCACTTTCAAGGTCACCTCGCCAGCGGCGCTGACCACGGCTTCCAACTTGTGGGGTCCGGGAGTGAGTGCCTCGGTGGAGGCGATGGTGCTGAGATCACCGCTGGCGCGCACGGAGAAGGCGAGCTTGCCCTCCGTGACGTGGAGAGCATAGCCACGAGCCGCTCCGCCTTGCTCCACCACCACGCCGGCGGGCGCGTCCCCGGCCTCGATCTCCGCTGCCACCGTGAATGCCTTGCCCGCGACATCGGGCGAGTCGGCACTGCTCAGGACATCTCCGGATTTCCACGGGCCGGTGCGAGAGGCATTGCTGGTGACCTCGCTGCCGGAGTTGTTGTTGCGGTTGCCCCGGCGAGGACCGTTCGGGTGCCATTTGGGATCGACCAAGCTGCTGTTCCATTGGTTCCAGAGCTCGGTGAGCTCCTTCACCTTATCCGGGTTAGCGGCAGCGAGATCGTTCTTTTCCCCGATATCGTCCTTCAGGTTGTAGAGCTTCGCTTCCTCGACGCTGGCCTTGCCGGCACCGCCGCGGGCATTGCCATCGGCCACCGATTTGACCAGCTTCCAATCGCCCTTGCGGACGGCGAGCTGCTGGCCGAAGCGCCAGTAGAGCGCATCGTGAGGGGCTTCGGTCTTCTCGCCCTTCAGGTAGGGGAGCAGGTTGACGCCATCCAGCTTCCATGCGGGATCTGCCTCCACGCCGGCCGCGGCCAGGCTGGTGGGCAGCACGTCGAGCTGGATCACCGGGCGATCTTCAGTCTTGCCCGCCGGAATCGTGCCCTTCCACTGCACGGAGAAGGGCACGCGAATGCCGCCTTCAGAGGTCTGTGATTTGTAGCCCTTGAGCGGTCCGTTGCCGGACGTGATCGAGGGTGTCGGGCCGCCATTGTCGCTGAAGAAGTAGATCAGGGTATCCTCCTCCAGATTCAGTTCGCGGACCTTATTCAGGACGGTGCCGACCGAATCATCCAAAGCGGAGAGGAGACCCGCGAACTTCCGGCGCTTCGTGTCCTGGATGGAGCTGAAGCGGCTCTCGTACTTCTCCAGCGTTTCGAGCGGAGCGTGCACGGCATTGAAGGGCAGGTAGACGAACCATTGCTCGTCCTTCTTCCGTTCGATGAAGGATGCCGCTTCGCGGGCGAAGGCCTCGGTCAGATAGCCCGGATCCTTCACCGGCTCCGTGCCCTTCAGCACGGCATTCACGCCTTGGCCCGGATCCACATAGCTGTGCGCGCCGCCGAGGAAGCCGTAGAACTCATCGAAGCCGCGCTTCTGCGGATGGAACTCGGGAGCATTGCCCAGATGCGACTTGCCGAACCATCCCGTGGCATAGCCTGCGGACTTCAGGCGATCCCCGATGGTGGTCTCCTGCAGTGAGAGTCCAACAGCTTGGTTCGCCTCGGTCGGCGGCCCGGGGTTGAACTCATGGCCGAACCGCTGCTGGTAGCGCCCCGTGAGCAGGCCGGCGCGGGTGGGGCTGCAATAGGGGCCGCTCACGTAGCCGTTGGTGAAGCGGATGCCGTTCCGGGAGATGCTATCGATGTTCGGTGTCGGGATATCCTTGGCAATGCCTTGGGAGGTCAGTTCTCCCCAGCCGAGGTCGTCCGCGACGATCACCAGGATGTTCGGCTTGCGTTCCGCATGAGCGGGAATTGCCAAGGAAGCGAGGAGGCCGAGGAGTGCGTAAGAGGTCTTCATGTCAGATCTTGGTTTGAGTAAGGTAGTGGGATCATTCGGCCAGCGCGGCGGTCGTGACCGGAGGCGGCGTCGGCCGGATCTCCCGGTCGGGAATGCTGCGGAGGTTCATGCGCTGTGTCACCGGATCCTCGTGCACGAGCACCAGCCAGCGGCGGTCACGGCGCACCGCGGCGCGGGTCTCGGTCAGCCGGTTCCACTTGCCTCCTTCATGGAACTCGAACTTCACGCCTTGGGTTGCGCCTTCATCGCCCTGAAGTTCGATGTCGGCGGTATCGCCCGATTTCACTTCGGCATAGCTCTTCCCGATCGCGCCGCGCACGGCTTTCTTCGAGATATTCACCATGCGGTAGGTGCCCGGGCGGAAACGGTCCCTGCCGAAGTCGATGGCAAAGGCGCGATACTTCTCGGCGCTGCCGGAAGGTGCAGGCACGAGCACGACAAGGGCCTTGTTGAAGCGCTTCGGGATCTTCACCCGGGCAGCGGGGGATGCCTTGTCGCCACCTTGGATGACGGCTTCATCGTCCTTCACTTTCAGCGGGACCGCGCCGATGATGTTCGCCGTGGAGAGGCGCAGGGCCTTCTCGCTCTGGCCATCCGTGACCTGGATGGTTTCCGCGCCCGGCGCATACTTGAAGCAGTAGAAGGAAGCTTCCACCGTTCTTTCTTCCGCCATGGCCGCGAAGGGCGTGGCAAGGGCAAGGATCGCTGTCAGTGTCTTCATCTTCATGTGTGTGGTTGGGAAAATTGCTGTTAGTGAGGCAGGTCTCAGAGCTCGCTCTCCTTGAGCCAGCGGAAGGAAACGACTTCGAAGCGGCGGCCGAAGCGCTGATTCACGGCGGATTCCAGTTCGGCGGCCTCCGGCTTGTCGGTGCCATCGATGAACTCGGGTTCGCGTTGCACCACGGCCTCCGCCCAAACCTTTGCCGCGCGGTCCTCGGATTCGCCGTAGGCGCGCACGCGGAAGGTATCGCCACGGGCGACCAACTGAGGGGCCAGCGGGGTGAGGAGGTCGGCTTGGTTGATGACGCCGGGAGCGCCGTCGGCGGTATTGCTGCCATCGGCCAAGGCGTGGTTGGAATCGAGCACCGATCCGTTGAGGCCGGAGCGTTCGATCGCGGCTTCCAAGGCGCCCTTCTTGCCAAGTTCGGAGTCACCGGGGCGGCGGTTCACGAACTCCGCGACGGACTGGAAGGGGCCGCGCTTCTTCACCTCGGCCACGATCTCCTCCGCCAGTTGCTCGATCTGGGAGGCGCTCAGACGGCGGTAGCCATTCCACTTTGCGTGATCGGTGCCCATCGGGCCGCTACCGGATTCGAAGTCGCCGGCGACCACGTGGGACTGGCGCAGCACCGGCACGCCGTCGCCCTCATGGGCCTTGAGCGAGCCGTTCTCCAATAGGGGAGCGGGGGCTCCGAAGTTCGAGGCAAGGAAGGCCTGCCAGGCGGCCACCCGGGTGGAATTGACGTTGAAGGGCGCGTCGATGAGAAGGTGAGCACCGATCTCGCGGTAGGCATCCGCGGAAGACTCGAGATGCTTGGCCAGTTCCCCGGCATCCTGCCCGCCGGTGTGGGGGATGAAGCGGCTGTTAGGCAGGGCCTTGCCCTCGGTGAAGAAGTCTTCCAAGAGGTCCTTCGCCTTGCGCTCCTGCTTTCCCGGCAGGGAGGGGTGATCCGCGGCGCTGGAGAGGAAGTAACGGTCGAAGAGGGCGTTGTTCGCGAGGTAGGAGTGATCGAGGTAGACACGACTGCCCGCATCCGCGCGGACCTTGTCGGTGCCGAGCAAGGGGGGCTCGAATGAGTTTGCCAGCACCTGGGCGGTGAGAGGGAGCTGTCCGCCAGCATTCAAGGGTGCATGGCGGAGCTGTGCGAGCGAGTGAGCCGGAGCGAGCGGGATGCTGGCGAAAGTGGCGAGCTCCGCGCCACTCTGGGCGTAGATGCCGGGGCCGCCGTAGCCGCGGTTGTTGGTATTGCTGATCTCGATGGTCGGGCTGTTAGGCGGCCAGTCGATCATCGGTTCCCACTTGAACTCGTACTGGTGATTCTCGAAGCCCTCGGTCTGGTCGAGGCCCGCGCTAGAGTAGTGGTTCACCGGGGCATTGCCGATCCAGGAGCGGGACGGGAAGCGGGAATCGCGCTCGGTCTTCTCCTGGAAGGTGGCGATCAGGAAAGGCTCCTTGAAGCGCAAGGCATGGCGGGCGGCGTTCAGTCCTCCGGTGCTTCCCTTTGGGATGTCCGAACTGACCACGATGGTGGGAAGGTCCTCCGGCGGGTAGTGTGGCAGGAGTTCCTTCTCGCGATCACCGTAGTCGAGTTCGATGCCGCCGAGCAGGCGGGTCACATTGCCACCGCCGAGATAGTACTTCATGAAGCCGGTGATCTCCTTGCCGCCCGCTTCCTTGAAGTCGTCGATACCGGCGCGTTCCGGCTTCACCTCGATCTGGATCTGGTCGCCGGCTTTCACCGCGATGGTGCGCACGGTCTTGCCGTAGTCCTTGCCGGAAGAGACACCGTTCGAATTGACGAAGATGTTCTGGGTGGTGACGCCGCCGACGGCCTCGTCGCTGGCATTGCCTGCGGGCGGATGGAAGCCCGGGCGCATGTCCACGCCGTTGATGTTGTAGCCGTGGCTGCCGTGCATGCGGTGGTTGTGCGCGGTGAAGACGACATGTTCACCCGGGGCCAGCACGCGATCGGTGGCGCCATCCTCCGGCAGCATGTTGAGGCGGTAGAAGCGTGCTTCGCGGGTCTTGAAGTCCTCCACCGTGTGGGCGTTGGTGAGCTTGGTATACTCCGCGTTGATAAGCTGGCCGTTCTTGTAGATGCGGTAGGCGAGCGGGATGCGGTAGAGCTCCACACGGGCTCCGGTGAAGCGGAGCGGCACGTTGTAGGGATTCCAGAGCGTGATGACGGGATCAATGACGAGCCAGGTGATGTACTCGTCGCGGATCTGCTGCGGTTCCTTGCGGGCACTGCCCTCGGACCACATGTTCGGCAAGGTGTCCGGCTGATAGCCGAAGGCCAGGCTGAAGACGAACTGGGCCTTCGCGACAACGGGTGCGAGTTGCTGCTCGGTGAAGGCCTTGTGGCGGAGGAGCTGGCTTCCTGCGGTGGCGGCAGTGGGACGCGCCGTCACCGAGGTGACCGTGGCATCGAGATAGGGCGAGCTGCCACCGACGAGCTTGCTGTAGGAGCGGTAGTGCGAGTGGAGGAGCGCCCAGGCGGGATCGGGGCTGGGGAGTGGGTTCGCACCGCTGAAGCGGGAGGGCAGGCCGACCAGCGGCGAGTTCGTGTCCGAGTAGAGGAAGCGCGTGGAGAAGTCGGTCGGCAAGGCGGTGTTCGCGAAGAGGCGCGAGAGATCGCTGGCGAGGCCGCCCTCGGCGGCATTGCTAAGGACGGCGCGGCTGTTGCTGGTGAGGTCGTGGAAGTTCAGATTTTCCGGAGTGAGTCCCGCGAGGCGTGCCTGGCCGGTGCTCAGCAGTTTCTCGTGCTCGGTCTTTTCATCTGCCAGCGCGCTCCAGTCGGCTGCTTTCACTGCCTCGAAGCCGTAGGTTCCGGCTGCCCCCGAGCGATCGTAGGCGGTCGCAAAGGTCTCAGGCTTCTCGTTGCCGACCGAGATGGAGGCTTTCTGGGATTCATCGAATACCGCCCAAGCGAAGCGTCCTTGCTTATTCCTGCTGGGAACCGCGGCGGCTTGCACGGCCTTGTCGTCCTGCTTGGTGGCATCCACCAACTTGATCGGGGCACCATTGCCTTCACCCGCGGCGAACTCTTCTTTGCGTGTATTCCGGGGGTCGGGGTTCGAGACTAGCCAGCCCTTGAAGCGGTCGGACTTTTCCTTGTCCCAGTTCGGCGTGCTGCCTTCGCCGTTCCATCGCCAACCTTCCCATACTCCCGTGAGGCGATTCTGCCCTGCTTCGCTGCGGATCGCTGCCGGGGCGGTCACGCGTTGATCGGGTCCCGCCAGCGACTGCAGCTCGCCGATCGCAAGCTGCAGGGCGAGCCTGGCGTTGGACTTCGCCTGTTGCAGCGAGGCGTCCCGCGAGCTGGACCTCAAGCTCACGGCGGAGAGAGAAAGCAAACCGAACGCAAGCACCAGCAGCAGCACCAGCAGGCTCAGTGCGACCACCAGCGCAAAGCCTGCCGGGTGCCGCTGCCGCCGCTTGATTGTTCTTACGTCTTTCATCTTTCGATTGGGGCGGGCATCGCTGCCCGCCGCGCTTGAATTACTAGAGATCTGGTATTCGGGATCTGCAGTTGCTGGGTCGTCCGCATCGCCGGGGCGGGAGGGGTGAATCCTGCCGCCCCGGCCTTGAGGGGATTACTGGTCCTGGATCCTGAAGAACTTCTTCGGGCTGCCCTGCGGAACGGCGATTGTCGCGGTGCCGATGCCGTTGGCATCCGTGGTGACAGTGCCGAAGGGCTCGCTGAAGCCGGTGGATGGATCGGAGGTGCCTCTCACATCGAAAGTCGTGGAGGGAGCACCGCTGAAACTGATTACCAGGTTGCCGCCTTGCAGCAGGGTGCCACTCACGACCAGGGGTTGGGTCGCCACGGTGATCGTGATGGTCCGGGTGAAGGTGCCGCCGGGACCGGTCAAGGTGATCGTGTAGGTCGTCGTGACCGTTGGATTCAGGGTGATCAAGGCGTTGCCGTTCACCAGCGGGACGTTGCCGATGCCGTTGTCGATGCTGACCGAGGTGATGTCCGGTCCGACTTTGATGGTCAGCTCGGTCGATTCGCCTTGGGCGATCGTGGATGCCGCGCTGCTGAGCTGGATCACGCCGGAGGTCTGGCTCCACCAGGCCGAGCGGTGAGCGGGGATGCGGGAGTCCGCGGTGTCTCCGTCGGCATCGGGATCGTCGAGCAGGGTGTTGTAGATCACCACTTCGTCGATCTCGCCGCGCCAGCGGTCGTTGGTCAGGGTCTTCTGGGCACCGATGTTCCAGACACCTTCGGAGGCTTCGAAGATGAAGTTCGGGTCGAAGGTTGAGCCGTCGGGATTCAATCCGTCTTCGGTCGTGCCGATCAGCTCGCCATCCAGATACCAGCGCACTTCAGTGTTGAGAGCGTCGACCACCACCACGAGGTGGGCCCAGACTTCAGCACCGAGTCCCACGTCGGCATCCTTGTGGGTGCCTCCGAGGTAGGTGCGCGGAATGCCCTTGTCATCGGATACTCCGAGGAGCACGCGGCCGGTGCCGTTCAGGTCGCCCTGGCTGACGATCGCGCGGTTCGCGGCATTGATCGCCACGTCCTTGCGCACCACGCTTTCGATGGTGAAGCCGGGATCGAGTTGGGCGGGGTTGAGGATGTGATCGCTCACCACTGCACCGTTCGCGTCGAGGGAGATCGCGCCGTCCACCACGCCCTCCACGCCGCTGACGGGCGAGCCGCTCTTGTTCCCGTTGTGGGGCGCGACGTTGTCCGCGGAGTCCACGAACAGTTCCACACCGGCAGCATCGTTGAAGCGGAACCACGCGATCGGAGCGTCTTGACGCACGGCAGCCGAGAAGTCGTTCTCCGCATCCAGGTCGTCGGTCACCTCGGTGGTGCCCGTGGCATTGGTCGAGCTTAGCGTGAAGCTGGTCGCAGTGCCCGCATCCACATCGGCGAAGCCTTGGAGCGTGGTTGTCGTATGAAGCTCCGTCGTTCCGGCCTTGAAGACCAGGCTGGTCGGGTTCGGGGCTTCGCCTTCGGAGACTTTCCAGTGGACCCGGACCTGACCTGGCGTGCCGAGCTTGGTCACTTGGAAGCCCTTCACGATCGGCGCTTGGTATTGCAGCGCGGTGATCGCGATGCTGCGGGTGCTATTGCCACCCGGGCCGGTCGCCGTGACCTGATAGGTGGCGCTGACCGAGGGGTTGATCGTGACGGAGGCGCGGCCATTGACGATCGGCACGCTTCCCACCCCGTTATCGATGCTCACGGCGGTGATGTCGCTGCCCACCCGGGCCAGCAGGTTCACCGGGTCTCCGGAACTGACCGTGGTCTTGGATGCGTTGAACTCCAGCAGGCCGGAGGTTTCATCCCACCACGCGTTGCGGTGCGCGGGAATGCGCGAGTCGGCCTTGTCGTTGTCACCATTCGGATCATCCAGGACGCTGCGGTAGATCGCGATCTCGTCGATGTGGCCTTTCCAGTGGTTGCCGGCGAGCGCCTTGCCCACGCCGATGATCCAATCGCCGGTGGCCGATTCGAGGACCAGGTTGGGATCGAAGGTCGTGCCGTCCGGGTTGAGGCCATCGGCGCTGGTGCCGACTTGCACGCCGTCCACATACCAGCGGATCTCCGTGTGCAGGGCATCCACCACGACCGCAAGGTGAGCCCATGAGTCGTCGTTCAAGGTGCCGTCGGCGACCTTGTTCTGGCCGCCGGCGAGGTCGGTGAGGATCCTGCCATCGGCAGTCGAGGCAAGGTGAATGCGGCCCGTGCTGCCGCGTTGGCCGACGATGACGGGATTCCCGCCCACCACGCCGGGAGCCCGCCTCACGATCGCCTCGATCGTGAAGCCGGAGTCCAGCGTGCCGGGGTCGAGAATGGAAGGCGTCAGGATCACGCCGCTGCCGCCATCGAAGAGAGCGGCGCCATCGAGGAAGCCGGTGCTGCCGCTGACGGATTGGCCGAAGGTCTGGCCGGTGTGCGGCGCGACGTTCTCGGCGGAGTCCGCGATCAGGAGCGAACCGCTCGCATCATTGAAGCGATACCAAGCTTCCGGAAGATCCGCGCGAACGGCCGCGGTGAAGGCGGATTCAGCCGCCAGATTGCGGCTTTGCTCGGTGGTACCCGTGGCGTTGGTCGCGCTCAGGGTGAACGCGGTCTCGGAACCGGCCGGGAGATCAAAGAACCCTTGAAGGGTGGTAGGGCTATGGATTGTCGTTCCGCCCGCTTTGATCTCGATCGTGGTTGCGGCCGGAGCTCCACCCTCCGTCACCCGCCAGTGCAAGCGGAGCTGACCGGTGGATGGCAGCGTGGTCACCTCGAAGCCCAGGACCTCCGGTGCGGAATGCACTGGCGGCGTGACCGCGGAGGCATTCCAGAACAGTGCCTGGCTCACGTTGCCCGTGAAGCTGAAGGCGTTGTGAACGTCGAAGGGTGCACCCAGTTGGTTGGCCGCGTCATTGCCGGCGAGACCGCCCACCGAGCCGGTGTTGCTGATGGTCTTCACCGACAGGGTATCGTTGCCCGACCAGTTGCCCGGTGTGCCGGAGATCAGGTGGCGCGATGTGATCGAAGATCCGCCCTGAGGTTGGACCTTGATCTCGATGGTGTTGATGTGGTCCCAAGAGGCCGATATGGAATAGGTGGAGCCCGCATTCAGCTTGCCGATCGGGCTCTGCACGGCGATCGCCGGGAGCGTGGTGTCGCTTAGCGATGCCGGAATGGTGACATCGTTCGAACCCTGCTTCGAGAGCAAGGTCGGCACGCCATCGATCAGGTAGAGGCCGATGCCGTTGGAGGTGCCGCCGACCTCGATCAGCAGAACCGACCGCGCCGTATTGGGGTTCACCCGTTCGAGGTCGGCGGAAGTCGGGGTGAAAGTGATGTTGAAGGTGGCTCCAAGGGCGTGCTCGGTGGTACCCAGCACGGGGATCCCCGACTTGCTGCCGGCGGTGCCGCCGTCGTCGACGATGCCCTTCACGTCGCTGTTATAGAGCGCGGTTTCAGGACCGAGCCCGATGAGGATCGCGGCTTGGGACGAAGCCGAGGCAATGGCCGCCGCCATGATGAAACGAGCGACGTAATGGGAGGCGCGACGCCGGCGCGGGGGCAATTCCCCACTACGATGTAGATCAATCAGAGCGTCGTTCAAACGAAGCGTTCGTCGTGTAGCCTTCTCCGGCTCAATCAAATGAAGTTTGTGTAGCAACATGGTAAGGTATTGGATCAAAATGAAATCCCCTAGGGAGGGAAGGTGTAGGAAGCAGGGGTCCGGAGAGTGACCACGGCGGGCTCGGGAAAACCCAAAATCCCGCGCCCGCCGTGGCATTTTCAGGCTGCCGGCCGGTGAAACCCAAGACACCGGAGCACTGGCAGCGAGACCATCCGTTTAACCACCGGAAACGAGCGAGAGCGAGGCCCAGAGACATTCGCGCAAGATGAACTCACACGGTCTTTCAGGCCCGCTGGTCGCCATCGGACGGCATCGACACGAAGGTCGAGCCGCGGGCGGCTTGGAGAAAGGTTTGCGTAACATGTGCAGGGGATCGGTTTGATTCGCCGCCACGGTGGGGAGGTAAGCCCCGTCCCGTGCTCTTGCGGCACCATGCCAACTTTTTGCTCCCCTGCGCGGGGTGGCTCATCGCGAGACGACCCACCAAGGCCGTCTTGAAGGAAACCAGCAGCACAGGCGGCTTGTTAGACATGCCGGATAAGGGATGGCGTTGGAATCAGGGAAACTGGCCCCAGACTTCCGGGGACTTGAAGCCCGCGGGCTGCGGCCTGGACCTGGGTGGCACGGCGGCAGCGGTGAGGCGTTCGTAGCGTTCCTTCAACTGCTTGACCTTGTCCGGGTTCGCCGCGGCGAGATCCTGCTTCTCGGAGGGATCCGAGGAGAGATTGTAGAGTTCCGCTCCGCCCTTGCCAGCGAGCACGAGCTTCCAATCGCCAGAGCGGATGGCACCGCCCGTAGGAGTGGCATTGAGGATGATCTCCCGCTCCGCGGCCGCATCGCTGCCGGTGAGAACGGGGAGGATGTCCCTGCCATCGACGGCGAGTTTTTGCTCCTGCGGTGCGCCGGTGAGCTTCAGCAAGGTGGGATACCAGTCCGAGATGTGAAGCGGTGCTTGGATGGCGGAGCCGGGCTTGATCCTGGCGGGCCAAGTAGCGAACGCAGCGACGCGCACGCCGCCCTCATAGATGGTGCCCTTCCCGGCGCGGAGCGAGCCATTGTCCGAGAGCTTGCCGGGATTCGGTCCACCATTGTCGCTGGAGAAAACGATCAAAGTGTTCTCCGCGAGCTTCTCGCTTTCCAGCGCTTCCACGATCTTGCCGACGGCATCGTCCAAGGCGGTGATCATGGCGGCGTAGGTCCGGCGATTGCCTTTCAGATCCGGATACTTTTCGAGATAGCTCTCCGGGACCTGGTGAGGCGAGTGGACGCCATTGAAGGGAACGTAGAGGAAGAGTGGCTTGGCCTTGTCGCGCTCGCGGATGACGCGGGCGGCTTCGTTTCCGATCAAGGTGGTGGAGTAGCCTTCGTCGCGGGAGATCTTGTCATTGCGGTGCCAATCGAAGCCGCCGTCACGGACGTGGGTGAAGTAGTCCAAGGCGCCATTGTAGTGCCCGTACTGCTGGTCGAAGCCGCGCTTGGTCGGCAGGTAGTCCGCACTGATGTGGCCGAGATGCCACTTGCCGGAGATGGCGGTCTGGTAGCCGGCTTCCTTCAGGGCCTGCGGGAGCAAGCGCTCCTCAAGAGGAAGACCATACTGTGCCCATGGCCGGACGACGCCAGTCTGGAAACCATAGCGATAGGGATAGCGGCCGGTGAGAAAGGCGGCACGCGTGGGCGAGCAGACCGGCTGCACGTAGTATTGCTCCAGCGTGGCACCGCGCTTGGCGAGCTGGTCGAGATGCGGGGTCTTGATCGCGGGATTTCTCCAGCCGACATCCCGGCTGCCGAGGTCATCGGCGAGGAGGTAGATGATGTTCGGCTTGGAGGACGGCGTGTCCTTGGCGTGCAGGGTGGATGCGAGAACCGCAGTGAGTAGAAAGAGATGGAGCTTCATCAGGATCGAACGCTGAGCCGCGGCGTGACCGATCATGAAAAATCAGAGCGGCGGCAGATGATGCCGAAGATCCAGAAGTCTGGTCTGCTCCGTGCCTGTAAGAATGCAATGTCCGGGTGGTCCCCGGACGAACACCACGAATGCGGTGAACGGGCGGACGCTAGAACGTGGGACGCGTCTGGCAATCCTAATTCCTACAAAATCGTATACTGGTTGCGTTCGGCTCCCTTGGATCGCTTTATGGCTCCGGAGATCCTGAGGCGGCGGGAGAATCCGCGGATGTGAGCAAGATCAGCGCGGCGAGGTCCGCCAGATTTTGTCTATCCGAGCGTTGGAAAGCCTCCATCCGGATGCTGATCGCCTGGTTTGTGGACCGCTCATCCGGGGGAAGGGTGTCCAAGGTAGCCAGTGCTTCCGAGATCTCGCCTTTCTTCAGAAGGGTTCTAGCCGCGGTGATGATGCTCACCCGGGAATCCAAGGGCTGCGGCTCTCACTCCGCCAGACCAGAGTCTCCGCATTTCGCTGACTTCGGGAATGCTGCGGAGTTCAGGGTGTGATGGAAACGCGGCGGCCGGGACGGTCGTTGGCGGCCTCGAAAGCACTCGTGATTTCGGCGAGGGGAAAAGCGCCGCCATCAAGGGAAGCGAAGGGGAAAAGCCCCTCGGCTCGGGTGAGGAAGTCCACGGCCGCCAGGAGATCCTCCGGCGCGTAGTTGTGCAATCCGCGGATGGTGAGCATGCGACGAACAAGATCATTGGGGTCCATCTCCACTTTGCCCCCGGGCGTCGTGGTTCCCGCGATCACTGATATCCCGCCGGTGCGCGTGGCGGTCAGGGCTGCGGAAACTGCCGAGGCGGAGCCGGAGAACTCCATGGTCAGGTCGGCTCCGCGCCCGGCCGTGAGATCCCGCGTGTCCGGGAGGAAGCCGGCCGGTTCGCAAAAGCGCCCCGAGCCGAATTGCAGGGCTGCATTCCGGCGGCTTGCATCGAGATCGCAGGAGATCACCTCCGCTGCGCCGAGCTCGCGCGCCATGGCTGCGGCCGTGAGACCGAGCACGCCACAGCCGAGAATGGCGACCGTGGCGCCCTCGACCGGACCGGCCAGCCGGAAGGCCGCGGCCACGGTAGCCACCGCACAGTTTGCCGGGGCGGCCATGGCGTCCGACAAGGTGTCGGGAAGTTTGACAATGCCGGTGCCAGGAGTGAGCAGGCAGCATTCGGCGAAGCCTCCGCTAAATTCCCGGCCGGGGGCGATCGCGCTGTGGCCGTACTTGAAGAGGCTCTCGCACTTCTGCGGCAGGCCGCGGTGGCAGAAGAAGCATTCTCCGCACGAAGCCGCCAGGGTCCATGTGATCCGATCTCCCTCTAACAAGGGCTCGCCACGAAGATCGATTTGCGGTGCTCCGGGGCCAAACGCCACGATCCGGCCGACAATCTCGTGCCCGAGTACGCAAGGCACCGGCTCCTGCCTGCGGCCATGCCAGGTGTGAAGGTCGCTGCCGCAGATGGTGCTGCAGGTGATGTCCACCAGAACCTCTCCCCGGCCTGGAGAAGGAATGGGGAACTGCTGCAGATGGAAGGGATGACGATGACCGGAAAAGACGGCTGCGAGGGCGCGGCCGCCGGTGCGTTCGGTGTTCATGCAGTTTTGCGGATGAAGGACATCAGAATAGCGCCGAGGGCGCAGGCGACCGCCACCACGGGGAAGACCATATGGGTGGAGTGATTCGATTCGATCAGGTGGCCGATCAATGGCTCGCCCAAGCCGGCGAAAAGGTAGGCGAAGAAGTTCATCATGCCGGTGCCGGTGCCGGCCAAGTGCTTGCCGAGCAGGTCGGGACACAAGGCCCAGAACGCCGACTGGGGTCCGTAGACGAAGAAGCCCGTGAGGAAGAGCAGCGGCAAGGCGAGCAGCGAGGTGCGGTCGAGCATGGCCATGCCGGTGGCGCATACTGCGGCAATGCTCAGGAAGATGACCACGGGAAGCGCCCGCTTCCCGCCGAAGACGCGGTCTGAAATCCATCCCGCCGAGACCGCGCCGATGGCCATGCCGATGGGGAGTGCGACGGAAACCCACTTCTGCGGGGAGTCCTTCCAGTTGTCACCCAGGAAGTGCACCGGCACCCAGACCAGGAGTCCATAGCGGGCGAGATTCTGGAAACCGATCGCAGCGCAACCGAAGAGGAATGGGACGCAGGCGAAGCCACATTGATAGCGCTCCCACCAAGTCAGATGGCGCTCGGGGTGGAGCTTGTCCCGGGCCGTATCCGGCTCGTCCGGTAGATCCTCATAGCCCGCTTGAGAGGGCCGCTCCCGCACAAGAAACCAGAAAACGATGCAACCCAGCAGCATGAGCACTACCGGGCCACGGAAGATCCAGCGCCAGCCGTGCCCCACGACCGTAGCCGCCATGACGTAGGTCACGACCGAGGACATGCCAGCGGCAAAGGTGTAGAAGCCGAAAACGCGGCCGCGATAGCGGCGGTCCCACCAATTCGAGAGAATGCGGCTTCCCGGAGCCCAGCCCATCGATTGCACGAAGCCGTTGCCCGCCCAAGGGATCATCACTCCCGCGAGGCCGCCGGCGAAGCTGGTGATCCAGTTCATCACGAACGAGAGCATGCCGCCCAGGGTCATCAGGCTCTTGCCGCCGAAGCGATCGGCAAGCTGGCCGTTGATTGCCTGGCCAATCGCATAGGACCAGAGCAGTGCGGTGCTGCACCAGCCTAGCTGGGACTTGGAGAGCCCGAGTTCCTGGGAGATCCCGGGAATCGCGAAGCCGAAGTTCTGCCGCCCCGTGTAGTAGAAGAGGTAACAAAACATCACGGCGACGAGGGTTCTCACCCGCGCATCCGCAAAACCCCGATCGTGATGAGTTTCAGTCATGAGCAATGGACCGGCGCCTCACCGGAAGCCCTAGCTGCGGCGATCGGGAGGACCAAGACAAAAGTTTCCCTGAAACGATTTTGTTGCATTATGGGAAACTTGGCGATATCGCTGCTTTTAGAAGCTACCGCCATGTCGATCGGAACCTGCCGGATGATGATGATGACCCTGCCGCTGGCTCTGGCGGCAGATGGCTCGGCAGCGGACGAGAAGGAGCAGGCGACCCTGTCACTTGTGGGAAAGGAAGTGTTCCTAGACTCCACCCTGTCCAATCCATCCGGAATTTCATGCATGAGCTGCCATCAGCCGGAAGCGGCGTTCGCCGATCCCCGTGCAGTTTCGCCGGGGGCGGTATTGGGAAGGAATGGCCGCCGGAACGCGACCAGCCTGATGTATGCCGCGCTGATTCCCAACATGGACCAGGAGGACATGCTGGAAGACGACGGCTCGCAGAACTGGGTGTGGCAAGGCGGGCTATTTCAGGATGGCAGCGCCCGCACCCTGCATGAACAGGTGCAGCGACCGTTCTTCGATCACGCGGAGATGAATGTGGGTAGCGAGGCGGAGCTTGCCTCAAAGCTGCGCAGGGCGAGCTATGCCGCGACCTTGAAAACGGGCCTCAGCGAAGCGGAATGGGGAGACGATGCCAAGGTGGCGAACCGTGCCTACCGGGCCCTCGTGGAGTTTCTCAAGGAACCGGTGTTCCGGCCCTTCGATGCGCGGATCGACGACTACCTCGCTGGCGACGGGCAGGCTCTGACGATGCAGGAGAAGCGCGGGCTGGAGGTCTTCAAGAACAAAGGCAAGTGCGCCGATTGCCATTTCCTGCATGCGACCTCGTGGCCGGAGCCTTTGCTGAGCGATTTCGGCTATGACAATCTCGGCGTCCCTTCGCGCGGGGACAAGGATCCCGGGCTCGGCGGCCATACGCTGGCCGGGGAAGAGGTGGGCCAATTCCGCGCGCCATCGCTGCGCAATGTGGCCCTGACCGCACCCTATTTCCACAATGGATCGATCGCTTCCTTGCGCGAGGTGATCGAGTTCTACAACCGCCGTGACTTGGAACCGGAACGCTGGGGGCCGACCGATTATCCGGAAACGGTGAACAAGGCCGATCTCGGCAATCTCGGTCTGAGCGAGGAAGAGGTCACGGACCTCACCGCGCTGATGGAAGCTTTCACCGACCGCAGCCTGTTGCGGATGCGCGAGCGCGGAGAGCGCTTTCCGGAGCTGGTGGCAGGCACTCCGGCCTCCTGGAAGATGCGTTCCTACTTTCCCGATTGGAATCACTCGGCGCCTCCGCTGCCACCTCATCCGCCCTATCGCGGGCAGCTGCTTGAGACCAAGACCCTTCCGACTTCGCAATGAAACCGTTCCGCAATGATCCCATGTCCGCGTTGTTGCCGCTGCTTGTGGCGATGACCTTGCCAGCGCTAGCCCAGACCGGACCCATGGTCGGCACGGTGAAGACCACCGAAGCATGGTTCCTTTATCGTCCCGGCGCGGTTGAGAAACCGCTGCGTCTGAGCGTGCTCGATGCCGACCAGCAAATCGTGGCGACCAGCGAGTCCGGAAGCGACGACGCGAATGATTACGTGGCGAAGTTTCACGTGACCGGCCTGCAGCCGGCAACAGCCTACACCTATAAGATCGACGACCTGTCCGGGGGCACGCCGGTGCCGCTCGCGGGGCCGGCCGACGGATTGAAGTTTGCCACCCGGGTGAAGACGGGGGCCAAGGGTGTGGTGACGGTGGCGATTGCTTCTTGTGCCAACAGTACCTCCGAGCCGGTGTGGGAGAGAATCGGCGCGCTCCACCCCGACCAGGTGATTTTGGGCGGGGATACTCCCTATGTCGACGTGGCGGACTTGGCCACGAGCCGGGACAAGCACAGGGCTTTCCTGGAAACCCCGTTCATGAAATCGCTGATCCGCGGCACGTCTGCGGTGGGAACTTGGGATGATCATGACTTCGGTCTGAACAATGGCAACGGCGTGAACGCCGCGGACCGCCGGGAGAATACGCGCAAGGCCTTCGTCGAGTATCGTGCCCACGACCAGTTCGGCACCGGACCCGAGGGGGTTTTCCACAAGGTGGATCTTGGACTCATGGAGATCTTTCTGCTCGATCCGCGCTGGTGGTCGCAGACCGCGGCCTCCCCGGTGGATCCTTCCAAGAAGACGGCTTTCGGTCCCGAGCAGTGGACTTGGATCCAGCAGGCATTGGAGGCTTCGAATGCTCCGTTCAAGGTCCTTGCGATGGGAGAGGTGTGGGAAGACAAGAAGAACGGCGAGAACGATGATCTCTTCACCTACTGGTATGAGCGCGATGCGCTTTACGACTTCATCCGCTCCAAGAAGATCTCCGGAGTCGTTCTGGCAGGGGGGGATATCCATGTTTCCAGACATCTGATCCATCGGCAGCGGGTCGGTTATGACTTGCATGATTTCGTTGCCTCGCCGGCCCATACCTCGGTGATTCCGAGTCTTGACGTGACTCACCCGGACCTTGAGTGGTCGTCCCAGCAGCCGCGGCAGTTCATGACGCTTACCGCGGATACGCGGGTGAATCCCGCGCTGCTCACCGCGCGTTTCCACCTCGCCGACGGCACGATCCAACGCGAGGTGACGATCCCTTACGATCAACTGACTCCCAAGGAAGGAGAGGGGCTCGGGCGCGACCTGAGGGCGTACTGGTCCTTTGATGGCGACTTTAACAACCGGAGTGTCCTTGGAAGCCGCTTCGACGCGACTCCTGTCAATGGAGCCCCGGTGGTGGCCGACGGCGGTATTCGCGGCGGCGCGGTATCGTTCTCCCGGGGCCAGCAGCAATACCTCCGTATCGGGCGCCAGACGCTCGATGACTCGCCAGCCTTGCCCGAGCGCGCCGGGCGGAACCCGCTGGATGACAACGGTGCGGGGCACACCTACTCGCTCTGGTGCAAGCCAGCCTCTTTACCGGCTCACGGCAGCGACGACCGCTACTTCCTGCTCGAAAGCGCGCTGGGCGGCTCCAGTGCCGCGGGTTATGTTTTGTCCGCCGGTTTCCGCAGCGCTTCCGACGATGCGTCGAAGATCAATCTGGAGCTTCATACGGTCACTCTCCAAGCGGCAGGCAGCGCAAGCACTGCGCAACCCACCCCGCTTGCGCGAGGACCATTCGCATGCGAGCTGAGCCGCGAGCTGTTTACGAACCGCTGGGCTCACGTGGCGGTGACTTTCGATAGCAATCGCCTGAGGCTTTACGTGGACGGGAACGAGGTCGCGGACCACGAATTTCCCGCTCCTGGTCCTGCCGCTGAAACGGCCGGTCTTATCATCGGCGGCCATCGCAGCGGCACCGGGAGGAATTTTGACGGCTTGATCGATGAAGTCGCCCTGTGGTCAAGAGCACTCGGGCAATCGGAAATCGCCGGGATCTATCAGGGAGGTTCTCCTTCCGCGTTGCCTACCGGGGTATCCGCCGCGGATACGGACGGAGACACGCTCGAAGACTGGTGGGAACTCTTGCACAGCCTCAATCCGGCCGATGCCGAGGATGCGCTTGCGGATGCCGATCTGGACTCTGTCCCGGCGTGGCTGGAAAGGTCGGCCGGCACTCATCCCCAGTCGAATGACTCGGTCCTGTATGACTACATCCGCGAGCTTGTTTCTCCAGGATCATTGGCGACACCACTTGCATTTTCGCATCCCTCGCTGGGCTCGCTGAGCCTCCGCATATCCGCAGAGCATTCACATGATCTGTCCAACTGGTCCGAGCTGGCACCTTCTACGGGAATTGCTGCCGATGTGTTCTCAGGCGACTTTATCTTCTCTGTTTCATCTCCCCCATCCGCCCCCTCCTTTTATCGCTTCAGGGTGAATCCTTGAGGCCATTCCGCCCCGGCATTGCTGATCGGCGGAAGATTGCTTCACAATTCGTCAACTTGGGTCACGAAGTTGCCATAAGGAAACTTTATAATTGATCCAGAAACAATTCTGATTCAAATTTTCCACAGTTAAAGGGGCACCAAGTTGGGGTCCCGCTACTCCCCTTCCGCCGATAGCTCTCCCTGCTCACGACGGGGGACCAGCCAAGATCGAGGTTTTGATCCCCTTTCCTGTCTATCGTCACGATCGTATCGGGAGGTTTCTCTAAAGCGAAAAAAAGACAAAACCTAGCAACATCTTGTTTTCTTATGAAGAATCTCTCTTCACTTCTGACGATCTCCATAGCGGGATCCATGTTAGCGCCAGCGGCGATTACCGACAGTTTGGTCGCTTACTGGGACTTTGAAGGCGGAACTGCAAATCATGCGTCGGCCAGCGGCGGAACCGCCTACAACGGGGTGCTTCAAGGGAACGCTGCGATTGCCGGAGGGGCCGTGAAGGTGGGGACCGGCTCGTTGGTTCTCGACGGTGCGGGCGACTACCTGGATGTAACCAGCATCGTCGATCCCAACCAGCCTTGGTCGGTGAGTGCATGGTATCGGGCTGACCTTGCCCCGACCGGTCGCTTCATGGTCTTTGAAACTTCGGGTAGCTTTCCGATCTCGTTCGGCCTGCGCGAGGCAAGTAACACCGCGAACACGAATCATCAGGCCTTCGCCGATGTAGTCCCGGGCACGGATACTTCGGCGGATTTCCAGCTCGCCGACACCGCGACCGCCAACACTTGGCATCAAGTGGTGCTTGCCTCGATTCCCGCCACCGCCGAGGCGGCCGGTTCGATCACCATCTACATCGACGGTGTTTTGCGAAACACCATGGTGATTCCAGCCGGAAATACATTGGGCTCCGCCAACGGCTTTCACATCGGAACCTACCGGACGGCGAATGACCGTTGGTTCGACGGCGCGATCGACGAGGTCGCAATCTGGAACCGGACCTTGAGTGGAGCAGAGGCGCTCGAGACCTTCCAACGTGGCGAGCAGGGAGAGACCTTGACCTCCGTCAAATATCACATCGCCCTCAGTGCAAGTCCAACGACCGGAGGAACAGTGAGCGGGAGCGGGCTCTACAGTGCAGGTGTCAGCGTGCCGATTGTCGCTTCGGCCGGGCCGGGCTACGTTTTCACAGGTTGGAGCGATGGCTTCACCGGGCAGCCAGCTTCCTTCACTTACGTTGCGAGCGCGAGTGTAACTGCGAGCGCCACTTTCAGCGAGGACACGGCTGATTCCGATGGAGACGGTCTGACCAACTATGAGGAGGCTGTCGTCTATCAAACCGAACCCAACAATGCGGATAGCGACGGCGACGAGATTCCCGACGGCGACGAAGTGACGATCACGGGAACAAGTCCCACAAGCAGCGACGCCTTGCTGGTCAGTTTCGTGCGAAGCAATCTCTCGCCGAATCAAGCCGGTGTGATCGCGCTCTCTTCTCCCCGGGTCGAGCGAAATCCCGCGAACGGCGAGATCGGTCTCTTCCTGTCCTTGAGCGGCACGGCGGGTCAGGGGCCGCTTCAACCGATCAATCTGAGCTCGCCATCCGCCTCGATCACTCCTTCCGGGGACGGGTGGAACCTGAGCTTCCCTGCGCCCTCGAACACGGTGAACAGCTACATCCTGCGCACTACGAATCGCTGAAAACAGACATCTCCCAATCATGAACCAGCTCTTTTGTATCGGTGCCTTCGCGGCGCTTGTCAGCAGCAGCCAAGCTGCGCTCACCACCGGTTTGATCGCCTACTACAACTTCGATCAGACCGGCACGGCAGGTATTGCAAACCAAGTGGGTGGCGGAGCCACCCACAACGGCAGCTACGGCAGCGGGACGACCTTCGGGGTCACTCCAGCTGCTGGAACCGGTGCCGGATTCTCCGGTAGCTCGTCTTACGCAGGCGCGGAACCAGCCAATTCCACCGACCGCTCCGACCTGCTGGTCGGTAATGCGCTGAATGTGGCAAAGAATGATGCGAGCTCCACTGCCGGAAGCGGCTGGTTCAATGTCTCCAGCTTGAACAGCACGGCTCTCGGTGGGAACTTCTCGATATCCGCCTGGTTCATGCTGGCTCCGGATGCCGACAACACCGGCACGAGCAGCGACATCCTGCGGGACTACGTCTTCGAGGGCGGCAATAACTTCGATGCTTCTTTCGGCACGAATGCCGCTGCCGGAAGCACCTTCGTTTCTTGGGTTGGCGAAGGTGCTTCCACCTCGACCTCCAGCCTCACCACCGGGCAGTGGCACAATGTGGTCCATACTTTCACGCAGAACGGTTCCAATACCGAGCTGAGGGTCTTCATCGACGGAAGCCAAGTCGGCACGACGATAACCGCGCCGACTGCCAACATGAACCTCAGCTCGCTGAACTTCGGTGCCGCGCGCAATGGAATCCGGGTCTTCGATGGCATGCTCGACGAAATCGCGGTCTGGGACCGTGCGCTTACAGCGGACGAAATCAATGGACCGGACCCGGACAGTGTCTATCAGCGCGGACTTTCAGGTCTACCCGTTCCCGAACCTTCCAGCGCCTTGATCGGTGGCATCGGATTGCTAGCCCTCCTACGCCGCAGAAGGAACTGAGCCCGATATCTGAGAACCCTATAAACCTTAATCTTCCTATGAACTCCATGCGACTTTATCCGATCGTCTTCGGAGCTATCGCCGCTCTTTCCCCTGCCCGGGCCGATCTTGCGAGCAACCTCATCGCCTACTACGACTTTGAAGCGAGCGGCACGGCGGGCATCACGAACCAAGTGGGCGGCGGAGCCACCCACAACGGCAGCTACGGCAACGGCACTACCTATGGTGTAACTCCGGCGGAGGGGACCGGGGCCGGTTTTGCGGGTAGTGCCACCTTCGCCGGTGCCGAAGTTGCCAGCACGACTGATCGCTCCGATCTGCTGGTGGGCAATGCTCTCAACCTCGCCAAGAACGATGCGTCCGGTACTGCGGGTAGCGGGTGGTTCAATATTCCTACCTTGGACTCTGCCACACTAGGAGCGAACTTCACGATCTCAGCCTGGTTCTTTCTCGCTCCGGATGCCGACAATACCGGGACGGCGGCGGATGTCCTGCGCGACTACGTCTTCGAAGGCGCTACCAACTTCGACGTGTCCTTCGGGACCGGGACGGCGGATGGCGATGCTTACAATTCGTGGATCGGCGAGAATGCCACCAGTTCATACACCGGCGTGAGCAACGGACAGTGGCATCACGTGGCCCATGTTTTCTCGCAGAACGGATCGAACACCGAACTGAACGTATTCATCGATGGGGTGAAGGCAGGGAGCACACTCTCCAGCCCGAGCACGAACATGAATCTAGCATCGCTCAACATCGGAGCAGCTCGCGGTGGTATCCGCGTTTTCGATGGCATGATCGACGAGGTGGGTATTTGGACCCGGGCGCTCAAGACCAACGAGGTGATCGAGCTCTACCAGCGCGGTCAGAGTTCCCTAGCGCTGGATGACAATCTGGCGGCAGCAGGGAAGGCCTTCGTGAGCGTGGAATCTTCCGATCCCGCCGGGGGACAAGCATTCGGGACCGGGCTCTACAATTTGAACGAGCAGATCACCGTCGAGGCGGTACCGGGGCTTGGGTATATCTTTACGGGCTGGGCGGCACCTTTCAACAGCCAGCCGGAAGGATTCACGCATACCGTCGCTGCCTCGGTCACCATCACCGCCAATCTGGTGCAGGATAGTGCCGATGACGACCAGGACGGACTTACCAATTACCAGGAGCTGGTGGTCTATCTGACCGTTCCCGACGATCCGGATACCGATGGCGACCAGATCAAAGACGGCGAGGAGGTGCAGCAGACCTTCACCGATCCTTTGGCAAGTCAGGCGGCTGCGGTGGACTACATCCTGACAAATCTCTCGGGCCCTCAGCCCGGCGATACGGTGCTCGCCCGAAACCAAGCCGACAACACGCTCACTCTCAAACTGAAGCCTGCCACTTCAGCCACGCTGCTCGGTGGTAGCTGGAGCGGGCTGACACCGGCGAGTCCCGGTGCCTCTGCGGCTGCCAGCGCCGGTGAGTTCCGGCTTTTATTGTCCGGGACTTCGGCGCCGAAACGCTTTTTCCGCTTCGACGCAGTTTCTCCGTGAGACGAGATCCCTCGCCTGGTCTCGGGCCGGTCTTGACCCTGCCCGAGGCTCCGGCGAGGGTTTCCTGAAATGAACCTTGTTGAATTGGCTTCCCGGATCAGATCCGCCCGGATGTCGAAGGGCTACACTCTCGATCGCGTCGCGGAGATCTCGGGGCTTGGCAAGGGCCTTCTCTCGAAGGTTGAGAACTTCCGGGTAACTCCTTCCTTACCCACTCTCGCGAAGGTGTGCGAGGCCCTCGGCATGAGCATGTCCGAGCTCTTCGAAGGGCTCGATGACAAGCCGAAGCTGAGCATCGTGCGCTCCGGGGAGCGGAAGGAGATCGAGCGCGACCGGGATCAGTCGGACATCCGCTATCACGCGCTTGCCCATGGCCGCCCGGACCGGAACATGGATCCTTTCGTTCTTGATGTCCCCGCAGGCGGTGGACGCCGCGAAGCCATGCCCCACGAAGGCGAGGAGTTCCTCATCGTGCTGAAAGGCGGTGTCTCTTTCGAATACAACGGCGAGAGCCATGTCTTGAAAGAAGGTGATGCCGCCTACTTTGACGCCGAGGTGGATCACCGCGTTTTCAACCCCGGCTCGAAGGACGCGAAAATCCTGTGTGTCTTCCTCGGCCGACCCATGTGATCGCATCCGCCAGGGATCCGGGAGCGAATCGACGACTTGCCGCCGACGGCATCGAGAGCGACAGCATCACCGAGTGTACCGGGACAGTGCACCGCCACGAAAAAGGCATCCCTTGGTGGGGATGCCTCTTTTCGTCGGAACCCTCTCGGAGAGGGGATGGTGGGCAGGGCTGGATTCGAACTAGCGAAGTCATACAGCTGCGCAAAAATACGGATTATCGTTAGATAAGGGGAAGTGAAATCAGACATTTCTCCGGCGGCGTATTTACACTTCGCGCAAATTTCCGTGATATCAGATGATGGCCGACGATAGCGGTTGACCGATTGATGCAGTTTTACGTAACGCATGCATAGTTATGAAGCGATCCTCTCCATGCCGCTTCGGACTAGCGTCCGTGGCCAATGCTGCTCGAACCGTTGCAATCTCATGCGTGGTAGTGCTCGGGGCAATCACCGCCCAGCCGGTATCGGCGGCCGGGGAGATCGAAGATTCCGATGCTGACAGTCTTCCCGATGATTGGGAGAGGCAGCATTTCGGCAATCTCCGCGACCAATCTCATTCGGATGATCCTGATGGTGATGGGGTTAGCAACCTTGCTGAAATGCAGGTAGGAACCAATCCAAACGATCCCGCGGATCACTAATTTTTCGTTTGCGAACCATGACTTCCTCATTGTTGGGCTTCAATCTAGCGGCGATTGGTCTCGTCGCGTCTTTCACCATTGCCTCCGCATCAGCGGCGGAGCAGAAGGTCATCTCCGGCGGCATCTACCACAGCGTGATGCTGAAAGAAGACGGCACCGTCTGGGCATGGGGTAACAATTCCGCCGGGCAATTGGGCAATAACAGCACCACCCATAGCAGCGCTCCGGTCCAAGTCTCGACGTCGAGCGGCCCTCTAACCGGAATCTTGAAGATTGACGCTGGCGGCAACCATTGCCTTGCCTTGAAGGATGATGGCACCCTCTGGGCTTGGGGAGCAGGCTACTACGGGCAGCTAGGGGTGGGCAGCAATACCAACAGCTCCTTGGCCGTACAGGTTAAGGACGCGGCTGGATCCTCCTATTTGACAGGGGTTGTTGATATTGATGCGGCAACGGAATTTTCGACAGCGCTGCTAGGCAGTGGGGTCATGTATGCCTGGGGTCGCAACAACACCTACCAACTGGGTGATGGCACTGCGACGGATTCGAATCTTCCTAAACTCGTTTCTCTCGGACAGAGCGCTGTGGGTATTTCCGCGGGAGGTTCCCACACTTTCGCGATACTTTCAGACGGGTCGGTGAAAGCCTGGGGCTCCGGGGGGGTCGGAGAGCTAGGACTTGGGGTGATTGGTCATAAATCTACCCCTACTACGGTCCCGGGGCTAACAGGCGTTGCCCAAATCTCATCCGGTGTTCATCACACCTTGGCGCGGATGACCGACGGCACGGTGAAAGCGTGGGGCTGGCATGCCTTGGGTAATGGTACCTACGGAAGCAGCTCCAGCCCGGTAAACGTGTCAAATCTTACCGGAGTGACTGAGATCAGTGCCGGGTATTTCACTTCCATGGCGATTCGTGGTTCCGACAAGTCTGCTTGGGCGTGGGGAAGTAACAACGACGGACGGCTCGGAATTGGTTCCTTGGACAGCCCCGACATTCCCCAGAAGCTCACGGCGATATCGAATGTGGAGGGTCTCTCGGCTCCCCTCGGTGCATTCTCTCTCGTCGTAACTGAAGACGGGACCGTTTGGGCTGCAGGCGTCAACGATTTCGGTCAGCTTGGTGACGGGGTGCCCCAAGACCGGAAGGTGCCGGAGCAAGTTCCGGCGCTCGGTCCTGTGCGTGCCATTTCCTCGCGATATGAGCATGTCCTCGCATTGCGGCAGGACGGCGGAGTCTGGGCATGGGGAGCCAATGGAGGAAAGCTCGGGGATGGTAATATGGGAGCCAGTTCTTTCCCGGTGCCCGTTTCCAATCTCACGGATGCGGTGGAAGTCAGCGCGGGAGACTTCTTCTCGCTCGCGCGGCGGTCTAACGGAAGCGTGGCTGCTTGGGGCGAGGGCTGGGAGGGAATGCTTGGAAGCGGTAACGATAACGGTTCGGCAGTCCCCGTCGCAGTCAGCGGGATCAACAACGCCATCAAGGTGAGCGCCGGAAGTGTCCACAGTCTCGCCCTCCTTGCCGATGGATCCGTGAAAAGCTGGGGCTATGGATACGACGGACAGCTCGGCAATGGGGCTGCGGTATCCTCCAATACCCCGGTAAATGTCTCAACTCTCACCTCGGGGGTGAGTGATGTCAGCGCTGGCGACTATTTCGGCCTCGCACTGAAGAGTGGCGAAGTTTGGGCTTGGGGAGGAAACTACGCCGGAGAGGTGGGGGATGGCACCACGACCACCCGCCTCTCACCTGTGAAAGTCACCGGTCTGAGCAATGTCACCGCCATCAGTGCGGGTGTCTCATATGCCTTGGCGGTGAATAACGGAGAGGTCCGGGCATGGGGAATCAACTCTTACGGTAATCTAGGAAATGGAACCGTGAGCAGCAGCAGCACTCCGGTGCGCGCAGGGACTCTGACAGATGTTGTGGCGGTAAAGGCCGGGTATTCTCACTCCATGGCATTGAAGAGCGATGGAACGGTGTGGGCATGGGGCTACAATGGCGCGGGTCAGATAGGAAACGACGGCGTTACCAATCAGCTCACTCCGGTGCAAGTCACCCGGCTTGATGGTGCGAAAGCGATCACCAACGGCAGCGGCACGAGCTTCGCGCTAAAGGAAGATGGCCGGATCTCCGCATGGGGGCGGAACCCCTTCGGTGCATTGGCCGATAACGTCGCTCCAATCCCGGGCCTGCCGATTGTCGTGCCCGGTGTGAACCGGAAGCATGCCTCTCCCGTCCTCACCATGTCCCCGGCGGATGCCACGGTGGTCCCCATGGGCAGCGATGTGATCATCTCCGGATCCTATGCCCTCGGTGATGCTGCGATGGATTCCTCTTTCTTCTACTCCAGAGGCATCGAGATGAATGTGGATGCGATGGCGCCCTTTGCGTGGAGCTTCAGGCCGGACAGCTACGGGGACATCGAGATCAACCAGATCGGCTTGGACTTCAATAGCGCCACTTCCGTTCCGAAATCGATCCGACTGCGTGTGCCATACGATCACGACAGCGATGGAATGCCGGACTGGTGGGAGGTGGAACACTTCGGAACAATCTCTGCGACTCCGAGCGGAGATGCGGATGGCGATGGCCTGAGCAACGAAGACGAGTTCGATCTGGGGACGAGTCCGATGGATTCGGATACCGACGGCGATGGTATACCCGACGCCTCCGATACCAATCCCCTTGAGCCGGAGACCATTCCGCTGCCCTCGGCCACGGGGCAGATCTTCGTGTGGGCTCCTCTGGAGAAGTGAATCCCCGGCCCGAACTCGCCCAGCTCATGATTGGTCTCCTGATCCGCGGGATTGCTGCCGAGGCAGCGAAAGTCCTTCGCCCGGCCTGGCTCGCATCATCGTGCGTGGCTTCAATGTTTTTTGGAGCGATCGCTCCGGTTGAGGCCGGGTCCTTCGAGGTGGGGCAGAAGCAGTTTCTTCTCGATGGCAAGCCCTTCCAGATCCGCTCGGGTGAGATCCACTACAGCCGGGTGCCGGCAGCAGAGTGGCGGAACCGGATCCGGATGGCGAAGGCCATGGGCCTGAACACGATCTGCACCTATGTGTTCTGGAACTACCACGAGGCGAAACCCGGCGAGTTCCATTTCAGTGGCGAGAAGGATGTGGCGCAGTTCATCCGGATCTGCGGCGAGGAGGGCATGAAGGCCATTGTTAGGCCCGGCCCCTATGTCTGTGCCGAATGGGATCTCGGTGGCATCCCCGCGTGGATCCTTGCCGAGAAGGGAGTGAAGCTTCGCAGCACCGACGCCAGGTACCTCGCGCCGGCCAAGGAGTGGCTCAAGCGCATGGCGGTGATGATCGAGCCTCTTTCGATCTCAAAGGGAGGGCCGGTGATCATGGTCCAACTGGAGAACGAGTACGCGAACTTCGCCGCGGACCAGGCTTATCTCCAGGAGCTTCAATCGGCCCTCAGGGGCGGTGGATATAGCGGGATGCTCTTCACCTGCGACATGGCAATGTCGGAGGCTTTGGAGAAGGGCGGGATGCAGGGAATGGTGAAGGCGGTGAACTTCGGGCGGGATGCCGGCGATGCCTTCCGCCAGTTGGAGAAGGTAGCCCCGGACCAACCTCTCTTCACCGCGGAGTTCTGGGTCGGTTGGTTCGACCAATGGCAGCGTCCTCACCATCGGGTAAACCTCCAGGAAAAGTCCGAGGCTTTGGCCTGGATGATGGAGAGAAAGGCTTCGTTCAACCTCTATATGTTCCATGGCGGCACCACCCGGGGAATGTGGACCGGTGCCAATTTGGAAGGGAGCCGCTATCGGCCCACCACCTGTGGGTACGACTACGATGCACCTCTGGACGAATCAGGCCGTCCCACCGAGAAGTACCATGCTTTCCGCCAGATCATTGCAAAGCATCTGAAGGACGAAACCTTGCCCGAGGTCCCTGCTTCCGTGCCTGCCGGTGGGATCGGTGCCATCGAGTTCAAGCAGCGCGGGGATCTCTTCGCGGCCCTTGCTCCCGAAGCCGCGGAATCACCCTTGCCATCCATGGAGGATGCGGGTCTGGCCAACGGATTCATCCTCTATCGTGCCGCGATGTCCGGACCCTTCGAGACGAGCTTGGATCTTTCGCTCGTCAAGGACCGGGTGTCGGTCCTGATGGATGGATCGCTTTTGGGCACGGGTGGTCGGTCGGCCGAGGGCCAGCCGATCGCGATCAAGGCGGGCGAGGGTGCCCATCGGATCGATTTCCTGGTGGAGAACATGGGCAGGGCGAACTTCGGCGTCATGGATGGCGAGCGGAAGGGGCTGGAAAGCCTGCCTGAGATCGCGGGTGCCAAGCCGGACTATCTGGGGCACCGCGTGATTCCCGCAGACCGCCCTCCCGAGGTGGACTACCGGGTGATTGCAGAGAGCGAGGCCGCCCCCTCCGGCATTTCTCTGCTGAAGGGAGGCTTCCGCTGTGACACGCCGGTCGATACCTGGCTCGATATGCGGGGCTTCGGGCGTGGCGTGGTGTGGCTGAACGGCAGGAACCTGGGCCGCTACTGGAGCGCCGGTCCCAGCAACACGATCTTCGTGCCGGCGGCATGGCTTTCAAAGGACGGCGAGAACGAGGTGGTTCTCCTCGAATTGGAGCTTCCCTCCCCGCAACTCCGGATCCCGACGGTCGGCCACCAGATCTGGGCAGGCCGTGCCGACAGACCAAAGCCAAAGCGACGCTAAGAATCGCGAATCTATCCCTTTTCAGAATTCAAGAATTTAATCCCATGACCCTTCCCAAGTCACTCGCTCGCGTCTGGGGCTTACCAGCAGTCGCATTCTTCCTCTTGATGGGGAATACTGCCGCCACTTTTGCCCAGTGCGGCGGATCCTCTTGCACGGATGCCGGGCTGGTAGAGATCGAGTTCCGCGCTTCCGCCGCGATCAAGAATGGCAGTCTTGCCGTCTCCCTCACCGGAGGTGCAACCCAATCAGTCCCCGGGCCGGATCCGGGCGATGTGGTTTCCACGCCGCCGGATGTCGTGGCGAAGGCGAGGAAGAGTTCGAAGATCTCCGGAGTAGCGACGGCGAATTCGGATATGCTCCCTTCGGGTTGTGAGAGTTCGATGAGAATCACCCTGACGCCGGTAGGCTGCAGCTCCGGAGTTAAGCTGGAGGTCCGGAGCAGACGCGCCGATGAACCGGAATTCGGGCCGTGGACGAGATCCAATACGATCAACAAGGGCTTGAACTTCGCGCTCTCCAACGGGAAATCCGTGGATTACGAGGTCCGCATCGTCGAAGAGACCAGCGAGGAAGAGACCGAGGAACCGGATGATGACGGATCCGGCGGCACCTCGGTCGGAGGCGGCACTCCCGGTATTCCTGCCGGTTCACA
This sequence comes from Luteolibacter rhizosphaerae, assembly GCF_025950095.1. Classification (NCBI taxonomy): domain Bacteria; kingdom Pseudomonadati; phylum Verrucomicrobiota; class Verrucomicrobiia; order Verrucomicrobiales; family Verrucomicrobiaceae; genus Neoluteolibacter; species Neoluteolibacter rhizosphaerae. The sequence continues at coordinate 74,739 of NZ_JAPDDR010000007.1, read as the reverse complement.
GGACGTGGCACCGGGAACAGGCGGCCAGCCCGCTTCGATCAATCCGGTTTCATTCTATTCCACCACCAATCTGGGCACGGGCGGACAGGGCACCCAAGTCGGAGCAATCGGTCTCTCCGGTCCGATTGCGCCGAGTCTGGCGTCTGCCTCGAACCTCTATCTCTTGAATCCCGAGGTGGATAGCACTCTGGCAGAAGTCGAGGATGGCGGAGGCGCGTTGCAGCAGATCGCATCTGCCGCTGGATTGGTCGATATTCATCCGGTCTCCGGAGGAGGGACGGAACTCCGCTATTACAAGATAAACGATTTCGCGGCACCGGTTCACCCGTCCACCCTGTATACGATCAATTCCGGAGCGCTGCCCTACAAGACGGTAAAGTATCTTCCGATTGCGGCGGTCTCGGGAGATCATCTGGGCGGTGTCCGCACCATCACCATGGGGATGCGCGGCACGACCTACACCCGCGATATGGTCTCGACCGGGAGCGACGGACAGAGCTACCGGATCATCGAAGAGAATGGCCTGCGGACGACCGAAGTTACCTCCGTTTTCGCTTGGATCGAAGAAGACGAGGTTTGGCACCGGATTGATACCGTGGTCGAGAACCGCGACGGCGTGCTCTATTCCAAGTCGATAAAGACTTACCTTTATCAGGTCCGGAGGGAGGCAGGGGTTGTCACGGGTTCGCGTGAGTTTCTGCTGAGTAACAACGAATTTATCGATGCCGAGACCTCACTGCAGACCACATATATTCCCCATCAGTATTTCTTCGGGAAAGTCCAAACGATCATCAAACCGGATGAATCGTGGGTTCATTATCATTATTACACCGGGAACGAGAGCGAGGCGGAGCCGGACTGGAAAGGTCTGCAAAAGCAGATCCTTCGCCCATGGGAGAATAGCCCCACCACACCCGGCCCCGAGGAACCTTGGCTCCCGGACAACGCGAACGCTCTCAATTCCGAGAGCACCACAATCCTCTACTCCGAGGACTTCGGCCCCAACGGGTATGAGGAGGAGAGTCGGATCACGACCCTACCTGGCACCTCGAAGCTGATTACCATTCGGAAGTCCACCGCCACGGAACCCTTTCCGGTGATCGCTCTAACCGATATCCTGTCGGATGCGGGGATACCTACTTCATGGTTGCCGGATTCATCCGAGCTGGATGGAACGGCGGAAGACACCTATGCGGCTGCCAGTGACGCAGGTTACACCAGCTACTACACCTACAAGGTCCCCGGTTTTCCTTGGTCCGGCTCCACGTGCGCATCGGTGGACGACTTGGGCTCCGGTACAATCAGTGGTTACGAGATGGGAGCCTATAACGCTGGCACGGGTAGCTTTACCGTGGACACTACCGGCACGGGTACCTCGGCGAATCATGTCCGGCGAACGGATGTCGAGATTCTTGAAGGCGGCCTGACCCCCTTGGAATCGACCAAGCTGGTCTCGATCTCCGATCTCAAGGGCCGGTTACATCGGCGCGAGCTATGGATCTACGACGCCAGTTCCAATTGGTCTTTGGCCACCACCAGCACTTACGAGTATCCCACGCTTTGGCTGGATGGTTCCGTGAGGGAATCCATCGAGAAGAAAGACGGCCGGACCGTCCGCCACATCTACCAGACCTCGGGGACGGAAACCCATGAGTGGGACGAGCACGGGATTGAAACCGTTACTCTCACCGATCTGATCGGGCGGGTGAGTTCCGTAACCACGATTGGAATCACGGGGACCTACGCCCAGCCGGACCGGGTCTCTTCGTATATCTACTCCGGCAGAAACACCGTTCTCACCCAGTCCGGAGGAGGACTCGCGATCAGCACTTCACAGACCTACGATTTGGCCGGGAGGCTCGTCACCAGTGTTGCCCCAAATGGTGCGAGGACCACCTACACCTATCCCAATGGAGGCCGGAACGAGTCAGTGGTGCTGCCGGGAGGGCTTACCCGAGTCGAAACCAGACGCTTCGATGGAAGACTGATCGCGATCTCCGGCACTTCGGTGGTGGATGAAGCCTATGAGTACGCAGTGCTCTCGACAGGAAACATGACGACCAAGGTTTCCATCGGTGATCTCGTGAGTTCCCCCCGCTATCGGATTACCGAGAAGGATTGGGCGGGACGAACGGTCAAGATCACCACTCCCAGCCCTACAGGGACCGGAGAGGTCTTTACCTCACATGCCTACGAACCCGGACTCTCGCTGCTCACCTCGGTGGCCGCCCCGGATGGAACCACATTATATCAATACGGCATAGGCTCCTCGCTGGTTCTTGCGGGTCGCGATGATCCTGCCGACTCCGGCACCAGCCTTACCACGAACAGCATGGACCGGGTCGCCGAGACGCAACGCTACTATTCCTACGAAGGTGGCTTCTGGTGGTCGGTATCGAGTTCGAAGCAGTATGATGGGGCAAACTCTTCGGCGACGGCGGTGACGACGATCTCAAAGGAGTGCTTGCACGGGGAACCCGAAGGAAACGCCGCCAAGTCGGTTCGGATCGCTCCCAACGGCAAAACCACCACGATCGTGGTCACCATCAACCGGGCAAACAAAAGTCGTGTGGCTACTGAGACGATCACCGGAGTTACCAACACGCAGGTCGCCACCAACATCAACGGCTTGACGGTTTCGAGCCGGGGTAGGGATGCCACCAATGCCACCACCTACTTCTACGACGGGCTCGGCCGCTTGGTGAAATCGGTTTCCCCGCGCGGGGAGATCACCGTCCAAGGCTACCACGCTGATGGTTCCCTGGCGTCCGTGACCGACCACGGCAACAAGACGAGCTCCTACCGCTACTACCCGGCGTCCCACGTGGCTTCCGGGAAGATCCAGAGCATCACCGATCCCCAGGGCGGCACCAGAACTTTCGCCTATTCTCCTCGCGGGGAAGTGACCGAAGAAGCCGGAACAGCCACTTACAAGGTCACCTACGAGTACGACGTCTACGGTGCGAAGAAGAAGATGTTCACTTGGCGGGATTCCACGACCTCCGACCCGACCGAGTGGATCTATCAGGATGGTACCGGTCTGCTCCTGTCGAAGAAGGATGCGGCCAATCAGGCCGTGACCTACACCTACTACTCCTCCGGCAAGATCGAACGCAGGACCTGGGCACGCGGGGTCACGACCGATTACACTTATAATGGTTTTGGGGACCTCACGGGGATCAACTACTCCGATAGCACGCCCGATGTCACCTTGGGCGCCTACGACCGCCTGGGCCGACCCGGGAATGTTACCCAGACCGGCCTTGGCTCGGAGGTGATGACCTACATGCCCGGCAAGCAGGATCTGCGCTCCCGTTACTACAGCGGCGCCACCGGCTCCGGTCTCACCATCCACAAGTATCTTCCCGGTCGCGGCATCCACTACACGGATCTCGATAGTGCCGGTCGCTCCCCCGGCTTCCGGGAGACCGGAGCGACGACCAGCTCGGGCTACACCTACCTCAGGCAGATTACCTACGAGTTCGATGCTGCCGGGCGCTTGGGAAATGTTCAGGACGGTCTCGTGGGGAACGGGGTGCAAAGCGCGATCTATACCTATCACCCGGACTCCTCCCTGATCGCGACGGTGGAGAACAAGACGGGCATCCCCACGACCGGGACCTCGTGGTTCCGTGAATCCCGCAGCCATGACATCCGGAACCGCTTGACCGGCATCCGCAGCCAGCGCCTCGGGAGTAGCACCGCGCAACTCACGACCCACGCCTACCGCTACGACAGCCTCGGGCGGAGGGTGAAGAACACCTTCCAGGACGGATCGAGCTGGGAATATGGCTACAACGACCGCTCCGAGGTGGTCTCGTCCACGCGGAAGACCTCCACCGGCACCCTGGTGCCGCCTCTCGGCACGAGTTACAGCTACGATGGAATCGGCAACCGTCTTAGCTCTGCTTCCGGAGTGCTGGGCGATCACACCTACACTCCGAATTCCCTCAATCAATACGGCACCGTCACGACTGGCGGCAGCCGCACCGCCATAGGCCGGGCTGATGCTGCTTGGGATATCTTGGTGAACAATGAGCCGACCAGCGAGATCGGGGATATCTACTACAGTGAGCTCTCGCCCGTATCGAATGCCGCAGCACCGGTTTGGAAGGAGGTCGTGACCAAGCGGAGCACCAACATACCTTCATCGAGCGACCGGTTCTGGTTTGCGAAGGCGAGTACGACACCGACCTACGACGCCGATGGCAACCTCTTGAGCGACGGTCATGACACTTCGACCTCGACCCACGAGGGAAGATGGGTATATACTTGGGACGCGGAGAACCGTTTGATCAAGATGGAGACGAGCGCGAAGGCCGTTACCGCGGGCATGAGCTTCACCAGGCTGGTCTTTGAATACGACTGGCAGGGTCACCGCATCGCTCGCCACCTCTGGAAAGGTGGCACCTCGGGCAGCCCGACCTTCGTGAACAGCCGCCGCTGGCTCTACGATGGCTGGAATCCGGTCACGGAGTTCTCCGGAACTTCCTCAAGCGCGGCCACCGGTTCCACCGCCGCGGCGCTGACCCGCTACACCTGGGGAACGGATCTCTCCGGCTCCTTGCAAGGAGCCGGGGGCGTGGGCGGACTTCTGCTTCAGACCACGATGTCCGGACTGGTGTATGAACGCCCGTCCTACGACGGCAATGGGAACATCGTGGCGTGGACCAAGAGCAACGCTACAGCCCCGACAGCTCGTCGCGAATACGACGCTTTCGGCAATGTGGTGATGAGCGAAGGGGTGTGGCCAAGTGAGTATGGATTTTCGACGAAGAATAGGGATCCTGAGAGCGGGTTGTTTTATTATGGCTATCGCTATTATCAATCTGAACAGGGAAGATGGCTGTCTAAGGATCCCATTGAGGAAAATGGAGGGGTCAATCTCTATGGGGTAGCGGAAAATGATTTAACCAATCGGTATGACTATATAGGGTTATCGGGAACTAATGAGTCGAGGCCTCAAGGAGTAGGTCCGGGTGGGGATCCGATCAGTCGGTTATTTGAACCTCTAGTTGGGGCTTACGATGGGGATTATCTTCTCCGGGCATTTCTTCGTCATTATCTTGAGGGTCGTGGCGTTACTTATACTCTTTCTTACGGTGATGTTATTCATGTTACCAGGTCAGAAGACGATGAGCTGCCAATTTGGTCCGTCAGGGAATTCGCTGGAATGCCTGCCATTTTGATGGACATTACAAGGAATGGGGGATGTCAGAATTTCAATATCGAGAAAACTTTTTTCTCTCATCGGGCAAATAATTCTGTTGGTCATTTTAATATCAAAGCGCGCGGGGTTGTATGTTGTCGCACCGAGACGTCAGGCCAGAAGGAGTGGACCGCAAGCGGCTCATTCGACGTGGGAGATAAGTTTGATTTTGACTTTGATCTTTCTAAGAATCGAGGATTGGTGGGACATGCTAAAACTTTTGCAGGATGGTTGATGTTCTATGGTGACCCATTCAACATTGATAGTGAGGAAATTAGCTTCACCGAAAAGAGTGACTCAGACGATGGGAGGCCTGTTTACTGAGATTCTATGACTATTCAGTTTTTCGGATGGTTTTCCTTGATTGGATGGATCGCATGCTGTGTTATCCTCATTGTTAAGAGGCGTTGCAGAACGGCCCGGCTTTGCTTTAAGCTTCTGCTGGGAGTTGTTTTTGGTATGGTAATATCGGCCTTTTTCGGCTATCCTGAAGAATCTGGATTGATAAATATTTGGAATTATATTTTTTATTTTTTCTTATCGTTTCCGTGGGTTTTGTTTGTTATCGTTACGCTTTCGACGAAGCGAAAGCAGAGGGAGGGATGAACTCAATCTCCACGTCACCGCAGTTTTTCTAAATATCTGCCCTTGGCCGAAGTGAACTTCACGCGCCAACCAATGGCATTGGTCGTGCCAACCCATTTTGACGAACGGAATACGAACGGCTGCTCGTTGGCAGAACACCCTGTGGCTTGCGGTTTCCTAAAGCGCCGTCCCGTACTCCATGGCCTCGTTTACCGTGGAAGACGCTTTCAAGAACTCGAAGACGCTTTCAAGAACTCGTTGCGCCTCCTTTCACGGGCAAAGGTGTTACGGGCCGAGCTGACATCGAGTCGGTTTTCCAAACTGACATCGGGAGATTTTGATCCGATGGCCGGGCTGACATCGTACTATGCGGCCCAGGTGATCGTACTGGTCCGCGCGAGGTACGACGCTGGCGGTCGTGCGGGCTTGGATTTTTTGAGGCATGGGCCTCGGGCTCTGGGCTTTGGGCTGAAGCGGGCCTTTTACGACATGAAGGGCCGGGTCGCGAGGTGCGCGATCCCGGCCCTTGTTGTGTTGCGACGCGGATTGCCCTGCGCCGTCGGCCCCGGCTATCCCTTGGCGCGGTTGCGTCCCCGCAGAGCCGGCCTCCGTTTCACCGGAAAGTTTTAGTCTGGAGGAGGGCGTTGTTAGAGGCTCTGGGAAAAGGGGCGGCTGGTTGGTGAAGACGATGCCTTGGGGAGCGGGTTCGTTCTGCTGGTTGTGCCGCCAGTGGGGCTGGAGGAGGACAGCGTTGACCTGTTTGAGGTCGACGGTTTTGGTGCGGTCGCGCACGGCTTCGATGAGTGCGCCGATGCAGAGGTTTTTGACCGCGTGGAGCGTCCCCTTCGGAGCTGCGGATGATGAGGTTGGCCGCGGCTGCGGTGAAGGTGTGGTGCGGGAGGCCGACGCGGTCGAGCTGGCTGTGGATGAAGTCGGTGATGGTGTGCGGGGCGAGTGAATCGATCTTAGCCGAGTAGGTGATGCGCGAGCGCATGTCGTGGTTGATGCAGAGCTGGAGGGTGGTGTTGAGAGCGGATTGTCCGAAGAGGATGAGGTTATGGTTCTTTGGAAAGTCCTCCAGGAGCAGGCGGAGCTTGCGCAGTGCGTCGATGGGCAGGAGGTGGGCGTCGTCGATGATCGGGACGATGAGTTTTCCCTTGGCGTTGAGGTGTTTGGCTTCGTGGATGAGGCGTTCCTCGCACTTGTGGTCGGAACCGTCGGTTTCGAGCTGGAAGGCATGGCACAGGAGCCGGAGCATGTTGTGCCAGGTGTGGAGCGAGCGGTTGATGACGGGGTGATCCAGTGTTTGGGATCGTGGTGGATGATGGCGTTCTTGAGGACGGATTTGCCGGTGCCGGGTTCGCTGAGGATGAGGCAGAGGCCGCCTTGCTGGGTGTGGACTTTGACGATGTCGAAGTGGCGCTGCTGGTGTTCGAGGAGCGGGTCTCCCTGTTCAATGATGAAGGGGTTCTTGCTGAGTCCGACGTAGGTGCGGATCATGGTCGGAATGGTGGAATGTCAGAATGATGGGAACGGGCGGCGGTCGTTGGCGACGGCGTCTAGGGCTTCGGCGCTGCCGAGTCGCTGGCCCTCGTGATAGATGACGGGTGCGGAAGCCGGTTTGTAGCGGTCGTAACGGATGGAGATGGTCATGCCGCGGAGATCGCGGGGAGCTTCGCAGCGGACGTTGTTGAAGAGGAAGCTATTCCAGCGGGTGGGCAACGGTAGGCAGTACTGAGGGAGATCCAAATGGAGGAGCCGGCCCAAGCTCCATGCACGGTGTCGCCTGCGTCAATCGCGCTCAGGAATTCGAGCAGGTGGAGTGTCGGCAGCGAGCAGCGCGGAATCACGGTCGCCCAATGCACGGACAAGGTGCGTCCGCAGCCCTGATGCGAATAGCGGTTGGAACAAAAAACGCAGACCGCGGGTATCGGTGCCGACGCCGGAGACCGAGATGCCCTTCAAAAAGCCGTGTGCAGTCATGGCGGACCGGCAACCGCAATGACGGCAGGCTTCCGAGATGATCGATTGGCGCAAGTTGAGCAACTCCAACGAGTCGGGGGCATGGCGGGCGGTGAACTTCACGGCCCGAGCCTAACAGCCCCGGCAACTCCGGATTAGATCGCGTTGCCATAAGACACGCGTCTCAACAGGAAAAGGGCAATCGCACAGATCGCATCTATCAGATTACCATCCCAATCTCTTCCGAACGGGTGTGTGGGGAGGCCATTCAGCAAGCGGCCTCATCGGTGGCAGAGGCACTCCGTAACGACAATCTGGAAAGTAGAGGGGGGACTGAGCGCGGAAAGTCTTGGCGTAGCCGAGTTGTGGCGCAGATCCTCTCTGTGCTCCCTGACGAGCTTTGGCTAGGTCTGGACGATAGCATGAAGTCGAATCAGTTTGGCACTGATCCATAGAGCTCAGGCAGGGGCTAGCACATGCCCTTCCTCTCGCAGCCGCGCGTGGGAGTAAGTAGCATGGACTGAAACTCACCGCAAAGCAGCGCGCGTTCTGATTGGAATACCTCGTTGATCCTGCCGCCATCGACTGCGGGAGGATCAGCAGCCCGGAGGATATCGAGAAGCTCCCCGAAACTATCCAGCGCGCATGGCGGGGTGGGGTTGGGAAAAAGCCGGGAGATTTACTCTCAAGCTTGCGGACAAGCTCCGCGCTTTGGAGATGGTCGGAGAGCACTTGGGGATGTCTTCCGATGAGGTCGAGCATAGCGGCCCGGGAGGCGGGCCTGTGATGGTCGCCGCGACCACACTTCCGCCGCAGTGAATGGCACAGATCGAGAGGATCCGTGGCCGGCTGGAAGCGGTGATGGCGCAGAAGGGAGCAGGATCGCCGAGAGCCAGTCTTCTCAGAAGATCACTTTGAAAACGTTATCCTTGTTGTCCTTGGCTGTTCCGTAGCCGCTGGCGGTTCCGCTTCCCACCAAAAACGCACACTCGATGACCGAACCGCGATCCCCTACAAGCATGGCTTGGCCTTTGTTCACCCCTGGCCGCGCCACGTTGATGAACGAGGAGCCATGCATCGAGATGAACGCGCTGTCCAATCCGCTCGAGATCGAGCCGGAAGCGGTTGTTGAGGCGGTGCCCACCATACGGGGTGCTGCAACGCTCCAATGTCCTTTGCAGATTTCGCCAGACGGCAGAACCATGTCCACCGTTCCGCTGTTTCTCTCGACGTTGTGAATCTTGAGAGGAATCACCGGAACGGGGACCGTCTTCGAGAGCTGACCGTCGACCGGATACAGGTTGCCGGTGATCGTGATACTACAGGACGCGAGAACCAGCGCGGCAAATGCGGGGAGGAGCTTCATGGTGAGGCTAGTTGGCCACTTGGGCGTCCCGTTGCAAGACCGTGTTTCCGATCAAGCGCCACCGCTCGACAGGTGAAGGAGAGGAGTGCACCGCTAGTGCACCGCCACGAAAAAGGCATCCCGTTGCGGGGATGCCCTTTTTTCGTCGTAACCCTCTCAGAGCGAGGATGGTGGGCAGGGCTGGATTCGAACCAGCGAAGTCGTAAGACAGCAGATTTACAGTCTGCCCCGTTTGGCCGCTCCGGAACCTACCCTTTGTTTCGGCGGGGACGGAGAACTAGGGGGCAGCCCGGTTTTTGGCAAGGGAAAATCCTTCCCTGTTAGAAAAGGTTTTTCCGGGGTTCACCATGGGGTGCGGCCGCCGCTGACGATGAGGGTTTGGCCGGTGACGAAGCCGGCTTCTTCAGAGGCGAAGTAGGCGACGGCATTGGCGACGTCGGAGGGCTTGCCCCAGCGGCCGAGCGGGATGGTGGCGAGGTAGCCGGCCTTGTCCTCCTCCGGCACTTTGTCGTGGCGCTCCACGGGGATCCAGCCGGGGGCGACGGTGTTCACGGTGATGCCGTCCGGGGCGAGCTCGTTCGACATCGAGCGGCTCCAGCCGATCTGGCCGCCCTTGGCGGCGACGTAGGCGCTGAAGGCGGGCATGCTGATGTGGTAGACCTCGCTGGTGATATTGATGATCCGGCCGCGCTTGCGGGCCTTCATGGAGGGGGCGAGGCGCTTGGTGAGGATGAAGGGGCTCTTGATGAAGGCTTCGAGCATCGACTCGTGCTCGGCCCAGGTGTATTCCTCCAGCTTCTTCATGGGCTGGAAGGGGGTGGCATTCGCGACGAGGATATCGACGGGGCCGAAGACGGCTTCGATCTCGGTGGCCATGCGGTCCACCTCCGCCTCATCGGTGGCATCGCCTGCGACCAGCATGGCTTCCCCACCGGCGGCCTTGATGGCGGCGACGACGGCTTCCCCCTGCTCGCGGCTGGCGAAGCAATTCACGACGGTCTTCGCACCGGCAGCGGCGAGGGTTTCGGCGATCGCCCGACCGAGACCGCGGCTGGATCCGGTGACCCAGGCGACGCGGCCGTCGAGACGGAAAGGAGGAAGGGTGGAAGACATGGCGGGGATGTAACGGGCTGCTCTTACGCGGCCAAGAGCCAACCGCGTTTCAAAATGCCGCAGATAGCCATTTGAATGCAAATTCTGTCATGCTGCGGGGGTCGACCCACCCGGCTGGGGTAGCAGAAATGCGGCCCTTTTTGAGGGCGGGTGCCAAGGGGAGGGATTTTTGTCGGGGTCGCGCATTCATGCGACTTCCCCGGGAATGGCGGAGATCCTCGGGTTTCCGGTTCTTTTGCGGGGAGATGGTCATGGGTGGCGAAAGGCGAAAAAACCCGGTAAAACGGTGGTTTTCTGGTTTTCACGTCCGGGGCTTGCCTCCTAGCGTGCGGCCCATGGCCATTGATGTGTCCTTGCTCTCCCGTGTGTGCGAAGCCCCCGGTGCGCCGGGATTTGAGAAACTGATCCGCGAACTCGTCCTGAAGGAAATCGAAGGCCTAGCCGACGAGATCCGGGTGGACAACATGGGGAACGTGGTGGCGCTGAAGAAGGGCAAGTCCTCCGCGAAGCGGGCGATGGCCGCGGCGCACATGGACGAGATCGGCTTCATCGTGACGCATGTGGATGACAAGGGCTTCATCCGCTTCAATCCGCTGGGCGGGTTCGACCCGAAGACGCTGACTTCCCAGCGCGTGATCGTTCACGGCAAGAAAGACCTGCTGGGTGTGATGGGCTCCAAGCCGACGCACATCATGCAGCCGGAGGACCGCAACAAGCCGGCGAAGATCACGGACTACTTCATCGATACCGGCCTGCCGAAGAAGGAGGTGGCGAAATACATCGAGGTGGGCAACCCGGTGACGCGCTGGAGCCCGCTGCTGGAGCTGGGCGAGTGCGTGAACGTGAAGTCGCTCGACAACCGGGTGTGCGTCTTCCTGCTGATCGAGGCGCTGCGCGCGTTGAGCAAGTCGCGCAAGAAGCCTGCCTACGATTTCTACGCCGTCTTCACCGTGCAGGAGGAAGTGGGCCTGCGCGGCGCGAATGTCTCCGCGCTGGAGATCAAGCCGGACTTCGGTTTCGGGCTTGATACCACGATCGCCTACGATGTTCCCGGCTCGACCCCGCAGGAGCGTTGCACCGCGCTGGGCGAGGGTGCGGGGATCAAGATCATGGATAGCTCGGTGATCTGCGACTACCGCATGGTGGCCTTTATGAAGAAGACCGCGGACAAGTACAAGATCAAGTGGCAGCCGGAGATCCTGGCGGCGGGCGGCACGGATACCGCGGGCCTGCAGCGGATGGTGCCCGGTGGCTCGATCGCGGGTGCGGTCTCGGTGCCGACGCGGCACATTCACCAGACGATCGAGACGGTGAACAAGAAGGACCTGGAGGCTTCGATCAATCTCCTCGTGGCCTGTGTCTGCGAGCTGGACAAGGGCGACTGGAAATTCTGATGCCGTAACAAGTTTTGCGAAGGCCCCGGTGCGATTGGCGTGCCGGGGCCTTTTGCGTTTCAAGGAGCGGGGAAGAGTTCGTCGAGCGCGTCGGCAAAGAGGGTCATGCCCTGGGCATTCGGGTGGTTGATCGAGTTCACCATGAGCGAGGTGAAGGGGATGCCCTGGCGCCAGAGGCGGCCGTAGCGAGCGGAGGCATCGGCGATGAGCACGGGGTGTGCGGCGGGCAGGTTTCTGAGGAAGGCGACGTAGGGGCGCGGGTCGGTGTCGATGTCGCGCTCCTTCTCCAAGCCCATCCACGAGGGCCGGATGTAGTGGGGGGTGAGGATGATCCAATCCGCGCCGATGCTACGGAAGTCATCGTAGATCTTGCGGTAATTGTTCGTCCAATGCTCGGGAGGGAGACCGGCGTCGTTGACGAACTCGGCGATCACCAGGTCGGGTTTGGTGGCGAGGACCTTCTCCGCGTAGTTGTGCTCGGAGCCGGGAGGCTCGTTTAGGTAGGCGGTGGTGGTGCGGCCGCCCCATGCCTCGGTGATCAGCTCGATCTTCGTCTGCGGGAACTTCGTGCGAAGGCGGGCGACGAATTGCTCCTGCCAGCGCTCGGCCGGAGGCAGGTAGACGGCGGCGGTCACGCTATCGCCCCAGGCGAGGATGCGGACCGGTGCGCCGGTGCGGAGCTTTTCCAGCAGACGGGGGAATCGATCGGCCGCGGTGATGGCGGGAGGCTTGGCAGGGTAACGGGCTTCGAGGATGGGGAAGAGGTGGTCCTCAGTGAGCTTGGGGATCGGGCCGGGGATCCAGATCTGGCCGAGCAGGTGTGAGCCGTCCGGCAGGGAAGGGGGCGTCGGTGCAGCGGCAGTGCCCTTGCCTTGGATCACGGAGATGGTGCCGTCCGGCGCTTGCGCGATGGAGTCGATCCGCAGGAAGCTGTGCCGATAGCTGGCGTAGACCGGGGTGTTCACATGGATGGCTCCGCCTTCCATCCTGCCGAAGGTTCCCCAGACCGGTTCGATCTCCCAATCCTTGCCGCGCTGGAAGGCCGTAGCATCCGCGTTCTCCGAGGAACGTAGTACCACGCTGGCAGTATCGACGAGATGCGGGGTGGAGCAGGCTTCGGCGAGGTTGCCGGCGAACTTCGCGCCATTGTTCCATCCTCCGCCTTCGGGGTTGTAGACCGGCAGCGAGGCGAAGTTCTCGGAGCTCACCTCCCGATGCTGCGGTGGTGCGATTTCCAAGGTGGTCGTGCCGCCGCTGGCCGGTGTCACTTCGATCTTCCAGTCGCCGGCGAGGGTGAAGCGGGCGGGTGTGGCTTCGTTCGCGGCGTTCTTATCCATCAGCCAGGCGATGAGGTCGCGGACTTGCTCGCGTGGCAGGGTATTGATCAGGCCCTCCGGCATGAGGGAGTTCGGGAGGGTTTCGATCTTGGCGATGCCGGAGGTGGGGAGGGTGGTCTTTTCTGTCAGGGTTTGGAGCGTCGTGCTGCGTTCGTCGCGGGAGCGGATCATGCCGCTGAGCACGCGGCCGTCCTTCAGCGTGACGATGGAGAGTTGATTTTCCTTCGCCACGACCGCGCTTGGATCGAGGATATTGGTCAGCAAGTAATCGAGGTTGTCACGGCCGCTGCCGGTGAGCTCCGGTCCTGCCATGCCGCCTTCGCCATACATCTTGTGGCATGCGGCACAGAGCTGACTGAAGACTTCCTTGCCCTTCTGTTTATCGGCTTGGCCGAGGGTCTTCGGTGTCAGGTAGGTCTTCCATTCCTGCAGGGCGGCTGCCTTCTCCGCGCTCAGGTCGCGCATGTCTCCCCATAGCGCGGTGATTCTGTTAGAAAGTGCGGGGTCATCCAGCGAGCGGAGCTGCCGGACTTGGAAGGAGGAGAGCAGGGATGCGGGCAGGGAGCCGGTCTCGATGGCATCCAGCAGCAGAGTCGCCCAAGGCTTGCGGGAGATCAGGGCTGCGATGGCATGAGGCTTGTCGTTGGTGGAGAGGGTGGGCAGCCGCCCGATGAGCAGGGCGGCGTCCGTGATGTGGCTGTCCAAGCTGAGGCGTTCGATCGCGATCGGTGTGAGGCCGGGCTTGCCCACCAAGGTGCGGGCGAGTTCGAGCGAGTTTGGTTCACGAATGGTGGCGAGGGCGCGCAGGGCGATCACGCGGGATTCGGTGTTGGCGTGCTCATCTGCAGCGACCGAGAGATTTGCCGCGATTGCCGCGGGGTCGCGGTAGAGGGCTCCGATCGAACGATAGAGTTGCTGGAGCCCGGAATGGCTTGTGGTGGCCAAGACTCCGGCGAGCTGGGGCCACGAAGCCGGAGCTGCGGGATTGCTCGCGCCTTCCAGTGACTTCGCGAGGCCGGAAAGAAGGTCGAGCCTCCATTCATCGGGGGCTGACACCGCGTGTTTGATCAGAGAGTCGAAGGCTCCTTGGGGATCCGCAGGGGCCATCGCGAGGCGTCGGGCGATGTGGTTGCGGACAAGCGGGATGGCACAGGATTTTGCGAGATCGGCGAGTTCCAAGCGGTGATCCACGGCCATGGGCTCGATGCCATACCAGAGCATGAGCGAGAGGTTGTGATCGGTGGCGTCTTCCGCATGGCGCAGCAAGGGAGTGGCGAGCGGGGCGCGGGAGGAGAGGGGCATGCGCTGTAGGCCGCTGGCGAGCGCGAGCCGCACGGTGGGGTTGGTCTCCTTCAGGGAGAGGTCGGCGAGAACGGCGGCCAAGGCGGGATCAACCTGCGACGCATCGTCGAGTAGCAAGCGGATGGCCCAGATGCGGAGCGGAGATTCGGGATGATTCAGGAGACCCATGAGCAAAGCTCGATCAGCCTTGCCAATCGCATGGAGGGCCCAGAGGGCGCGGAGCTTGATGGCCGGGGTGGCGCCGGCTTCGAGTTGCTGAAGAAGCGCGGCGACGATGGCTTCCGTCGCTCCTTCCTTTGCGGCGAGGTGCTGCAAGGCCAGTCGGGCGTGTCGGGCAAACCACTCGTTGGAATGAGAGAGTAGAGGAACCAATTGCTCCGGCAACAGGGCGGCCACATCCGCTACGGCGGGTGGAGGGGGATTGCCGTGGGTAATCTTGTAGATGCGCCCGGACTGGCGGTGGATGCCATCGTCATCATGGCATTCGCCGGTATCCGACCAGTCCGCGATGAAGACGCCGCCATCCGGGCCGTAGAGCAGATCGATGCCCCGGAACCAAGGGTCTGCGGAGAAGGCCAGATCGGGCTGGTGCTTGCCGGTGAAACCGCTGCCTGTTGCTTCCAAGTATTCCCGGTTCAGACGACGACCATGGAAGTTGATCGTGAAGAGATTGCCCCGGTATTCCTCCGGCCAGTTGTCGCCTTGGTAGATCATCAGCCCGGTGTGGGCATGCCCGCCGCCGGCGGAGGAAGATTCCGCACTGATGCCCTGCCGGATCTCATCCCACTTCTCCGCCGTGTCCCAGTGCACGTGATCCGCGTGCTGATCGATCTGCTCGAAGATGTAGGGATTGTAGTCATCGCCGAACATCCGCTTGTAGTGTGCTCCCGGAATCACGTGCCAGAGGTGGCCGATCACCGTGTTGATCATGAAGGCCTCGCCATGTTGGTCCCAGTCCATGCCCCAAGGGTTGGTCGTGCCCTCCGCCACCACTTCCACGGTCTTCCTGCCGGGGTGATAGCGCCACACGCCGCCGTTCATCTTCTTCCGCGCCCCTGCCTCCGTGCCCGGTGTGCCTAACAGCGAATGGGCGAGGATTCCTTGGCGTCCGTAGAGCCAGCCATCCGGTCCCCACTTCAGGCCGTTCGCCATCGTGTGGGCGGAGCCTTTCACATCGAAGCCGTCGAGCAGCGGCAGCGCGGGGCCATCGGGAGAGTCATCGCGGTTTTGATCCGGGATGAAGACGAGCTTCGGCAGGGTCAAGGCCCATACCCCGCCCAAGCCGGTCTGAATGCTGGTGAGCCGTTCCAGACCATCCGCGAAGACCGAGCGCTTGTCGTGGATCCCGTCGTGGTCCGTGTCCTCCAGGATGACGATGCGGTCGCGCAGCTTCGGCTCATAGTAGCCGCCACTGTGGCCCGCATACATGTAGCTCTCCGCGACCCAGAGCCGGCCGCGGTCGTCCATGCACATCGCGATCGGTTGGCGGACATCCGGTTCCGCTGCGAAGACGGTGGCGCGGAAGCCCGGCGGCAATTTCCAGTCCGCGGCAGCTTGGGCGGCGGACAAGGGGCTGGTCTCCGATTTCTCGGTGTTGAAAGGCTCCTCCGCTCCGTGGGCGGCGCCGATGGCGAGAGCGCCGAGAAGGATGCGGGGAAACGGGTTCTTGGGCATGAAGCATCACTACGGACCATAAGTAAGGATTCTTGAATCTTTTCTTGCATGCTCTCCCCGGCGGGGCTGTCCCCGCATTGGGGACGTGCGACGAGTGAAAGGCGGCACTGCTCGCTACCGTTCCCCGGGAACGATTCATGAGGTTCCACTCGATGCTGCTGGCCCTGCTGCCGTTCCTTTCCGCTTCCGGCCTGGGTGCTGCCGAGGCCCCGCCGGACTATCGCTTCAAGGTGGAGTCGCTGCTGGAAGGTATCCCGCAGCCGATGCAGTTCCACTTCGCGCCGGACGGCCGCGTCTATTTCATCGAGATCGGCGGGAAGCTGAAGATCTTCGACCCGAAGACGCGGGTGGTAACGGAGGCGGGCGGCGTGGCGGTGACCAATGCGATGGAGAACGGCCTGCTCGGCATGGCGCTCGATCCCGCCTTCGCGAGCAATCGCCGGATTTACCTCTACTACTCGCCGCCTGACTTCGAGGGTCAGGTGCTGAGCCGTTTCGAGATCAAGGACGACCTGCTCGACATGGGCAGCCGCAAGGACCTGCTCACGGTGCCCGAACAACGGAAGGAATGCTGCCATCATGGCGGCACCTTGCGCTTTGGTCCGGATGGCTCGCTTTATGTTTCCACCGGGGATAATACGAACCCCTTTGGCTCGGAAGGTTACTCACCGCTTGATGAGCGGGACGGCCGCGACCCTTGGGACGCGCAGAAGTCCTCCGCGAACACGAATGACCTGCGCGGGAAGATCCTGCGGATCCGACCGAAGGAGGACGGCAGTTACGAAGTGCCGGAGGAAAATCTCTTTCCGAAAGGTATGCCGCAAACCCGACCGGAGATTTATGCCATGGGCTTCCGGAATCCATGGCGCTTTAGCATCGATCCGCGGAGCGGCGTGCTCTATGTCGGCGATGTCGGCCCCGATTCCGGCGGCGATAGCGAGGATCGCGGGCCGAGCGGCTTCGACACGCTCAACCGCATCGCGAAGCCGGGGAACTACGGCTGGCCTTACTCACGGGGCAAGCGGCTCTACCGCGACTTCGATTTCGTAAGCAATGCACCGGGCGAGGAGTTCGATCCTGCCAAGCCGCGGAACGAGAGCCCA
Source organism: Luteolibacter rhizosphaerae (assembly GCF_025950095.1). Taxonomy (NCBI): domain Bacteria; kingdom Pseudomonadati; phylum Verrucomicrobiota; class Verrucomicrobiia; order Verrucomicrobiales; family Verrucomicrobiaceae; genus Neoluteolibacter; species Neoluteolibacter rhizosphaerae. The sequence continues at coordinate 57,694 of NZ_JAPDDR010000007.1, read as the reverse complement.
AACAACACCGGTCTGAAAGAGTTGCCCGCCGTGCAGCCGCCGCTGCTGTGGTATCCCGGTAGCCAGAGCAAGGAGTTCCCGCTGCTGGGAGGAGGCGGGCGGACGGCCTGCGGCGGTCCGGTCTTCCACCATGATCCCAAGTTCGAGTCCAGCGGGGGATTCCCGGAGTACTATGACCGCAGTATCATTTTCTACGACTGGCAGCGTCCCGCGATGCTGTGGTTGAGGCTGGACGAGCAGGGTGCCTTGAAAAGCATGGAGCCCTTCAGTGCCACGCTACGGCTGGCCCAAGGAGATCCGGATGGCAGCGAGCGTTTCCAAGTGAAGCGTCCGGTGGACATGTGCTTCGGCCCCGATGGCGCGCTGTACGTGATGGACTACGGCGAGACCTGGGGCGCGAACAAAGACTCGCGCTTGATCCGCATTTCCTATCAGTCGGGCAATCTCGATCCCGTGGCCCGGATCAAGGCGGAGAACACCCGCGGCGCGGAACCCTTGGCCGTGAAGCTTTCCGCGGCGGACTCCTTCGATCACGAGAGCCAGGTCCTGAGCTACGAATGGACTCTGGAACCGGGTGGCAAGAAGCTCGGCTCGGAGCGCGAGATCGGCACGACCATCGCGGAGCCGGGCAACTACAGCATCGGGCTCGCGGTGCGTGATCCCCAAGGCGGTGTCGGCCGTGTGAGCGCCGCCATCACCGTGGGCAACCATGTCCCGGAGATCCGCTTCCTGGAGCCGGCGGATGGCACCTTCCTCACCCCGGGCAAGCCGCTGCGCTACCGGATCGAAGTGAAGGATGTGGAGGATGGCGATGGTTCGCAGAAGCCGGACGAGATCGGCTACCGGACCTTGGTCAATGCCCGCTGGGAATCCGGCGGATCCGCCGATGGCTCGGAGACCGGGCTCGCGCTGATGAAGCAGAGCGATTGCTTCAACTGCCATGCCGTCGACCAGAAGCTGGTCGGTCCACCGCTGCTGGAGATTGCCAACCGCTATCGCGGCAAGCCGGAAGCGGTGGAGCCCGCGGTGCAGCGGATCCTGAAAGGTTCATCGGGAGTTTGGGGCGAGGTGGGGATGCTACCGCATCCGCAGATCAATTTGGATGAAGCCCACTTGATCGTGCGCTGGATCTTCGCACTTGAGCCGGGCAAAGCCTCTCCCGCGATGATGCGCGGGCTGAGCGGGGAGATCACCGTGCCCTCCAGCCCGGAGCCGCTCGGAGGAATCCTTGATGCCGCCTACACGGATACCGGGAAAGGCGTGGCCGGGCCGCTCGGTGGCAGCGCGCAGGTGCGCCTGCTGGCGCGCAAGCTCCAAGCGGAATCGGGAAAGGTCGAGGGTGCCCGCCTGCTCGGCGGCGAGGGTTCGGAGGGGCAATTCGTCGGGGCGATCGATCATGGCCACCGGATCTCCTTCGGCAGGGTGCAGCTTCAGGACAGCAGCACGGTCAGCTTCCGCGTCTCCAGCGGGAATGTGGGCGGCTTCATCGAGCTGCGCGATGGTGCGGCGGATGGCGCCCTGCTCGCCAAGGTGGAGGTGAAGAATACCGGGGCCTGGGGCAACTGGGTGGAACTGACCGCGCCTTTGGAAACCAAGGGCTCCGTGGACTTGTCCGCGTTCTTCGTGAAACCCGGCAATGGCGGACTCATGAATCTCGACTGGCTGCGCTTCAATCCCTGAACACGCAGGGCATTTGACCGGGCCCGCGAATTCCGCTTTCTTCCGATCAACGCATGAGCCGTTTCATCCTGCCTTGGTTCGCGACTCTCCTCACCGCCGGGGCCTCTCCGAAGCTGGATTTCGCGCTCGGCATCCTAGCCGAGCAGCGGGGCGATGGCCTGGCCGCTGCTGCCGCGATCGAGAAAGCACGGCTCGCCGATCCCGCAGCCTACCCGCTGATGACGCGCGCGGCGGAGCGGCTGCAGGCTGCCGGTGACATCGAGGGAGCCTCCACGCTCTACCGCGAGTTTGCCAAGGCGGCCCCCGGGCGATTGGACGCCCAGCTCGCCTATGCCGATTTCCTGCGCGGTGCTTCGCCCGATGATGACTTCGCGACCAAGATTGCCCGGGACACCTTGGAGAAAGCTCGCGCCGATCATCCGGAAAATATCGCGATCAAGAACCGGCTGTTCCGGATTCACGAGGCGCTGGGAGAGCGGAGTGAATCCCTGAAGCTTTTCGAGGAGCTCGCCGCTCCGGATGCGGACGAGGACCGCACTATGGCCGCCGTGAACATGGCGCGCACCCTCTTCCCGAAGGATGATCCGAAGGCGCGGGAGAGGCTGGATGAGCTGCTGAAGCAAGCGGTCGCCCGTTCCCCCCGGAATCCGGTTCTGGCCCGCACCGCCAGCGAACATTTTCGCAATACCGCCCGGCTTCCCGAATCGATCGAGATGCTTGCGCTGCACGTCGCGGCGGATCCGACTTCGCTGGATCTGCGGATCCGCTTGGGCATTCTCCAGCTGGCCGCCGAGCGGACGGAGGAGGGCGAGAAGACCCTGCTGGAGGTATTGGTCATCAATCCCCGCCAAGCCCTCGCGCACCACTCCCTCGCCAAGCTGTATCGGAAACAGGGGAAAGCCGATGCCGCCCGCCCCCATGCTGCGGAGGCGCTGAAGATCCGCGGTGGAGATCCCTCGGAGTTCGCCGCCTTGGCGGATGAGTTCCTTGAGGCAGGCCAGCCGCGCGAGGCCCGGCTCCTGCTGGAAAAGGCGGTGTATTTCAACATGTCCGACGCCGAACTCGCCGCGAAGCTCGCGGTGGCGACCCGTCGCGATCCGGAGATGCGCGAGCGGGCATCCCGGCTCTTCCGCGAGGCCGAGTCCCTTGCAGGTGGAGAAGGTCCGGCGAAGGATCCGGTCTTTCTGAGCGAGTTCGCGGAATCGCTGGTGGAGGGTGGTCAGAAGCTGGCCGCCGAGGAGCGGCTACGCCTGGCGATCCGTGCTTTCCCGGCGGAAAAGAAGAAGGAAACCGCTGCGGCGCTCCGCCGCCTTGCCGGGCTCTGGCAGGAGGGAAATCGTAACGCCGAAGCGGCCAAGGCCTTGCTGCAGAGGGCGGAAGGTCTGGATCCTCGTTAGATCTTAAGGGATTGCGCCCCGCGGAAAGGGAGGGTATAGACCCGGCCCCAGCCAGCCACATGAATTCCTCGACGTCCTTTCTGAGCCTCATCGCCAGCGTCCTCGCCCTCATCCTCGCGAGCTGTGCGAACAAGTCCGTGACGAGCGGTCCGGATGGCAAGCCGATCGACTCCGCCGGCAAGCCCGTGAATCCCTTCCCGCCGGGAACCTACGATCACTTCAAGGCCGAGCCGGACTATCCCAAGACGATGAAGAGCTGGAAGAACGACCAGCTTCTTTCAAGCGTAGGCACCGAGGAGACGCGGATCCTCATTTCCCTCAAGACCCAGCGCGGCTTCCTCATGAAGGGCGACGAGGTCATCATGGATTACCCGGTCTCCAGCGGCATTCCTTCCCGCCCGACACCTCCGGGGAACTACAAGATCCTCGAGAAGCTGGTGGAGAAATCCTCCAACTCCTACGGCAAGGTCTACGACGCCGAGGGCAACCTGGCCGATGGCGAAACACCGAAGGATGTGCCGGAAGGCGGCAAGTTCACCGGTGCGCCGATGCCCTACTGGATGCGCCTGACCTGGGATGGCGTGGGCCACCACATCGGGATCATTCCGCGTTCGCGCCGTCCCGCCTCGCACGCCTGCATCCGCGGCCCGCGCGCCGTGATGCCGGTGGTCTACAGCAAGGTAAAGGTCGGCACGCCGGTCTCCGTGGAAGACTGAACTTTTCAAAACGAAAAAGCCCCCGTCCGCATGCTGCGGACGGGGGCTTTTTGTATCTGAGAATCAAGCGGGGCAGGGGAGCTTCACTCCTCTTCTTCCATAAAGGTGTCGTGACCTTCTTTCTTCGAGCCCTTGATGCTGTCCACCAGGGTGGCGACCTTGTCGAGATCCTTGGCGATGAAGGCGGACTCCACTTCGCAGAGGGTCACGAAGAGCTTGCCCATCTGTGCACGGTAGGCGGCCACGCCCTTTTCCTTCACGTCGGCCGGAGCCTTTTCCAGCATGGAGGGAATCAGTGGGATGGCCTTCAGCACGGCCTCCTGCGCTTCGCGGGCAGAAGCGGCACCCTTGGCGGGATCGGTCTCCTTGCGGAAGCCCTTGTAGGCGTCATCCAGCTTCTCCATTTCCTTGGCGAGCGGCGTGTCGTCCTGGGCGCGAACCTGAACGGGAGCGAGCACGGAAGCCGCAAGGAGGATGGCCGGGAAAATGATTTTCTTCATACGCACGCGCATACAGCGCGGAGCGTGCCGACCTGTCAAGGTAGGGCTCCCAATCGCACCGGCTCCTCCACGAGCGAGGCGAGCGCCTCCTGAATCGGGACATCGCGGCGGGTGCGATCGACGAAGAAACTGACCTGTTTGTAGCCCGCTTCGATCAGGAGTTGCAGGGCCTCGGCATAGCCGTCGCCGACGCGCTCGGGGGAGTGTGCATCCGCGCCGATAACCACGGGAATCCCGCGCTCGTGCATGAGTGCGAGCTGGGAGAGCGAGGGATTCATCTCGGGCAGGCTCTTCAGCATCCCGCTGGTATTGAGCTCCATCGCCACACCGGTGGCGGCGATGCGGTCGAGGGCGCGGCAGATATCGTCGCGCAGACGCTCGAAGTCCCACTCCGAAGGCGACTCGTTTTTGACCAGATCCGGGTGGGCGAGGGTGTCGAAAAGTCCGGTCTCCGCGGACATGGCCAGGTGCTCGAAGTAGATCTGCTGGTAGGCGAGGGTATCGCCGCGGTAATAGAGCCTGCGGTAGGGGGCGAGCTGGTAGTGCACCGAACCGAGGATATGGCTGAGCGGGGCGCGGGCGTGCAGCTCCTCCAGCCACGGCTCCACGCCGGGGAAGTAATCGCTCTCGATCCCGGTGCGAACATCCAGCGAGCCGGCATAGGCCTCGTGAGTGGCGGCGATCAGATCGAGGTAATCGCCATACTGCTCCGGGCCCATGCGGATATGGGCGGAGTTCCCGTCGGGTAGCGGACAGTGACAGGTGAAGGTGATGCCCCTGAGATTCCGCGCGGCGGCTACCGCGGCGAATTCAAGCGGCTCGCCGAAGGCGTGCTTGCACAGGGGAGTGTGGCAGTGGGACTCGTAGAGCAATGGGGCGGGGCCGCTGGCGCTGGAGTTCGGGCTCACATCCGGATCTTCGCCGCCCGGGGCCGATTCTGCCAATCGCATTCCTTCATCTCCGTGATTCCACGGTGTTATTGACCAGGCGGGCGCGGGTTGGCTGCCATCCCCCTTGCCTCCCGCTCCGTCACTTCCCAAACTCCGCGCCAGATGTCCGCACCGACGCTCACTCCGATGATGGCGCAGTATCAAGCGATGCGCCGCTCGCTGCCTGACGACGTGCTGCTGCTCTACCGGCTGGGCGATTTCTACGAGATGTTCTTCGAGGACGCGAAGAACGCCGCGCCGATCCTGAATGTTGCTCTGACCAAGCGGAACGCCATCCCGATGTGCGGCGTGCCCTACCATGCGGCGGACAACTACATAGCCCGCTTAGTGCGCGCCGGGAAGCGCGTGGCCATCGCCGAGCAAACCAGCGAGCCGAAGCCGGGGAAGATCGTTGAGCGTGAGATCACCCGGATCATCTCCGCGGGCTCGGTGGTGGAGAGCAACCTGCTCGACGACCAGCGGCCGAACTACCTCGCCGCCGTGTTCATCCTCGGCAAGCTGCGCGGGCTGGCCTGTGTGGACCATTCCACCGGTGAGTTCACCGTGGCGGAATTCACCGATCAGGCGCAGCTGGATGACGAACTGGCGCGCCTGACTCCCTCGGAGCTATTGATCTCGGATGAGCAGATCGCCCACTTCGGCGCGCTGCCGGCCTCCCAGCCCTACGATGGCTACGCGTTCCTGCCGGATCCTGCGCGGCAGATGCTCTGCGATCACTTCGGTGTGCACTCCTTGGATGGCTATGGCTGTGCGGATGCCCACTCCGCCGTGGCGGCTGCGGGCGCGATTCTCCACTACCTAGTCCATCAGCTCCGCCGTCCCTGCGAGCACATGCGTTCGCTGCGGATGCGGGAGAACGGGCGACACGTGTTGATCGATGCCGCCTCACAGCGGAACCTCGACCTGATCGATTCCCGCTCCGGCAAGAAGCACACGCTGCTGGGTGCGCTGGACCGCACCAAGACCCCGATGGGGGCGCGGCTCCTACGCGATTGGATTCTGCATCCCCTGCGCGATCAGGAGGTGCTCTCCGCGCGCCATGACTTCATCGGCTCGTTGGTAGCGCAGCCTTTCATCCTCTCGAAGTGCCGCGAGTCCCTGCAGGGGATCCGCGATATCGAACGCACCGTGGGTCGGCTTTCACAGGGTGCGGGGAATGCCCGGGACCTGCAGTCGCTGGCCATCTCACTGGATAACATCCCCTCGCTGCTCGACGACCTATCCAGCCTATCCGATTCGCGGTTCGCGATCGGCAATCCGGAGTCGCTCCAGACCTTCCCGGAGCTGGTGGAGCTGCTCCAATCCTCCTTGGCCGAAGAGCCGCCCGCCAATCTCAAGGACGGCGGGATGATCCGGGACGGGCACTCGCCGGAACTCGACGAGCTGCGCTCGCTCTCCCGCGATGGCAAATCGTGGATCGCGAAGCTGCAGGAAGACGAGCGCAAGCGCACCGGCATCGACTCGTTGAAGGTGAAGTTCAACAACGTCTTCGGCTACTTCATCGAGATCACCTCCTCCAAGCTTGCAAAGGTCCCGGATGACTACACGCGCAAGCAGACGATGGCGAACTGCGAGCGCTACATCACCCCCGCGCTGAAGGAGATGGAGAACAAGGTGCTGGGTGCGGAAGAGCGCGCCAAGCAACTGGAGCAGGAGCTTTTCCTCCAGCTCCGCCAGCAGGTCTGCACACGCCTCGTGGAGTTGCAGCGCACCGCGGCGGCCATCGCGGAGATCGATGTGCTCTGCGGTCTGGCGGAGACGGCCCAGCTTCACGGCCACGTTCGCCCGGTTCTGGAGGAGTCGCGCGGCCTGCTCATCTCGAATGGCCGCCATCCGGTGCTGGAGCAGACTCTGGTGGAGGAGAAGTTCGTGCCGAACGACACCACCTTCGATCCTGTCGACTCGCTGCTGCAGATCCTCACCGGCCCGAACATGGCGGGTAAGTCGACCTACATCCGGCAGGTCGCGCTGGTCACCCTCATGGCACAGATCGGGGCCTTCGTTCCGGCGGAGAGCGCGGTGGTAGGCATGGTGGACCGGATCTTCTGCCGCGTCGGCGCTTCGGATGATCTCTCGCGCGGTCAATCGACTTTCATGGTCGAGATGAACGAGACCGCGCTGATCCTGAACCACGCCACCGAGAAGTCACTGGTGATCCTCGATGAGATCGGTCGCGGCACCGCGACCTTCGACGGGCTTTCGATCGCGTGGGCGGTGGCCGAACACCTCCACGACATCATTGGATGCCGCACGCTCTTCGCCACCCACTATCACGAGCTCACCGATCTTGCGAACACCCGTGCCGCCGTCGCGAACTTCAACGTCGCCGTGCGCGAGTGGAACGACGAAATCATCTTCCTGCGCAAGATCCTACCGGGTGCCGCGGACAAGAGCTACGGCATCCAGGTGGCGCGTCTCGCCGGCCTGCCGAAGCCGATCATTGATCGTGCGAAGGCGATCCTCTCGCACCTTGAACTTCACTCGACCAAACCCGACGCGAAGAAGCAGGGCCCGAAGGCGAAGAATACCCGCCAGCCCACGATGCCGGAGCCGAATCCACCGCAGATGGATCTCTTCGGCGAGATGTGAGGCGATCAGAGGCTTTTCCGCAGCGCTGCCACCGTCAGGCGGATCTCCTCTTCCGTCGCGCAGAGCGGGAGCATGATCACGATGGTGTCCCGGATCGGTCGGGTCAGGACGCCATGGTTCCGCATCGCGAGGCAGGTTTGCGTGCCGAGGCCTTCGGCCAGTTCGACCCCGGCGACGAAGCCGCATTGTCTTACGGCCTTCACCTTGGGCGAATTAAGTCCGGCCAATAGTTCCGCGAGCAAGGCGATCTTCGGCTGCAATCGATCGAGGGTCTTTTCTTGCTCGAAGAGCTCCAGGCTCGCCAGCGCGACCGCGCATCCCAGCGGATTCGCCGTGTAACTATGCCCATAGTAGAATGCGTTCTCCGCCGGTCCACGGAACGCATCGTAAACATCCGAGGTGGTCAGCGTTGCAGCCATCGGCATGTAGCCGCCGGTGAGGCCCTTCGCCACGCACAGGAAGTCCGGGATGACCTGCTCGTGCTGGCAGGCGAACATCTTCCCGGTGCGGCCGAAGCCTGTCATCACCTCGTCGAGGATCAGGTGCACTTCATGCGCATCGCACCATTCCCTCAGCTCCCGAAGCATCCCCTGCGGCCAAGGGCGCATCTCGTTGACACCTTGGATCATCGGCTCGATCACGACCGCGCAGGCCTGACGCACCGCCTCGCCGGGCAGATGCCGCAGCGCTTCCATCCCGCTCACGAAGGTCACCGGTGCCCCGTGCTTGCGGAAGCGCTCGTGGAATCGCGAAACCCCGCCCAGCGAGGCCGCGCCCATAGTGTCCCCGTGGTAGGCTTGTTCGAAGGCGATGAAGCCGTTGCGATCCGGCTCGCCGCGCTGCTGGCGATACTGGATTGCCATCTTCATCGCGCACTCGATCGCCGTGGATCCATCGTCGGAAAAGAAGACCCGCTCCAAAGTATCCGGGGGGAAGAGGGCGCAAAGTCGCGCGGCCAGTTCGCTCGCGCGCGGATTCGCGAACCCGAGGTAAGAGGTGTGCGCCACCTCGCGAAGTTGCCGCTCGATCGCTGCATTCAGCGCGGGATGGCCGTGGCCGTGAATGTTGGTCCATATCGAGGAATTCCCGTCGATGTATTTCCGGCCCTCTGAGTCCCGAAGCCACACGCCTTCGCCCCGGACCAGAATCAATGGGTTGGATTCAACCCATTGGTCCTGAGGGGTGAACGGGTGCCAGCAATGGGCCTTGTCGGCTTCGATCCAGCCTCGCGTGTCCTCGCGCATCGGGGTGATTCTTGCCGGGGATGAGGCGTCTGGGAACGGCGAAGTTTGCGACCCTACGCGATCAGGGAATAGGTCAACTGCAAATTTCGTGGGAGTCTGATCACGTTCCCAAGAGGAACCCATTCGAACGATCTCCCTCTCCGCGGGCGATCGGCAGCTCCGGGGAAGGCGACCCCCGGTGACCCGCCGATCGCCCGCTGTGTTTTTCAGGGGACGGGTTCAGGTCTTGAAATCCCGCAGCCGGAAGGCTGTGAAGCCGATCAGGAACAAGGTCGCGTTCAGGCCGAAGAGGAAAGCATAGGACCCCGCGATCTTCGGCCATGAGATGGTGTTCTCCAGCAGGTAGACCCAGTTGCTCATCCGCCAGGTCACGAAGTACTGCTCGTAGGGTCGGAAGAAGGGGAACTCCTGCAGCACGAGGTCCACGAAGAGGATGCTCAGCGCCACGATGGTTGCCGCCGCCGGCTTCATCTTGAAGCAGGAGAACATGAAGGCGATCGAGGAGAGCGTGATCATGCTGATGCCGATGCCGAGCGCCGCCATCGCGATCCGCCCCATCCCGTCGCCCCAGGTGGCGAAGGCGGAGAAGACCTTCATCTTGTAGTTCCACACGAAGAGCCCGCCATCGAAGCCCAGCGCGATCACGGACATGAGGTAGCCCGTCACGCCGACGAAGATCACGAAGCTCACCGTGTAGATGGATACCGCGGCATACTTCAGTAGCAGAATCCGCAGCCGTGACACGGGGCGGGCGAGCACGAGTCGCAGGTTCCCGTCCTCGGACTCCTTCGCCACGATGTCTCCGGCGACCAGCGCGAAGTAGATCGAGCCCAGTAAGAACATGCTGAAGCCCATCACCCAGTAGGTCACCGTCAGCGAGCTGTAGTATTCATCGAAGCCGAAGCCGTTCGTCTCGATCAGCGTGCGCATGGTGCGCTGGCTGCCGGGCAGCTTGAAGACGAGCAGGATGATTGCCTCCATCACCAGGAAGACGATGTAGCCGAGGTAGGTCCGCTGGCGGCCGAAGAGCTTGCGGAGTTCGCCCCCGAGTTGGCTGAGGAAATTCATGCGGCAGGGATGAAGGGGAGGGCGAGGTCTTTGGACGGGGTCGCGGTGATCTCCAGGTAGAGGTCTTCCAGCGATCTCCGGACCGGCGCGAAGGCGGAGACGCGGATGCCGCTGCCGACCAGCGCCGCTACCACGATGGCGGGCTCCAGATCCGGAGGCAGCGCGATCTTCCCGGGGCCGATGATCCGGGCGCCGTTCAACTCCAGGAAGGGCGCGGCCTGAGACCACGGCTCCAGATTCACCTCGTAGACGGGAGCCTCATCCTGCAGCGACTTCAGGGAGCCCTCGTGCACCAGCTTGCCCTCGCGCAGGATCGTCACCCGGTCGCACATCTGTTCCACCTCGGCCAGCAGGTGTGAGTTGAAGAGCACGGTCATGCCGCGCTCGGCACGGAGATCGAGAATGAAATCGCGGAACCACTTTATGCCTTCCGGGTCCAGCCCGTCGGTGGGCTCGTCGAGCAGCAGCACTTTCGGTTCGGGGATCAGCGCTTGTGCCAGTGCCAGCCGCTGCCGCATGCCGTGCGAGTACGAGCCTACCTTTTGGCGGATCCGTTCGGTCAGGCCCACGCGTGCTACCACCTCTTTCGTAGCCGCAGCATCGAAGCGGCCCGAGTAGCCCGCCAGGATCTTCAGGTTATCCCAGCCGCCCAGATACTCATAGAAGGCCGGGCTCTCGAAGATGGCGCCGACCTGCTGCAGGGCCGCCGCGTGATTCTTCTGCACCGAGATATCCCCGATCCATGCCTCGCCTTGGTCCGGCTCCACCATCCCCAGGATGATGCCGAGCGTCGTGCTCTTGCCCGCGCCGTTGTGGCCCAGCAGGCCGTGAATCTCCCCGCGCTCCACTTGGAAGGAGACATTTTGCAGGGCGGGCCTGCCGCCGAAGGATTTGTGTAGGCCGGAAACGCGGAGCATGAGGTCTAGCGGTTGACGCCGAATTGGACTTTGCTGGAGGCGGAGAGGTCCGCGTAGAGAAAGTTCACGCCCGGGTCCCCGGGGTGCCAGTCCTCCTTGTCGGTCACCAGCGGGATACGTTGGTCCGCCCCGCTTTTCCCGAAGAACTCCAATTGCCGCCGGTTCCTGCCGCTCTGGGAACTGTTCCAGATGTAGCTGCAGCCGGACTTCTCGCAGATCTCGTGATCCGCCGGGCAGTGGAAGACCTCCGGATTCGGCAGATAGCTCGCCAGCTCGGTCTCCAGTACCGGTGTGTCCTCCGTCTTGGATTTCCGCCCGGCGGCGATCGCGGGCATGGTCTGCGCGTTGTCCTGCAGGTAGCCCTCCAGCGCCACGCCGATCTGCCGCAGGTTCGAGAGGCAGGCCGCGCTGCGGCCGCGGGCGAGGATCGCATTGCCGATGGGGAAGGCGATTGCTGCCAGTGCCGCCACGATCAGCAGCACCACCAGCAGTTCCGTCAGCGTGAATCCCTTGGCCTTCATCGCGAACCGGGTCCGAATTCCTGACCGCGCAGCCCCTGCATCACCTCGTTCATCGATTCCATCAGCGGGGCCAGGTCCAGCTTCGTGTCCGAGCTGGCCTTCTCGAAGTAGGCACGCATCCCCTCGGAAGCGATCGTCTCCAGCAAGTCATCGCCCAGCTCTTGCGCCCGCGACATCTCCTCGCCGGTCTTGCCGCTCTCGATCTCACGCAGGCCCCGCTCCACGAACTCCTTCCGCTTCTCGGGCGGGAGCTGGTCGATCGCTTCCATGAATTTGCCCATCGATTCCCGCACCGTCAGGTCGATGAAGAGCCTCTTCTCGTCCGGGCTCATCAGGCGGAAGAGCCGTTCGGTCGAGCGGTCGTCGCGGTTCCGCTCCCGCTCCGCGAAATCGAGGCGGTTCACGAGGCCGGCCACCTCGCGTAGCTTGCCCTCGCGCTGCTTCGCCTTGGCGGCATCCGGCGGGGAGCTCTGGCCGGACCAATCCTCAAAGGCTGCCGCTTCCACTTCCTTGGCCACTTTCTCCGCCGTGATCTGGCGGGAGCCCGCGTAGGCACGCACTGCCGCCACCGCCCCCCACAGGAGCACGAGGAACACCAAGGACTGGATCAGGATCTTTTTCCGGTGCATCGGATCGACCCCGAAGCTAGGCCCGATTCTAACACGCGCAAGGGCGGGAGCGTGACGCTAGCGGGGGGCGGAGGCCCGGCGCAGGCGGTCCATGATTGCCACGCCCAGACCGGTCTCGCTCACCGGCTCGGCCACGATCGCGTCCAGACCCTCCTCGTCGAGCACCCGCATCACGTGGAAAAGGCGCACCGCGGCCTCCATCAGCTTGCCGCTGCCGGGGCTCAGTTCCTCCACCCGCTCCCACTCGTGCAGGTCCACGTAGCCGGCCTTCGGGTCGCCGCGGTAGCTTAGCAGGCCGTATCTCTTGCCCTCTTCCGGGCGGAAATCCTCCGGCTTGTCGAACATCAGGAGCGGCGTCCGCGGCGCGTAGTGGCTCTCCAGTTGGCCCGGGGCATCGGGGCGCTCGCTGATCTTCTTCTCGATCACCACCTTGCCGAACTTCTGGAGCTCCTCCTTCGTCACCGGTCCGGCCCGCAGCACGCGGATTAGCGGCTTCTGCTCGCCGGCCCGGTTCTCGATCGTGATGATCGTGCTCTCCAGCCCTTCGCGGCAGGCGCCGCCATCCACGACCAGCGGGATGCGGCCTTCCAGCTCCTTCATCACCGCGCTGGCGGAGGTAGGGGAAATCCGGCCGAAGCGGTTTGCGCTCGGGGCCGCGATCGGGCGGCCGAGGGCCTTGCCGATGCTCCGGAAAATCACATTCCCGCTCTGCCGCACCGCTACGGTCGGCAGGCCGCTGGTCACCAGATCCGGGACCTTGTCCGATTTCGGGAGGATGATCGTCAGCGGCCCCGGCCAGAAGGCTCCGGCCAGGCTCTTCACCGTCCCGGCGATGTCCTCCGGCAGCACCGCCACCTCCGCCAGTTCCTTGAAGGAGGCGATGTGGACGATCAGCGGGTCGAAGGCCGGGCGCTCCTTCGCCGCGAAAACCTTCGCCACCGCATCCGCGTTGAAAGCATCCGCAGCCAGCCCGTAGACCGTCTCCGTCGGCACGGCCACGATCTCGCCCTTGGCGAGCGCGGCGGCAGCCTCGCACACGGCGGACTTCATGTCTTCTTCGTCGGCGGAAATGATGCGGGTCTCGGACACGGCCGGAGTTTGGCGCTAAGGAATCCACCCGGCCAGCCCGTATTTACATTTGCAGAGTTGGCACTTCCCGACATTACTTCCCGCCATTACAATCCGAGCATGAGCCCTATCGAAGACCTACCGAAGAACATTGTTCTCGTGGGGCTTATGGGCTGCGGAAAAACCACGGTGGGCCGCAAGCTGCAGGGCCTGCTCGGTTACCCGATGATCGATACCGATCACCTCATCGAGGAGAAGGCCCGGCTCTCGATCTCGGAGATCTTCGCCCGCCGGGGCGAGACTGCCTTCCGCGAACTGGAAAGCGCCGTCCTGAACGAGCTCTCCGCCCCCGGCACCCCGCGCCGGATCATCGCCACCGGTGGCGGCATCGTCGGTCGCAAGGCGAACCGCAAGCTCCTCTCTCGCCTCGGCTACGTCGTCTGGCTGCAGGCTCCGGTCGATGTCATTCTCCAGCGCACCGGCCGGAACCGGGACCGGCCCCTGCTCCAGACCGAAAACCCGCGGGAGAAGATCGAGAAACTGCTCGTCGAGCGCAGCCCGCTCTACCACGAGATCGCCGATCTCGAGCTGGAGACCTCCGGCCTTGAGACCGAGGAAATCGCCTGCGGGATCCTTGAGAGCGCCCGCTACCACTTCGCGGCGAAGCCCTGAGGCTTCAGTCCACCGTCTCCGCCAATACGGGGAAATGATCGGAGGGCAGCTTTACCCGGTAGTCCTCGAAGGTCACCTCCTTCGGGAAATTCCCTGACTTGCTGTCCTCCGGATCCGCCGTCGGTGCCGCCCGGTAGGAGTCCGTCAGGATGCCATAGCGCCGCACCGGCACGCCCTTCGAGACGAACACATGGTCGATCCGGCTCTCGGTTTTCGCATTGCCGTCGAACTTGTTCGGCGTCCCGTTCAGGGCGAAGCGGACCTTGGCCACATCGTGGGAGTCGTCCAGCCGCGTGGAATCCTTGAGCAGCTGGTAGCTCTCGCTGTGCTGGTCGACGTTGAAGTCGCCGGTGAGATACACCGGGGCCTCGCCCGCGATCTCGATCTTCTTTAGCACCAGCTTCACCCCTTCCTTGCGCGAGACCTCGCCGCGATGGTCCAGGTGCAGGCTGAAGGCGTAGAACACCTTCTTGTCCGCCTTGCGCAGCAGCTTGGCCCAGCCGCAGATCCGGGGCAGGGAGGCATCCCAGCCCTTGCCCGGCTGGTCGGGCGTTTCCGAAAGCCAGAAGAAGCCTTCGTCCTGCAGCTCATACTTCTCCTTCTTGAAGAAGATCCCGATGTGCTCGCCCGCCGCCTTGCCGTCGTCGCGGCCATGCATCGAGCAGCCGTAGTCCGGAAGCAGGCGGCAAAGATCCTCCATCTGGTGGTGAAAGCCCTCCTGCGTGCCCAGCACATCGAAGTCGTGGAACTGGATCAGGCTTGCGATCACCGGTGCCCGCTGGGGCCAGCCGTTCCCGGCCTGCACGTCGCCCTTGTTGTCGTAGCGGATGTTGTAGGAGCCGATGATCGTGGCCTGCGTCAGCGGGGCCGCGGAAACCAAGGCCGCCGCCGTCCAGAGCTTCGTCAGATGCATGCCGGGAGGGAACTGGCATCGCGCCCGGATGTCAACGGGGGGGCCTACGGGGGCGGGAGCTCAGTCCGAAAGGCCCCGAGGTCGAATTTCCCGGATCGGGCAGGCCCCGAGCATTCTTGATGTTTCCCCACGCTCTCCCACAGTCCTTGCATGCAGCCCGCCGACGCCATCAAAGCCCTCGCCCGCGAGGTCGGCTTCGATGATTGCCGGATCGCCGCAGCGGCTGAAGCGGGGCATGCCGATTCCTTCCGCGAATGGATCGCCGATGGTTGCCATGGAGAGATGGCCTGGATGGAGCGGACGCCGGAGCGCCGATGCGATCCTCGCGAGTTGCTACAGGGCTGCAAGGCGGTGGTGACATTGGCGCTGAACTACTATCCCGGTAGTAATCCGGCGCAGGGCTACCGCATCGCCCGCTACGCTTGGAGTGACGATTATCACGACATTATCGAGAAGATGCTCCGCCGCATGGATGAAGGCATGCAGGCGCTCGGCGGCACCCAGCGCTTCTACGTCGATACCGGCCCGGTGCTGGAGCGGGATCACGCCAGCGCCGCCGGCCTGGGCTGGAACGGGAAGTCCACCGTGCAGATCCACAAGGACCTCGGCACTTGGTTCTTTCTCGCCGAGTTGCTGACGACGCTGGAATTGCCCGCGGACAAACCCTTTGGCGACCATTGCGGCAAATGCACCCGCTGCATCAATGCTTGCCCGACGAATGCGATCACCGCTCCGCATCGCGTCGATGCCCGCCGTTGTATTTCCTACCTCACCATCGAGCACAAGGGGCCGATTCCCGAAGAGTTCCGCGATGCGATCGGCGACCGCCTCTACGGCTGCGACGAGTGCCTCGAAGTCTGCCCTTGGAACAAGTTCGCCAAGCTCTCCCGCGAGTCCCGCTTCCATGCCCGCGAGAACGTGTTCGCCCGGAAGCCCCGCGACTTCCTTGCTCTAACAGACGAGGAGTTCCGCGCTGTCTTTTCCAAGTCCCCGATCAAGCGCATCAAACGGCCGCGCTTCTTGAGGAACGCGTGCGTGGTGCTGGGGAATACCGGGACGCTGGAGGATCTGCCTGCACTTGAGAAAGCGGCTGAGGATCCGGATCCGCTGGTGGCGGAGCATGCGGTGTGGGCGATCGGGAAGATCAGGGCCCGAGTTGGAGTAGGGACCGGGATGGATAGGATGGATTAGATAAGAGGAGATGGGGCGCTCTTTGTGGTGAGCGCTGGATGTGTCCGTCTATTCAGGGGGGAGAGAAGAGATGTCGTCCTCTGTTCCGTCGATCCCATCCTTCCCGGCTGACCAGATCTCAAAGCGCCCCGGATCGCCTTCCCGTAAACGGATGTAGCGATAAGCCCGGCCCCACCGATCGCAAGGAACCTCTCTCATCATGGCCTTCCAGCGCTTCGGCAGAGACGGAACGGTAGGCCTTTCCACGAGCGCTTTAAGCCCCTGTTCCGTGGTCGGAAGATGCCCGACCCTTTTCTGGTAGGTAAGAAGCGACGCCCCTAGTGAGTTGAAATCCCGGTCTTCCTTAGTTGTGACACATCCGCTGGAAGGTAGGAGGAGATCCCGATAGCAATAGCCGGCTCCCACCAAACAAGAAACAAGGAACACTAGGATGTAGTCCTTCATTTTCCAGTGCCGGTATCGAGCGATGAAAGGTCATCTTTCGTCCCGAAAGTTCCATCGGGACCTGACGAAAGGAATTCGTGCGTGTCTCGATCCGATTTCCGAACCCGGCGGTAGGTATAGTGGTTTCCCCATGGGTCGATGGGTAGGCGTCCGTAGTGCGGATATAGCTCCTTCACCAGAACTTCGAGATCAGGAGGCAACTCCTTTCCCTTCTCACGATATGCGGATAGATCAGATTCAAATAGGACGAAATCCTGATACGCCCGGGATGCCCGGACGCCGTGTGCAACTCCGGGGATGACGATGCGGATCACCAGCAAGGCAAGGGCACAGGCACAAGCCACGAAGATGAGCGCCGGACGGAGCAATCGCTTCATGGGTAGACTGAGGAGAGGACGTCGCTAGTTCCGAACTTCTTGTCTTTTCCCGCGCTGATCACCTCGAAGGCTCTCTTGCCGGATCCAGACACGAGTCGATAGCGGTAAGGCGTTTCCCAAGGGTCCTCAGGAACTTTATTCGCAGTCTCTTCCCATTTTTCAGGAAGGCGGTCGGAGGAAGGCCGACTCACCACGGCTTCGATACCCTGTTCCGTGGTCGGGTAGCTCCCGGTCTTGCGCCGGTAGGCTTCGATCGAAGATCCGATCGCATTGAAATCCGCATCGACTCGCTGGAGTTTGGCTCCCGATGAAGGGAAGCCCGTCAAACAAAGGAAGCCAAACGCGAGGACAGCCATCGCCACGATGGTGAATGAAATGGAAAACGCTTTCCACATACGATTGCGGATACCTTGCTCAAGGAGAGTGGTAGATATTGTCGTCCTTGGTGCCAAAAATTCCGTCGCGTCCTGCGGAACGCAGTTCAAAGTCAGAAGGATCGCCTCCTTCAAAGCGCCGGTAGCGATACTCGCGATTCCAAGGATCGGTCGGCACGCGGTCCGCAATCTTCGTCCATCTACCGGGGATCGGGGCGGTGTCCGGTTTATGCACCAAGGCTTCCAGTCCTTGTTCCGTGGTTGGATAGAAGCCCGCGTTGAGGCGGTAGGTTTTCAGGCTCGAGCCGATGGCATTAAAGTCCGCATCGGTGCGGCTAAGCTTATGGCTGCGCGGCAACAGCTCTAGAACGTCGGCGTAGAACTAAGCTCCCCCGCCAAGCATGGTCAGGATGAGAATCCCCGTGATGACTTTCAGCACTTGAACCAGCTTTCTCATCTTCCGTCTTTGATGAAACCCGCCGGACAGAAGAACTGCCGCTGGATTTCCCAAGAGCGGATTCTTTGGAGATATGATTCTTGTAGGCTCGGAGGCTCTTCCCAATTCCGACAAAGTCTTCATTCACCCGGCTAAGCTTGCATTTATCCTGCCAAGGCCACGAACGATCATGCCATCGAAGCGCGCTCATCGCGAGAACCAACATGCATGGCATCGCCAACCAAGAGTTCATGGATCCACTACTCGAGCTCTAGAGAGGAGAGGTCATCCTTGGTCCCCAAGAGGCCGTCCTTCCCGGCAGAGAAGAGCTCAAAGATTCTTTCGTCGTCTTCAGGGAGTTTTCGATACTGATACGGATTGTTCCAAGGGTCGGTCGGCACGCGGTCCGCAATCTTCGTCCACCGGCCGGGGATCGGATTAGTGTCAGGTTTGTGCACCAAGGCTTCTAGTCCCTGCTGAGTCGTAGGGTAGAAGCCCGCGTTGAGCTTGTAAGTCTTCAAACTCGCAGCGAGAGCATTGAATTCACCGATCAGAGGATTGTACACGGTGCCTCGTGGAACCAACCCGAGCAGATCACGGAAGAGATACACTCCTCCCGCCATAACGGTGAGAACAAGAACTCCAGCGGTAGCTTTCATGGCATTCTTAAAGAGAAACCCGCCCAACAAAAAAACTGCCGCCGGATTTCCCGACGGCAGTTTTTAGAGAGCGGTTCGCAGGACGCTTCAGCGCTCACCGATCGGCGGCACCGGCACCGGACCCTTCGGCCCGATGTAAAGGGTGAGCGGGCGATACAGGCGGCTGTCGCGGAGCTGCTCCAACACCTGTGCGGTCCAACCGGAAGTCCGCGCGATCGCGAAGATCGGGGTGAAGAGATCGGTCGGGATGCCCAGCGAGTAGTAAACCGTGGCGGAGTAGAAATCGACGTTCGCGTTGAGACCCTTGCGCTCGCGCATGATCTCCGCGATGCGGTCGGACATCTGGATCCACTTCGGTTCGCCGAGTTCGCCGGAGAGCTTCACGGCGATATCGCGCAGGTGCGGGGCGCGGGGATCGAGCACCTTGTAAACGCGGTGGCCGATGCCCATGATCTTCTCCTTCCGCTCCAGCTTGCCTTCCACGAACTCATCCACCTTTGAGGGGTCGCCGATCTTCTCCAGCATGTGGATCACGCCTTCATTGGCGCCGCCGTGCAGCGGGCCCTTCAGCGTGCCGATCGCGGAGGTCACAGCGGAATACATGTCGGACAGCGTCGCCACCGTCACGCGGGCGGAGAAGGTGGAGGCGTTCATGCCGTGGTCGGCATGGAGAATGTAGGCCACGTCGAGGGTCTTGGTGGCGGTCTCGCTCGGCGTCTCGCCGGTGATCAGGTAGAGGAAGTGAGCGGCCTCCGAGAGGTCCTCGCGGACCGGCGGCAGTTCCAGCCCCTGGCGGTAGCGGTGGAAGGCTGCGATGACCACCGGCACCTTCGCCACCAGCGAGTAACCGATCTCCTCGACCTTCGCCAGATCCGGCTCACCGATCGCCACCCGGTTGTCGTAGAGAGCGAGCATCGAAACCCCGGTGCGCAGCACGTCCATCGGGCTGGCGTCCTTCGGAGCCGCCTTCAGGAAATCCAGCACTCCTTGCGGGAGGGCGCGGTCGCCGCGCAGGCGCTTCTCCAGCGCATCCAGCTCGGCCTGTTTCGGCAGGCGGCCCTTGTAGAGCAGGAAAACGACCTCCTCGTAGCAACAGTTGGCCACGAGGTCGTCGATCGAATGACCGAGATAGGTCAGGCGGCCTTCGGCACCCTCCACGTTGCTGAGAGCGGATTCATTGGCGATGACTCCTTCGAGGCCTTTGGCGTAGTCGGTCATGGGGTTGTTCGGGACGGGTTACGGGTGCTGAATTTGCACGGAAGAAAGCGGGTCGCGCGGAGGGCTGCAAGGGGAGAATCCCGCGCTAGCCGGAAAGCCTCGCAGACTCCTTGGATTCCGGGGATTGCAGGGTTGCGGACGGGCAGGGGATTGGGGGAAGCTCGGCGTGTGCCGGAGCCCGCCAGACTCTTTATCGAAAGCAGCACGCCCCGTGCCTCGCTGGCACTCCTGCGTGGCAGCGAGCTCGTGTTCGAGGAGTCCTTTATGGGCGATCGCAGCCACAATGCCCTGCTTTTCGACCCGCTGCAGAAGGCCATCGCCCTGTTGGAAACGGGAGAAACCCTCGCAACCGTTGTGATCGGCACCGGCCCCGGCAGCTACAGTGGTACCCGCGTGGGCATCGCGGCGGGGCAGGGGGTGGCGCTCGTCCATGGCTGCCCGGCCACCGGTCTCAGCTCGCTGTTAGCCGTGCCTCCGGCCCGCGGCCGAGCCCTCGCCATCGGCGATGCCCGCCGCGGCAGTGCCTGGCGGGTGAGGATCGAGGGCGGCAGTTTGTTAGGAGAACCGGAGCTTTGTCCAAATGCGCTGCTAGAAACCGAGATCGAGGCGGTCCTCGCGCAGGGTATCGCCGTCTTTTCCTTGGAGCCCGTCGATCGCCTCGGCTTGCCGGAAGAGCTCGTCGCCCGCATCACCGTCGAGCATCCGGATGCCCGGCAACTGGCCACCGCGTGGGCGAATCTCCCGGCGGAAGAAGAATCCCGGATTTCAGCGCTGCCGCCGCAGCCGGTTTACCTCCGCCCGCCGCACATCACCGAGGCCAAGGCCGGCCACCCCCTTCTGCGGAAGTGAGCAGGGCTATTTCCGTCGCCACAGCGTCACCATCGAGCTGGTCCACTGGAACTTCCGCGCCGTTTCCCGGATCAGGAAGGGCTCGTCGGTCACCTTGAGCAGCTCGAAATCGTGGGCCAGTTCGTCCTGCAGCCAATCCAAGGTGCTGCCGACCGGCCAGTTCTCCGGCGGGGTGAATTCGCCCAGCCAGGTGCAGGGGGTCGCCAGCACCAGTTCGCCCCCGGGCCTGAGCAGCGAGGGCAGCCGCTTCAGCAGCACCGCGGGGTTGAACAGGCGGCACAGCAGATTTGCCGCATGCACCCGGTGGAAATCGCCCAGATCCGCGCGCAGCGAAGTCGCGTCTCCCGTCTCGAAGCTCACCGCCCCGATCGGCAGGTCCTGTGGCACCCGTGCCTCCAGCACCGTCCGCAGGTTCGCTTCGTCGTGGCGCTGGTAGTTGAGGGGGCCGCCTGCGAGCGCCGCGGCTGCCTGAATGAAGCTGTGAGAGTAATCGATCCCCAGCACTTCCGAACTATCGCGGGAGAGCTCGTAGGTTGAACGACCCACCGCGCAGCCCAGATCAAGGGTCCGGGCCACTTGGCCCGGGGAGAAATGTCGGGTGGTCCGTACCGCGAAATCGAGCGCCTCCTTCATTCCCGGAGGGGCCTCCGCCGGCAGGATCTCGTCCGCCTTCCCGTAGTGGAAGAGCAGGTATTCCGCGAGCAGCCGCTCGCTTTCGTAGGGATTCGCGCTCAATGGACCGGGACCTCTCCGGGTTTCACGGCCGACTCATCGTAGTAGAAGTCGGCGTCGTCATGCTTCGGCACGGGGATGTTCAGGATTTTGAGCTTCCCGATCGCCCGATGGCGGCAGCCCGGCCGGATCATCACCGTGCTCAGCGGCTTCACCGGCACCAGCTCGCCATCCAGCTCCAAGAAGCCTTCGCCCTCCAGCACCACGTAGATCTCCGTCGTCTTGAGATGATAGTGGCTGGTGGGCTCTTCCTTCACCTCCAGATAGTGGGCGGATGCGGGAGCGTCCGGCTGGTCCACGAAGGCACGCCGCGTCGTTCCGCAGCAGCACTCGATCGGCGGCAGCTCGCTGAACTCGACCTGATGATAGCGCTTCATGGCTGTCTCAGCCTGCGAGCGCATCCATCAGGTAGCGCGCCGGACGGAAGTTTTCGATCAGCACCTCATGCTGCGTCCCGCGCTTCATCCGCACCTGCTTGATGTTGAAGTTCGGCGTCTTGTGCGGCGCGAAGAGAATGTCGTCGTGGGTCGAGTTCTCGTGCTTCTTGAACATTTCCGGCACGATGTCCCCGCCGAGATGGTCGTCGCGGCCCGTAGCAAGGTGGCAGGTGCCCAAGACCTTCTCGTCCTGGATGTCCGCGTAGGAAACCGGCAGCACCTGCGTGCCGAAGCCCAGCTCGCCGAGCGTCCCGGTCATGGGGTCATCCTGAAGCCGCTCGTTGTGGCGGTCGATCGTTGCCTGGTTCCCGGCGATCAGGTCGGAGCGCAGGATGCAGCGGTTTTCCACCGTCAGCAGGCCCAGCGTTCCATCCTCATACTTCATCGGGAAGTGCCCGCGCGCATCCTGTGGCACGAAGTAAACTTCACCCGCCGGCAGGTTCGCGATGTCCGGCTTCGTGCCTTGGCAGAGACCGTGGGACTTCTGCGCCTCCTGGCCATTCAGGCCCAGCCAGGCCGTGAGGATCCGGCCATCTTCCAGCTCGAAATCGATCTCGATCTCATCCGCCTTGGTCAGCGCCAATCGGAGCTTCTCCGCATCGACGGAGACCTCCTCGTAATCCACTGCCAGCCCGGAGCTCAGGATGATGTCGTTCAGCCCGTGCAACGTCGCGCCGCGGAAGCCGAATTCCTTCGCCTTCGCCGTCAGCGGTGCCGTCGCGGAGAAGGTGGAGATGCAGAGGATCAGGTCGAAATTCGGGTAGATATCCCGGTCCAGCGAGAGTTTCGTGCCGGTCGTGTCCCAGACCTCGTCTTCCAGATCGAGGTTCGAGCCATGGGTAGTCTTGTAGGCGAACATGTCGCCGCCGCTCATGCCCAGCTCCTTCATCGCCCCGTCCTTCAGACCCAGGTAGAAGGCTTCGTGGGCTTTCTTCTGCACCGGAAAACCCTCTGCCTTCAAGAAGGCCAAATCCTTGATCAGCCCGGCGGGCTCTTCGAAGTCGGTCAGGATACAGACCCGGCATCCCTGCGTCGGCTTGAACACCGTCCCCAGCAGGCGGACGAGGTCGAAGGGCGGGAATTGCCGGTTTTCGGGGTGGAGCAGGATTTCCTCGGAAAGGTAGTGAGGGAGGCTGGCGGTCGGCATGGCCACCCAAGCTAGGAGTGAACCCTACCTGCGCAAGGGGAGTTTCATGCAAAGGTTGCAAAAATCCCGTCACCCGCCGAGGTCCATCCCCTTGTCCTTCATCTCCTGCAGCACCGCCGTCATGTCGTCGAGGGATTCCCACAAGTCCTTGACCACGAAGATAGGCGACCCGGATCGGACGGCGATGGCGATGCAGTCGCTCGGCCGGGCATCCAGCTCCACGATCTTGCGTTCCATGATCTCGTTCTCCGCCTCCAGGATCAGGCGCGCATAGTAGATCTCCTTCTCCAGCGCCACGATCACCGCCCGGCTTACCTTGGCCCCGAAGGCTTCCAGCGTGAAGAGGTAGAGATCGTGCGTCAGCGGTCGCGGCGGCGTCTCCCCGGCCAGCGCCGCGTTGATCGAGGCACCGATCGCCAGGTCGATGTAGAACACGATCGATTTCTGCCCGTCGCCGAGGAAAACGGCGCAACCGGCAGGGGTGGGGAGGAGGGCGATGGGTTCGACGCGGACCAGTTCAGGCACGCTGCACTTGTCGTCCCGCTTCGTGATCTTTCCAAGGTGAAATCACGTCTAAACCTCCGTGGAGCGCGGACCGTATATGCGTCCGAATCCAAGCCCTCCTCCGCCATGGCCTATTCCATCAACCGCCGCCGCGCGCTCAAGACCCTCTTCTGCTCCAGCGTCCTCATGCAGCAGAATCTTGCCAGCCACGTGCCCGCCCAGACAGCGCGGGCCGTGGGCTCCCTTGATCTCCTCGCCCTCGGGGATTTCGGCACCGGCGACGAGCGGCAGAAGGCCGTTGCCCGTGGCATGGCCCGCTATGCCGCCAGTCTCGGCAAGAAGCCGGATGGACTCCTTCTCCTCGGCGATAACTTCTACGGCGCCATGCCCGGCGGCGTGAAGTCCCCGCGCTGGCGGAGCGGCTTCTCGGATATGTATCCGGGCAAGGATTTCCCCGGTCCCTGCTGGGCCATCTTCGGCAATCACGACTACCACGACACTCCCGGCAACGAGCAGGCCCAGCTCAACTACGCGGGCTCGCTCAAACGCAAGACCCGTTGGACCTGTCCGGCCAAGTACTACCGCGTCGATCTCCCCGCCATCAACCCGCAGGTCACCCTGCTTATGATCGATACCAACTGGGAGTCGATCAACCGTGCCGTCCACGGCGACAAGCGGCCTTGCTGGATGAAGGCGGAGGAACTCGAAGCCCAGATGAAATGGCTCGGCGAACAACTCGACTCGAAGCGCGCTCCATTCACCATCGTTGCCGGCCATCACCCCGTCTACTCGGATGCCTCCCATGGCGATACCAAGGAGCTGGTGGATGACCTCGCCCCCCTCCTCGAAAAGCACGGCGCGCACCTCTACCTCTGTGGACACGATCATGACCTCCAGCACCTGGAGTTCGAGAAGCACCGCACCTCCTTCGTCCTCTCCGGCGGCGGCGGCGCCCGCCTCTACAAGACCGGCGAGACCCGGAAGGGCTCGACGGTTCTCGATGTCCACGGTTTCACCCACCTCTCGATCGCGGACAAGCTCATGACCGTCCGCCACGTCGATCCGAACGGGAAGGTCGTCCACGCCTTTACCAAGGCGGTCGATCACAAGTGGAAGATCCTCGCCTGAGGCTCACGGCATTTATCCGGCAGGCATCTCCCGCCCTTGCCCCCGGTGGCTCCTGCGCGGACACTCCCGCGTCTTCCATGCGAAAGATCGTCCACATCGACATGGATTGCTTTTACGCCGCAATCGAGGAACGGGAGAATCCCGCTCTCGTCGGGAAGCCTGTGGGGGTGGGTGGCAGCTCGCATCGCGGCGTGCTCACCACCGCGAATTACGAGGCCCGCAAGTTCGGCTGCCGTTCGGCCATGCCTGTCTTCAAGGCGCTGCAGCTTTGCCCGCAGCTGATCATGGTGCCGACCCGCTTTGAACTCTACCGCTCCGTCAGCGCCCAAATCCGGGCCATCTTCGGCCGCTTCACGGATAGCATCGAGCCGCTCTCGCTGGATGAAGCCTACTTGGATGTATCGCATCTGAATTCGCCTGCCGCCGTCGTCGCCCGCGAGATCCGCACCCAGATCCGGGAGGAAACCGGTCTCACCGCTTCAGCCGGCATCGGGCCGAACAAGCTTATCGCGAAGATCGCCAGCGATTGGAACAAGCCGAACGGGCAACACGAGGTCACGCCGGAGAATGTGGAGAGTTTCATGGCCGCCCTTTCCGTCCGCCGCATCTGGGGGGTCGGTGGCAAGATGGCCGCCAAACTCGAAAGCGTGAACATCCGCACCTGCGGCGATCTCCAGCGCTTCGACAAGCTGGAGATGGCCCGTCGCTTCGGTCGTTGGGGCCTCGAACTCTGGGAACTCTGCCGCGGAATCGACAACCGGGAGGTGCAGACCAAGCGCATCCGCAAGTCGATGAGTACGGAGAGCACCTTCCGCGAGAACCTGAACTCCGTGGAAGATCTCCGTCCGCGCATGCACTCGATGATCGAGGAACTCTCCGCCGATCTTGTCCGCTACGAGGACCGCGTGATCCGTTCCCTCGTCCTCAAGATGAAGTTTGCCGACTTCACCCGCACCACCGCCGAGCGCGCGCATTCTTTCGTGGAGCGCGACATCTTTGAGGAACTGCTGGCCGAAGCTTGGCAGCGGGGAGAGGGCAAAGGAGTCCGCCTCCTCGGCGTCGGCGTCCGTTTCAAGGATCCCGAGCAAAAGTATCAGCTGGACCTGCTGTGAGGATCAGGGCAGCGGCTTGCCGCCGGAGAGCTTCCACTTGAGGAGAGGCAGGGTGACCTTGCCGATACCTTGCGATACCGGATGAACCCCATCCGGTACGAAACCCTGGAAGGTGGCAAGGTCACCCTGCTGAAGGGCCGCCCAGTTCGGGTGATGGTCGATGAGAAGCAGGCCGCGTTCGGCGGCGACTTCCCGATACATTTGATAGTAGGAAGGGAGATTCGGCCGCAGGGTGGCGGAGGCATTGCTGCCGGCGGGGGAATCCCAGACGGTATTCATGGTCTGGAGGATGATCTCCGCGGCGGGGTTCTGCCCTTTGATCGCATCGATCATGGTGATGAGGTTCGAGCGTGCCTGCGCAACCGAGAGCTGCGGGGTGCCATCGCTGTAGAGGAAGGCATCGTTCATCGCGAACTCGATGAAGACGGTGTCGGGATTGTGGGCGAGGACCTTCGTGTTGAGCTGGGCGAGACCTTCCGCTGAGTTCTTCCCGCTGAGGCCGCTGTTCACGACAGTGAGGAGGCCGGGATATTCGGCGGAGAGCCATGAGTTCATGCCTCCGACCCATGCTCCGCCCGCGGTGAGGCTGGTGCCGTAGACGACAACCTTGCGCGGCTGCCCTGCAGCGAGCGCCGAAACGAGGGAGGATGGTGCGGTATCGAGGGCGACACGGAAGAAGTCACGCGGGCGGCTCTTCTGGATCGGCAATGTGTAATCCGCGAAAGAAGTCGGAGATCCGGTTGGCCAGAGGGAGAAGGCGAGCTGGAAGTTTGCGGGGCCGGAGGGCGAAAGTCCGGGCCGGGTAATGCGGAGATCGAAGATGTTCTCCTCCGTGAAGAGACCGAAGAAGGAGGGGTGACCCTTCACCGCATTGATGAAGGGTTCATCGGAAACATAGGGGTCCAGACCGAGGGTGATTTCCTGCGCATCGGTCATGCCGTCATTGTCGGTATCCTCATAAGGGTCGACGGGGAAGAATCCCACCGCATCGGCGATGACGTAGCCATTGGCTGCCGTGTTCTTTACGGTGATGCCTTCACCCGGTGCACCGGTGAATTGATAGAATCCGACGAGGTTCCACTTGCCGCCATTGGCGCGCTGATCGACGGCTTGAAGCGAGGTGCCTCCGGCGTGATGGATCTCGACGGCAGCATTCGATGCGCGATTGGTATGGGCGGTCCAGCGGAGGAAGACACGCTGGAATCCGGTGGTGCCCGCGGGCAGGGCGAAGCGGACTTGCTTGGTGCCTTGGCCGGCGTTGTTGTCGTGAAGGTAGTCGCTGCCAACAAAGCCGGTAGCAGAGGTGCCGGAAAGCCAATCGCCGGTGACGGTGACGAGGGCCGTATCGGTATTGTCCACGATCGAGGTGGGCAGGCCGATCGAGGTATCGCCCAGGGCCTGACCGGCGGAGAGCAGAAGCGGACGGAGTTGGGCGTAGGGCACGCTCTGCACCGCGATGTCCTGATCGATGGCGTAGGATGCGGCGATGGCGGCGGACTGCGAGAGTGCCATGAAAACCGGCTCCATGCGGATGGAGCCGAAGGCCATGTGCGAGGCAGAGAGGCTCCAAGGCACGAAGAGATTCGGGCACTGCCCGATCTTCGGGACGATGGAGCGATAGGAAATCGGATAAGGATTCGCGAGCGAAAGCTGAATGTCGCCCTCGTTCTTCACCATGCCATTCTTCACATGGCGTTGCACGTTGTGCGAATCCATGGCGTAGGCGGCCAGTCCCACGGAATCCGGCGCCACGAGGGCACCGGTGCAGTGGTGCTGGTTCATCACGAAGTCGGAAACCATGCGGCGCGCCTCGCGAACGTAGAGCTGATAGGGCCAGTTGCCGTTGTCGGTGAACTCGTCGGCAGGCAGTCCCCACTTCGCGTAATTGTTGCGGATGGACTCCGGGACGCGCGGGTGATTTTGAAGCGTCCAGACGAGGCCGCGCTGCCAGTTCTCGTGCTGCTTGGCGAGGGCGAGTCGGGCGTCGTGATCGAGGGTGGTCCAGTCCCAGCCGGGGCCGTAGTTCTTGCCGATGAAGTCGGTGGAGATGCCTCCGGTGTTGTTCGAGTCGGTCTTGCGATTCGGCATCAGGTCGAACTTAAAGAAGCCCGAGGTTTGGCCGGCCTCGATCGAGCGGAAGAGGAGTTCGTAGTCAGCCTCGTTGTAGCCCGGTGGTTGGGCGATCATCACCCGGTTCGCGACGGTGTCCGTAAGGACCATGCGGAAGCAGTAGGCCTGCAAGCGATGATCGGCACTGCCATCCGTACCCCCCGGTCCGGAATTCACGCCGGGTAGCAGGCCGCTGGCGGCATTGCCGGGCGTGAGGTAAGGATCGATGTTGTCACGGAGCTGGTTCTTGGTCGCCCCGGCGGCTTGGATGCCGTTCACGGTTTCGCCATGAGTGGCATTCGCTTCACGGCCGACGGTGAAGCTCACGCCCGCTCCGGGAAGCAGGTCGCCTTCATAGCTGGCATCGATGAACATCTTCCCGGCGTACTCGCTGCCGTCTTCCAAACGGATGTGCGCGATCTTGCCGGAGTTCATGACCACGCCCTCGTCGAGGTCGAGACGCCCGGTCACGACGGTGACGCTTTGTTCCGTGAGGAGCTGGTTAAAAACCGCTTCGGCAACCTTGGGTTCAAAGACCGAAGCGATCTCCAGAGTGGCATTGAAAGCGGGCCCGCCTTGCCCGGCATTGCCATAGCTTTCACGCGTCTGCCAATTCCATGCCGAGCCCTGCTGATAGTGCAGGTAGAGCCGGTGGTAGAATTCACGACTGAGGCCGCCGAGGATCGAGGACTTGCCGAGGTCGGTCCAGCCGAGGCCGCTGGTGGTCAAGCCGCCGAGATGCGCGGTGGGCGAGACCAGCACCACGCTCTTGCCGGAGCGGGCGGACTGGACCGCAGCGATGACCCCGCCGGAAGTACCGCCGTAAACGACAACATCCTTTTGAACCGGGACGGCGGAAGCGGTGGCGATCGAGGCGGCAGCGAGAATGAGGAAGCGGTTCAAGGCGTGGCGAGGTGAGTGCGAAGGAAAAGGCGGGCGGGTGGAGCAGGAATCGGCTCAGTGATTGTATCGATCACGGCACCATCCGGTTTCACGAGATCGACCGAGTAGCTCGGGGTCCCAGAGAGAGAGATCGAGGGACGGCGCAGGCGGGCATCGAAGATCTCGTTGGCGGAGTGGATGCCGAAGAGTCCCGGGTTCGCCCGCACGGCGGCGATGAACTGGGTGTCGGGAAAGAAAGGATCGAGGCCCAAGGTTTCTTCCTGCGAATCGGTGAGGCCATCGCCATCGGTGTCCGGATCGGTGGCGGGAACGTATGGCGTCACATCCGCGAAGGTTTGGCCGATACGGATCTCATCCACCAGCGTGGAGCGTCCGTTCTGCGCGGCCACACGGATGCGGTCGAACTGCAGGCCATCGATGCTCAGCGAACCATGGGGCGCGCCGGGTTCGAAATCGAGGGCAGGGTTGAAATAGACATCCAGCCGATCGAGCGCGGGATCTCCGCCGCCGCCATCCGGAACGAGGTGGATCACGGCGAGCACCGGCGCTCCGATGGTGGTGGTGTAGGCCGCGGAATTCACGAGGCCTCCGGCACGACGAGCCAGACGGAGATTCTTGCCGCCGGCGTGTTCGATGGCGAAGCGCGCATCCGCATTGGCGAGGCCGTTGTCATAGAAGGACACGCCGATGAAGTCGGTAAAGTTCCCTTGCGGCTGGATGAGCATGGAGATCCATGCTTCGCCATTGTGGTCACCGACTTCGCGCGAGCTGATGGTGGTGGCCGCACCGCCGTCCGCCGTATCGAGCGCGGATCCCGAGGTCACGAGGGTATTCCCGATGGAGTCGGAAAAGCTAAGTCCCGGCGAGGTGACAATGACCGGATTGGTCCCTTGCCAGGCGGTGGTCCAACCGCTCCCGCCGGACCCGGCGAGATCACCGTCCGGGTAGGAGAAGTTATCGTGGATCAGGAGATCCGCGTGGAGAAGGCCCGCGCCCGACCCGATGAATGCAAAGACCAGCGTGGTGAGTTTCGTCGTCATGGCTTCAGGGGTTATCGAGCGTGACACGGAGGAAGTTCTTCCCGCCCGGGAGAACGACGCTGCGGGTGAAGGTCTCAAGCGGTGGCCATGTGCTGAGGTGGGTGCTGTGCTGCACCTCGAATGTGAAGCCGACCGGATCGTTCCCGGTCTGCGGCAGCACTACCCCGCCATTGGTCAGCTGGAGCATGCCCGCGGAATCATACAGCCCGAAGTAGTCGGGATTCGCCTTGATCGCTGCGACGAGGCCGGCATTCGACACGAAGGGATCGAGCCCGAGCACCGTCTCTTGTCCGTCGGTCAGGCCATCTCCATCCGTGTCGGGGTCGCCCCCGGGTGTGTGTGGCGTGACATCGGCGAAGGTCGACCCCACGCGGAACTCATCGACGAAAAGCGTGGCTCCGTTCTGCCCGGCGATGCGGACCGTATCGAAGTTGAAGTTCGCGGCTTGGATGGTCCCATCCGGCTGCGAAGGAATCGCGGCGAAAGGAGGATCGATGAAGGCTTCCACCTTGTCCGGAGAGGTCCCGCCCTCGGTGAGATGGAGCACGACCAGGTGAGTGGTGCCGAACACCCCCTTCAGGGTATTCACGTTGGCAGGGGTCACCGAGTTCCCTAGCGTGATCGAGGATGACGTGTCCACACTCGTATTGCTGATAGAGAAGAGCGCGGTGGAGCCGCGATAGAAGCTGACCCCCTCGAAAAGGGAATTGCTGGCCGGGAGGCGGTAGAGGAAGGAGATCCAGACATCCGTAAGCGGGCCACCCGAGACCGTGCGGAAGTTCCGGGTGGTGGCGGAACCGGTGGTTTCCATGCCTAGGCCTGAGACCGTGAGCACATTGCCCAAGGAATCCGTGTAGCTCATGCCGGCGGAGGAAATCACGCCGGAGGAACCGTCTTGGGTCCATGCGGCATTCCAACCGCTGCCACCCGCGAGCGAGGTCACTCCGGTCGCGGCGGTGTAGTTGAAGGGTTCGTAAACGAGTTCAGCCGCCCAAGCATGGGAGAGCGTGAGGAGTGCAAGGGGGACGAAAGTGAAGATGGGGTTTTTCATCGGCTTGTGAATTGGCCGGCAGAGGGCCGGGGGTCTTGGGAACCAGCGCGTCTCAGGCCCGGCGGCGGAAAAGGAGGAACAGACCGAGCGAGCCCAACAAAGCGACGGAGGGCTCCGGCACGGAGACGATCTGCAACGAGTTCAGGAAACCGCGGCGGTCGACGGCGTCATTGCCTCCATCGATCGCGAGGAAGAAGGATTGACCCTCCAGAATGGTGAAGGAGATGGCCTGGTAATTCTCCCCCTCGACAAAGGAGTTATACTGCCCCGAGTAGCCGGCCGCAGCGTAGCTGGCATTCGTCTGTGTTTCGGCCACCAGCGAGGCGAAACTGAATGAGGAAGAACTCGCGCCGACGCTCGAGTACATGTTCATCGAATACCCGGTGGCATTCGAATTGGTGTTTCGGGCCATCACGTAGGCGACATAGTCACCCGCCGCGAGGCCATCCAGCCGCAGGCCGATGGCAGCGCCGGTAGTGGTGGCCGCCCCGCCGCCGAAGAATCCGTCCCGGCCCGCCGCTACTATTATCACCGTAGATCGATCCGGTGCCGAGCAGGCTCTGCTGGCCCGGGACCGCTCCACCGCTGCCTGCGAGCGCGAGGTTGGTGATATTGGTCCCGAAATCGATGGTGCCGTTGCCGCCGGTGCTTTCCTGGCCGAGATCCATCGTGACTCCGCTGGCGGCACTGCCGTCGCCATAGACGAGGTCGTTGCGGTTGGCGGAAGTGGTGACGGTGTTCCAGGAGGTCTGGCCACCGGGGATACCACCCGCCACGTGACCGGGACTAAGGGCCAAGTACGGGGCAGCAACGACGGAGTTCGACGCCGGATTTCCGAAGTCGAGCAAAAGGTTTACGGCCGACACGGGGGTGACCGATGCGGCAAAGATCATGCCGCTGGCAAGCAGGAGGGTTTTCATGGGTTTCCTGCTTGAATGGCGGGCGGAATGGGGAACTTAGCATGCGAAACGGGAAAAAAGTCCGCATCAGCCCGGGTCGCGCACAGGGCGTGATTATTTCGGGCCCGGATGCTAAGTTCCGGGTCGCCCGCTGCATACTAAGGGGACGGGAACCGATGTCCGAGGAGCTGAAAGGAATGAACCAGGAGGAAGCCCACACCGCGGCGGTGCAGGGCCTCTTCCTGCAATTCCAGCCCGCGGTGCGCGGCTATGTGATCTCGATGCTGCCGGACTTCTCCTTGGCCGACGATGTGATGCAGGAGATCTTCCTGGTGGTAACGCGGAAGGCCGCGAGCTTCGAGATCGGCACGAGCTTTCCGGCTTGGGTCAAGACGATCGCGCGCTTCAAGGTGATGGAGGCGATGCGGGCCGGGCGAAGCAAATGCGAGACGCTCTCCGAGGAAGTGCTGCAGGCGCTGGACGCGGAGCGGACGGAGTTCCGTAGCGGCGGGGACGAGCGCCTGCACCTGCTCGCTTCCTGCATGGACGAACTGGCTCCACAGGCCCGGCGCTCGATCGACTTTCGCTACAAGCAAGACCATCAGCCGCCGCAGATCGCCGAGCTGATGGGCTGCACGGTGCAATCGGTGAATGTGACGCTTTCACGAGCACGCGCTTTCCTTCGCGAGTGCGTGCTGCGCAAGATGGATGCGAGCAAGATCTGAGTCCTTCCCAGCCATGTTCGACGAAGCCAGACTGGAGCGCTTGATCGCCGCCTATTTCGACCAAAAATTGACGGCGGAGGAGAAGCGCGAGCTGGAGGAGATGCTGCTGGCCTCCTCGCGAGCACGGGAGATTTTCCTGGATCGCTCGGACTGGCACGGGCTTTTGCGGGAGCAAGCACTGCAAGGCCAGATCTCTTTGCTCTCCGAGGACCCGGCGGGTGCGATCACCAAAAAAGTCACCCCCTTCCGCAAGAAGGCGTGGGAGGTAGGGGCGCTGGCCGCTTGTATTGCGCTTGGCTGGTGGGTCTTCCCGCGCAGCCCGGAAGAGCCGTCCAAGATAGCGGGCAAGAAGGTATCCAGTAATCCGGATCAGGTCGCGATGCTGGCGCAGGCGATCGACGTGAAGTGGGAGACGGGCAGCGGGAGCTTCGGCGTGGGCGCCGCACTGCCGCGGGGCTGGCTGAAGATTTCCAGCGGCACGCTGCGGCTCGATTTCTACAGCGGCGCGCGGGTGATTCTCGAAGGCCCCGCTGCGATCGAGTTGCTTTCGCCCGATCTGGCGCGGCTGGAGACCGGCAGGTTGACCGCACGGGTTCCCCCTCCGGCCGAAGGCTTCACGGTACTGAGTTCGACGCTGAAGGTCGTGGACCGCGGCACGGAGTTCGGCATGAACGTGAGTGGCGCGGAGGCCTGCGAGGTGCATGTCTTCGACGGGGAAGTGGAACTGCAGGGCGACCTTCCAGCCACCGCGGAGAAGTCGCTGCAAGAAGGTAAGGCGATCGCGATCCGTAGCGGACAGTGGAGCGCCTTCCCTGCCGACCGTTCCTCCTTCATGGATACCGCCACGGTGATGTCGGCCGCCGCCAGGGAAACGGAGAACCGCTGGAAGGCATGGAGTGCATCCTCCCGAGCCCTGCGCGACTCCTCCGACCTGAAGATTTACTTCGATTTCGAGGACTTGGAAGCGGGCGATCCGATCTTGCGGAATCTGGCGGGTGCCGCCGACCATGGGTCGGATGGCACGGTGATCGGTTGCGATCCTCTGCCAGGGCGCTGGGGTAGGAAAGGGGCGCTCGGGTTCGCGAAGACGAGCGATCGGGTGCGTTTCCGTGCGACCGGAACGACACCATCCATGACCCTGGCGGCGTGGGTGCGGGTGGATAGCCTGCCGCAGAGCCACAATCACCTGTTCTCCATGTCGCCAGAGAAGCAGGGCGAGGTACACTGGAAGATCGACCGGAGCGGCCGGCTGGTGCTCGGCATCCGGGCGGAGGCGAAGCTGAGCTACGATGCTTGGGAGCGGCTGGAGAGCCCGCAGATCGTGACCGAACAGGACTTCGGCCGCTGGGTCTTCCTCGCCTCGGTAATCGATGGCGAGAAGGGACTGATCAAGCACTACGTGGACGGTGAAGAGGTCGCGAGCGGACCCTTGAAGCGCCGGACTGCCTTGCAGTGGGGAATGGCGAATCTTGGAAATCTCGATGCGGTCGTGCCGGAGCGGCAGGATGCAGGCGGAGCCCGGAGTTTCAACGGCCGGATCGACGAGTTCGCGCTCTTCGCCCGTGCCTTGAGCCCGTCGGAGATCGCGGATCTGAAGTGATGACATCTCTGCCGCCCATCCGGGCTGGCGAAGGACTGCGGCCCGTGCCACAGAGGGGATGCCATGAGCAATTCCAACATTCCCCAAGGCTACCATTCCATCACCCCGTCCCTTACCGCTCGCGATGCCAAGGCCGCGATCGACTTCTACATCCGTGCGTTCGGTGCGGAGCTCCTGTTCAAGCTGGACGGCCCCGAGGGCAAGATCGCCCACGCGGAGCTCCAGATCGGCAACTCGCGGATCATGATCTCCGACGAGTATCCGGATTACGGATCGATGGCGCCCGAGATCGGCAAGGGCGGGACCTTCATGCTCTACGTCGAGGACGTGGACGCCGCCTTCGCCCAAGCGGTGGGGGCTGGAGCGGCGGCGGTGCAGGAGCCGACGGATATGTTCTGGGGCGACCGCGCGGGTCGGATCAACGATCCGGTAGGATACCGCTGGACTCTGGCGTCCCATGTGAAGGATGTTTCCCAAGAAGAGATGGAAGCAGCGATGAAAGAGTGGGGAGAAGGGAACGCCTGACGATGGGACAGGTCCTGGTGATTTTCGCCCATCCGGCCTTCCAGCGGTCGCGGGCGAACCGCGCCCTGTTGCGGGCGGCTAGTACGACGGAGGGGGTGACCGTTCATGATCTTTACGAGACCTATCCCGACTTCCTGATCGACGTGCGCGACGAGCAACAACTGCTCGAGAAGCACGATGCAGTGGTGCTGCAGCACCCCTTCTTCTGGTACAGCAGCCCGGCCCTGATCAAGGAGTGGCTGGATCTGGTGCTGGAGTACCGCTGGGCCTACGGGGAGGGCGGAGACGCGCTGCGCGGGAAGATCCTGGCACAGGCGATCACCGCCGGGGGACCGGTCAACGCCTACCGTCGCGAAGGCCCCAACCATTTCACGGTGCGCGAACTGCTCGCCCCTTACGAGCAGACGGCCCGGCTCTGCGGCATGGGATATGCCGAGGCCTACGCGGTGCACGGCGTGAACCATCTGGACGAAGCGGCGTTGGCCGAGGCCGCCCGCGGCTACCAATCCTGGCTGGAAGCCCTGCGCGATGGCAGCGCGCCACAGTGGCTGGCTCCTCCCTCCTCCTGACCCATCATCCACCGCCGTGGCCTTCGAGAGCTTTTTTACGCAAGCCTTCATGTATCTGAGCGCGGCCCTGATCGCCGTGCTGGTAGGGAAGCGTCTGGGGATGGGTGCCGTGCTCGGCTACCTGATCGCCGGTGCCCTGATCGGGCCCTTCTGCCTGAAGTGGGTGGGCGGCGAGAGCGAGCAGATCACTCACTTCGCGGAGTTCGGCGTAGTGATGATGCTCTTCCTCGTGGGGCTCGAGCTGCAGCCGACCCATCTGTGGAAGATGCGGAAGCAGATCTTCGGGATGGGCACCATGCAGGTGCTGCTCTCGGCGGTGGCGGTGGGCGCAGTGACCATGGCCTTCGGCTGTGGCTGGAAACCTGCGCTGGCCATCGGGCTGATTCTCGCGATGTCGAGCACGGCGATCGTCTTGCAGAGCCTGAGCGAGCGGAACCTGATGAAGACCGATGCGGGACAGAGCTCCTTTGCGGTGCTGCTGTTTCAGGACCTTGCGGTGATTCCGATCATGGCGCTGCTGCCGCTGCTCGCGGCGAAGCATACGGGGGGCGATAATGGACAGGGTCACGGCCATGGCCATGGCGGAGCGGAATGGATCGATCGCTGGCCGACCTGGGCACAGCCGCTGATCACCATCGGCGCGGTGGTCCTGATCGTCCTGGTGGCGCGCGTCGCTGTCCGGCCTTTCTTCCGGGCGATCGCGAAGACCCGTCAGCGCGAGGCTTTCACCGCGGCAGCGCTGCTGCTCGTGATCAGCGTGGCGCTCCTGATGACCAAGGTGGGGCTCTCGGCAGCGCTGGGGACTTTCATGGCAGGTGTGGTGCTGGCGAACAGCGAGTACCGGCACGAGCTCGAAAGCGACATCGAGCCCTTTAAGGGCCTGCTGCTCGGCTTGTTCTTCCTCGGGGTCGGGACCGGGATCGATTTCGGGCACATCGCGAACAACATGGGTTTGGTCTTCGGCGGGGCGGCGGCGCTACTGCTGGTGAAGGGCGGCGTGCTCTTCGCGCTCTCGTGGTTGCGCGGTGCGCCTTGCGGATCGGCGATGATTTTCTCCTCGGCCCTGGCGGCCGGGGGCGAGTTCGCCTTCGTGCTGATCACCTTGGCCGCGGGTGCCGCAGTTTTCCCGGAAGAAGTCTCCCGGACCTTGGTAGCTGTGGTGGCGCTGACCATGGCGGTGACGCCGCTGCTGATCATGGCCAGCCATCGCTTCAGCGAGCGGGGCAAACCGAAGGACAAGCCGGAGCGGGAGAGCGACGTGGAGGATCTGGGTGCGCCGGTGATCATCTGCGGTTACGGCCGCTTCGGCCACGCGGTGGGTCGGTTGCTGCATACCCAAGGAATCGAGTGCACCGTGCTCGACAATGACTCGGATCAGGTCGAGACGCTGCGCCAGATCGGTTTCAAAGTTTACTACGGCGATGCCGGTCGACCCGATCTGCTGCTAACGGCAGGTGCTGCCCGGGCGAAGATCCTGGTGATCGCGCTGCGCGACCCCGAACTGGCGATGCGGATCGTGGAGACGGCCCGCAAGCACTTCCCCCACCTACAGATCTTCCTGCGGGCGCACAGCCGCCGGGAAGCCTATGAGTTCATCGATGCCGGGGAAGAGCGCATCTACCGTGAAACCCTCGATTCCTCCCTGCGGATGGGCACGGACGTGCTGCGATCGCTGGGCATGCCGGCCTACTCCGCCCACCGCGCGGCGAAGCTCTACCGCAAGGCGGACGAGAAGTTCGTGCGGGAGCTGGCCAAGCACCGCAACAACCGGGTCACCTTCCTGAACGCTGCGCGGGATTCGCAGGCGATCTTCGATACGGTCATGCGCGCCGATCCGCTGGACCGCGAGCCCTCCGAAGACGGCTGGGTGCCCCCCAGCACCGACCGCTGAGCCCTGCCCAGCATGCCGGTTGCGCATGCTGAGCCCAGCGAGATGATATTTCCCGGATCCGCGGGATTCGGTCACGATGAGAGCCGTTACCCCAATACCTCATTACCATGACCAAGGTCCTCGTTCTCTACTACTCCACCTACGGCCACATCGAAACCATGGCAGGGGCGATCGCGGAAGGCGCACGCTCTGTCGATGGCGTGGAAGTCACCGTCAAGCGGGTGCCTGAAACGATGCCGGAGGACATCGCCAAGAAATATGGTGCGAAGCTCGACCAAGCCGCCCCGGTGGCTGAGCCAAGCGAACTGGCGGACTACGACGCAATCATCTTTGGAACACCGACACGCTTCGGGAACATGGCCGCACAGATGCGGAACTTCCTCGACCAGACCGGCCAGCTCTGGATGAAGGGCGCTCTGGTCGGCAAGGTGGGCAGCGTTTTCGCCAGCACCGGCACCGGTGGTGGCAATGAATCGACCATCCTGACTTTCATTCCCACGCTTCTGCACCACGGCATGATTTACGTGGGCTTGCCCTATGCGGCCCCGGAGCTGACCGATATCAGCGAGGTTCGCGGCGGCAGCCCCTATGGCGCGGCAACCATCGCGGGAGCGGACGGTTCGCGCCAGCCGAGCGAGAAGGAGCTCTCGCTGGCGCGCTTCCAAGGGAAGCACGTCGCGGGAATCGCCGCGCAGTTGAACAAGTGATTTGATGGCGTCGTGAGCAGACTCGCGGCATGGGTTCTGGCTATCGGCCTCGTCGTGGCGGCATGCGCTCCGGCGAGGCTGGAACGCGTGCGGGAAAGGCGTAGTCCGGAACCCGCGCCGAGCGATCTGGAACGGGCCTTCGGCGGGGCTAGCGATCCGGCCGCAGCAAAAGCGCTAGGCAACTGGATCGAGCAGGCTCACGGGGCCGGAGCCAAGGACCAGGAAATCGGCGGGTATCGCGTGCGCTTCCGGAACAAGGTCGATGGAGGCTATGCACCGGGATACTTCGACCGGATGGAGCGTGCCTCGCGCTATGAACCGGTGGGGCTGGAACCGCAGCGGGAAGCAGGGATCGGCGTGCCGCTGATCGGGCACCGTGACAACCATCGGCGGGAGGCGATTGAGAAATGGTATCCCCCGGAAGCGATCAACCGCGCGGTGACAGCGGTGGCGATTCCCGGAGCGATGCGGCAGGGGAAGCGCGAGGTAGAGATCCGTCTCTATGATCGCCTCCAAACGGAGTCCGTGGTGATCGCGGGCAAGCGGGAGCATTTGGCTGCCGACTTCACCGTGCCATGGGCCGGGCTATTGGCAGAGACACGTTCGCTGGCGACCACGGGCCTGACTTCGGTGCTGCGTCAGCAGACGGGGCGCGAAGCCGGCTTCTCTTTGATGGAGGCCTACGATCCGGACAAGACACCGCTGATCCTGGTGCACGGTCTCTTTTCCACACCGCTGGCATGGGCGGAACTGACCAATGAGCTGTGGTCGGACCCGGCGGTGCGGACCCGCTACCAGATCTGGCACTATCTCTATCCCACCAATGCGCCACCACTCTATTCGGCGCGGGTGATGCGGAGGCAGCTTGATGAGCTGCGGGCTTTCCTCGATCCCGATGGACGCGATCCGGCGATGCAACGGACGGTGGTGATCGCACACAGCATGGGCGGCTTGCTCACGAAGTCGCTGGTGGTGGATCCCCGCGAGGCCTTCTGGGATCCGATTTTCACGCGGCCCTTCGATAAGCTGGAGCTGACCGCCGAAGAGCGCGAGGCGATGAAAGAGGCTTTCTACTGGAAGCCACGGACGCACGTGGACCGGGTGATCTTTTGCTCCGTGCCCTTCGGTGGCAGCACATGGGCAGCCTCGTGGGTCGGCCGGACCGGCAGACTGCTGGTGGCTCCGAGCCGCGGCTTCAATGACTTCTTCGATCGGATCGAGAAGAAGAACCCCGGGATGTGGCAGCCGGTGTATGAAAACCTCGCCGCGGGCACCGTGAACAGCGTGATGAGCCTGGCCCCGAAGCAGCGCTCGATGGAGATCTTTCGCACCTTGTCCGTAGTCCCGACGACCGCGAGCCATGTGATCAAAGGTTCGCGGGATCTTTTCGTCTCCTCATCGAGCGCGGATATTCCGGGAGCGGAATCCGTGCTGACGGTGTCCTCCGGTCACGGCTCCTTCCATCACCCGAAGGCGATGGAGGAGATCAAGCGGATCCTGGCATTGCCACCGCACCACTGAAGGAAAGGCTTGGACGGCAGGGCAGGTGTGGGGATCTTAGCCGGGTGATCTTCCCCATTAGCGATGACGACCGGCACCTGATGAAGCCCGCATGGGTGAGCATCGGCCTGCTTTTGGCGAACGTGGCCTTGTTCTTGGTCCAACTGATGGATCCTGCCTTCACCTATGGCTGGAGTGTGATCCCGCTGGAGATCGTGAAGGGGGTGGATCTGGTCGATCCGGTGCTGGTGCGAAGCGGGCGGGAGATCCTGCAACTGCCGCAGGCGCCCGGTCCCAGCCCGATCTACCTGACCATCCTCTCCGCCATGTTCATGCATGGCGGATGGGCGCACATCGGGGGAAACATGCTCTACCTTTGGATCTTCGGGGATAACGTGGAGCACCGCTTCGGCGCGGTGAAGTTCCTGATCTTCTACTTGTTGAGCGGGGTGGTCGCGACCTTCGCCCAGATCGCGACCGATCCGAATGGCGTGATCCCGAATCTGGGTGCCTCCGGTGCCATCTCGGGCGTGCTCGGTGCCTATCTGGTGCTGTTCCCGCGGAACATGGTGAATGCGGTGTTCTTCTTCCGCATCGTCTCGCTGCCTGCGATCTTCGTGATCGGCATGTGGGCCTTCATGCAGTTCGTGAATGGCGCGGGCTCGATCGCTCAGACCGAGCAGACTACGGGCGGGGTCGCCTATGCAGCACACATCGGCGGCTTCGTCGCAGGCGTGGTGATGGGCCTCTTCGCCCGCTTCGGGATGAAGAACAACGAACCTCCCTCGGTGTTCCGGCGGATCTACGAAGACGAGCCGGGGGTGAAGAGGTATTGGTGACCCGGCGGCTTGCCGTCCCCCGGTTCGCTTCCCAAGCTGAGTGAAATGCGTGATCAAAGCACGAATGCCAAATCACGCAAGATGGCCCGCTTCATTGGGCTCATCGTGATCTGCATCGCTTTCGGTGCTTTCACGAGCCAGCTCATCGCCCGCCTGGTGATCGGTGATGGCATCGGTCCCACCGCCTACCTGATGGATGGAGCTCTTGCCGGTGCGGTATGGGGAGCGGTCCTTGGCTTTTGCCGCCATTGGTCCCGGCTCATCGGCCTCGGCATCACAGGCATGGTTGCCTTCGCGCTGCTCTACCATCGCTTCATCGTGGCACTGATCGGCGTTTAGGATTGGGGTCCTGCTCTCAGAGCGGATCCTCCGCCACTCTGGCAGACAGCCTTGGCTTCAGGTCCTTCACCTCGGACGCCGGTGAAGGCGGCTTGCCGATTAAAACCGGCAAGCGCGACTCCAGCCATTCACGCGCGGACCTCGTCTTCACCGCGCAGGCCCACAGCGTCACCACGTGCCAGCCGAGAGAGCGGAGTTCGGACTCCACGCGGGCATCGCGGGCGCGGTTGCCTTCGATCTTGGCAGTCCACCACTCGGTCTTGGACTTCGGCATCTTGAAGTCCGGGCAGTGTTCATGGCCGTGCCAGAAGCAGCCGTGGACAAAGATGACGACCTGATACTTCGGCAGCACCAGATCGGGATGCCCGGGCAGGGACTTGTTTTTTGGGCCGTGGATGGTGAAGCGGTAGCCGAGGCGGTGGAGCATCGAGCGGACCAGCAATTCCGGCTTGGTGTCGCCGCCACGGATGCGGGACATGACCTCGGAACGTTTCGCCGCTGACCAGATGTCGGCCATGTGGGAAGTAGCGGGGAGCCGCCTGCCGGGGGCAAGGAGTTAGAAGCAGACAAGGGAATTTCTGGCGCTGCGGCTCCTCACAATTCAGGATGCTGCCATGAATATCCTGTCCTCCCGCCGTCGCTTCCTGTCGCGGTTCACCCTCGGTGCCGCCGGACTTTGGGTGCCGGGTGCTTTCGCCGAGGCGCTCACGCTGACGCCGCGCCAGACCGAAGGACCCTTCTATCCGGTGGATCTGCCGCTGGATACGGACAATGATCTGGTGATCCTGAACGACGGGCTGACTCCGGCGCTGGGAAACATTACCCACCTGAGCGGCAAAGTAACCGATGTGAAGGGCAACCCGATCCGCAATGCGCTGGTCGAGATCTGGCAGGTGGATCACCACGGCGTCTACCTTCACAAGGGCAGCAGCGATGCCGAAAAGCGGGACGCGAATTTCCAAGGTTTCGGGCGCTTCATGACCGGCTCCACGGGCGAGTACTACTTCCGCACCATCAAGCCGGTTCGCTATCCCGGCCGCACGCCGCACATCCACTTCGCGGTGAAGATGAAGGGCCACGAGAGGTGGACGACCCAGTGCTACATCAAGGGCGAGCCCCAGAACGAGAAGGACGGGGTGATCCGCGCGATCAAGGATGAGAAGCAGCGCGCCTCGGTGATCGTGGATTTCGCCCCGCTGACCGGCGTGACGACGGGAGAACTCGCGGCGCGGTTCGATATCGTGATGGGCTACACCCCGCAGGCCTAGCGGACTTCCCAATCATACACCTGATGCTCCGCGGAACGCGGCTCGAGGTGAGAGATGACCCGGACATC
This sequence comes from Luteolibacter rhizosphaerae, assembly GCF_025950095.1. NCBI lineage: Bacteria > Pseudomonadati > Verrucomicrobiota > Verrucomicrobiia > Verrucomicrobiales > Verrucomicrobiaceae > Neoluteolibacter > Neoluteolibacter rhizosphaerae. The sequence goes on along the minus strand of NZ_JAPDDR010000007.1, from coordinate 16,189 downwards.
CGGGCCGAGCAAGGCCGCGATCTTACCCTCCATGAGAGTGGCAACCTCATGCGCCTCCTGCAGCCCGGCTTGATCCGGAAACACCAGGTGAAACTCCACCCAGTGAGTGCGACCCGAATGACGGTGCCGGAGATTGTGATAGGACAAGCCCGCCTCAGCGCACTCGGCATCCAGACAATCGCGGAGCTCCTTCTCCACCCTCAGGTCGGCTTCATCCATGAGTCCTCCGAAGCTCTCCCGCATGAGCTTGGCTCCGGTCCAGAGCAGCTTGGCCGCGGCTAGGGTGGCAAAGATCGGGTCCCACCATTTCCAGCCGGTGAATTGAATCAGCGCGAGCGCGATGAGCACGGCGCCGCTGGTCCAGACATCCGCCAGAACGTGATGGCCGTTCGCCCGCAGCACGGCGGAATTCCTCTTCTTGCCGACACGGAGCAAAGCACTGCCCAGCACCAGATTCACGACGGCTGCGGCGGCGGTCAGGATCATCCCCAGCCCCATGCTGGAGATCTCCGCACCGACCAATGCCTGGCGTCCGGCTTCGTAAACGATCAGGAGCGCCGCAGCGCTGATCATCGCGCCCTCGAAGCCGGAGGAAAGGAAGGCCACCTTGTCATGGCCGAAGTGGTGGGTGTCGTCGGAGGGCTTGTGCGAAAGCCGCAGCGCCCACGCGGCGAAGGCGACCGCGAGCACGTGGGTCACCGACTCCGCGGCATCCGAATAGATCGCGGATGAACCGGTGATGGCGGCGGCGGTGACCTTCACGATCAAAAGGGCCACGGCGATCCACAGCGACAGGCTCATCACCTTCGATTGATCTTCCGACAAGCTCCCGCTCACGGGGAAAGCGTGTGAATTCCCCTCCTCTTGGCAACCCTGGGAAAATCGTCTTCGCATGCGGCCTTGCAAGTGATTGAATCCACTCACTTCGAGTGAAGCGCCTTGCCCTAACAATCTTAGCCTTGGCTGCAATTCTTTGCGCGGTCTGCTGGCATTTCCGGGTGCAGCTCGCTCCGCTGTGGCGTGAAGCTAGGGTGGCGGTCATGCCCGCCGCCATGCAGATCCCCAAGCCCGACATCGCGCGCTACCGGACCCTCAAGGAAGAAGCCGCCCGCTGGCGCAAGGATCTGGCCCGACGTCATGCGAAAGCGCAGACCACTGCGGAAAAGAAAGCCGTGTTGAAGGAGACGAGAAGCTTTCTCGAAACCGTGCTGCCGGAGATGATGGACTGCTGGCTCGGCACGCCGTGGGACTTCCATGGAACCGCCGAAGGTCCCGGCCAAGGTAGGATTGCCTGCGGCTACTTCGTGGCCACCGTACTACGCGATGCCGGCTTCCAGGTGGATCGCTACAAGCTGGCGCAGCAGCCTTCGCAGAATATCCTCCGGAGCTTCGTACCGCGCGAGGCAATGGAGGTGAAGGTTGGCATTCCTTACGAAACATGGGCCGCGGAGATGCGCACGGCTGAACCGGGCATCCGCATCGTGGGCCTCGACAGTCACGTGGCCTTCCTCGTCACCGGCAGGGATGGCTTCCGCTTCATCCACTCATCCGGCTCCCGACCATGGTGCGTGGTGAACGAAAGCGAGACGGATGCGGAAGTACTACGCCGCTCGAATTACCGCGTGCAGGGGTTGTTGAGCTCCGACCCCGATCTCCTCCGGGCTTGGCTGGCCGGGAAGAAGATCAAGGTGATGGGCGAGGGCCCGGCTACGGCGTCGGCGGCGCGTAGGTGAGCCGGTAGAAACGTCTCGCTCCCGACGCGCTGGCGGGAATCGGGATGTTCCATCCATCCGCGGCGACCGTGATAACCTGCGATCCCGGCCATGTTCCGCTCAGCGAGTCGCTCCACTGCAGGGTGAAGGTTCCTACAGTGACCAGACGGTTCGCCACGAGGTTCACGTTCGATCCTTGGATCCCTCCGAGCGTGAGCTTCAGGCGCGAGCCGGCATCCGCGGGGCTGAAGCCGAGATGCATCTCGGCGACATTCGGGAATCCGTCACCATCGGGGTCCGCATTCTTCTCGGCAGCGGCACCCGCAAGGGGATAGCCCGCAACCCAAGCCGAATAGGGATCCGGCGCTTGGAAGGAAGCAATCACCGTCTTGGCCGCACTGCGGCTCACCAACACGTTGTCGATCGTGAAGTCCGAGTTGATGCCGTTATTGCGGATGTAAATGCTGTCGTAAACCGGCGGCCATCCCAGCGCCAAGGGCGCGGTGGTCAGCATGGAGCTCCCGATCGCAGCGGAGATCGTGTACAAATTCTCGCTCGTGCGATTGATCGACATCACGATGGTGAACGGGGCCGTGCTCACCGGGGAAATCGCCGGTCCGGAGGCTGTCGCGGCGAGCAGCCCCACCGAGCCGGTCCCGGGCGAGAGGTCGGTCGGGGAAATGTCACGGGCAAGGGAGAATCCCGCCGTGGTGCCGGTGCCGAAACGCACGGAAAGCGTCTTGTCCCGGTCTGCGGACGCGGCGGAAGTGAATCCCACCAACAGCGCGTTCGCAGCGTTCGTGGGCGTCTCGTGATAGTGACCGTCGATGCTCAAGGAAAGAGTCTCGCCCACGGCCAGAGTCACGGGAGAAGCCATCGCGCCGAGCAGACCGCGGTTATTTCCGCTCACGCCATCGATCCGCAATCCCTCGCCCCCGCCGATGATCGTGGAGTTCACGATATCCATGTTCGAGGTACTCCCGAGGAGCGACCATGTGAGATCGCTGGAAGCTGCCACAGGAGCCAGCGCGGCGGTTCCGTCCGTTAGGCTCATGGAGGTGAAGTTCGCTCCGGCGATTCCAAGCGGCTTGGTGTCGATCACCACGTCCGTGGCGAGCGAGGAAGGGCTGTCGATTCCGGTGCCGCTCCAGCCTTGGAAAGGTGGCGCTCCTCCTGCCGGACTGGCGGAGATCGGAACTTCCGTACCCAGCAGATAGACGCCGGAGCCGGAGGTCGTGGCGCTGGCAGGTGGCGTGGCCTGCACATTCAGTGAAGACAGGAGCGGCCCCGGCGAGCGGAAGGAGATATTCAGATTTCCACTCCCCGTGCGTGGCGGTGACCCGTTGTCGGTAACGCTGATCTGAAGCTGATAGGAGGCAGTCGGATTGATCTGCGCGGGATTCTCCACCGTGAGACACCCGTCCGAGGCTCGGATCGCGAAAAGCCCGGCGCTGTTCCCGCCGGTGATGGCGAAGGAGGCGGTCTGTCCGGGGTTCAGGCTGTCGTCCGCAGCGGCGAATCCGAAGCTGTTTCCGGGTGCCGCATTCTGGAAGAGCGTGAGCGTTCCGGGAACCAGCTTCGGGCGATAGTTCATGCTATGCGGCGCCAGATAGGTGCCGGGGATCACCTCCCGGGCGATCAGGGTTTGTGCTCCGGACTTGGCGCTCCAAGCGACCGAGAAGCTCTCCGTGTTGCTGCCCTGCTTGTGACGCGCCTCGATGTAGCAGATCTGCCCCGCCGTCAGCGGGATATCGGCGGATTTTTGGGAGGTGGAGATGTCCCATTGGAATTGGCCCGTGGAGGTCGTGGTGTTGGCAATGGGCGCCGCGCTGGCGGGATTGCCGTTCGCCGCGAAGAGGAGCTGGCAGGCATCGTCGCCGCCGATCCAGAAGTTGTAGGTGCCGGTCTGGGGGACGATCAGGAAGGCCCGGGTAGCACTGCCGAGGTTCACCCCTTGTCCGCTGTCCGCCATCGAGGTGAGGAAGATCTCGCGATCCGGCTCGAGCGGAAAGCGTGTGCTCCCCGTCAAGCTCGTGAGGGTGTTGCCGCTGAGATTGTCGTAGAGCGTGCGCCGCGCCCCGCCGGGCTGCGTGCCTGCCGGAGTCGCCAGCAATTGCACCGTGACCGTGGTGGTAGCCGTGCTCACAGGGCTGCCTGCATCCTGCGCTCTCACCGTGAGCGTGTAAGTGCCGCCACCCGTAATGAGCGGAGGCACCGTGGTCGTGACCACCCCTTCTGAAGAAATCGCAAAGACGTTCCCCGTGTTCCCGGAGATGATCTGATAGGATGCAATCCGGTCGAAGCGATCCGGATCCGTGCCGGTCACGCGGAAGACTTGCGCCCCGCTCATGAGCCGCTCCGGAATCACGACAGAACCACCGGTGATGAGCGGCGGTTCATTGACATTGGTGATATGCACCACCACCCGTAGCACCTCGCTGAGCGCGGAGTTCGTGAGGTCCTGCACGTTTACAAACATTTCGAACCAAGCTGGCGTCTCCCATGTGGTGGACAGGGTTTCGAAATTGATTGCGGAAGGTGTGGCGAGCGTGAGTTGGCCCGTGATGGAATTCAGCGCGAAGGCCCCGCTCGTATTCCCCGAGGCTATCGTGAATTGAAGCGGGTTCGTGCCGTGGGAAAGCAAAGGCGTCACGCTTCCAACCACGGTCCCGGCCGGAGCGGTTTCGGCCAAGGTGAAGCGATCCGGTTTCACGGCACTGCCGACGGAGCCGGTCATGGAGTAGGCACCCAGCGAACCGTACTTGGTGTAGCCTGTAACGAGGGGATCACCCATCCCCACTCCGGAGACGCGGAGGATGTATTCCCCCGCGGGAAGGGCGCTGGCCGTGACAGTGGCCTCTACGGCCGTGGGCAGATTCGCGCTGGCCAAGACGGTGCCTGTGGCGGTCACGATTTCCGCTAGGAGATCCAGATTCGGATTCGCCGCGACGGGCTTGACCGTGATGCTGGTGTTCCCCGTTGCGCTCGTGCGGAAGCGGAAGGCATCGGAGTCGGTATTGGTTTCGATCAACCCTTGGCCGGAAACGGTGTTCGTGGAGCCTTGGATCTCCAGATAGCGGGCCGTGGCATGGGTCGCACCCGTGTCGTCCGCACGATAGTCTACGGAATTGTTAGAGCCGACGATGATGGAGAGATCGTCTTCGAAGTTGTTGGCACCGGCATACTCGCCCTTCGACCATTGGGTGAGGTTCGGATCAAAAGCGGATCCCATAATCGGTCCCCAGGACACGGGACCGGTGCCCCCATGCCCATCATAGTAGGTTTCAGCAGGAGAGGACCTGCCATCGTGGCGGAGGAAGAAGGTGTGCCCGAGTTCGTGGGACACGGTCTCCGCGCAGGCTTTGTCCCCGCTGTTATAGACCCAGCAGGAGACCTCTGCCGAGTTATTGAAGGATCCGATGTAGGCCACTCCCCCTGCGCTGGGAGCGGCATTCCGTGTGGGGGTGATGATGCAACGCTGGCGGCTATTGATCGGAGCCGCGAGATAAACAGCCAGATCGGTGGTGACGTTGATATTGAAGGGAGCGAGATCCTCCGAAACCCTCAGCCAAATACCCCGGATCTTGGAATTGCTGAAATTGTAGGAAAGAGCATCGAAGTTTCCCCAAGAGACGTGCGGCCCTTCCTCGCCATCGAAATCGAGATAGGCCACGGCCGCGGCACCAGGGAGACTCTGCAGCGGGATCACGCCATTCTGATACTCGGGAATCGGGACATTGGTGGGATGATCGGAGGGCAGTTCCTCCACATCACCGCCTTCATCGGCCGCCATGCCCCGGCACACCACGGCATCGGCGGGAAGGGCGACGAGTTCCGGCTGCCCCTCCCGGGTTTCGACGCGGTAGGCGGTATCACAGGCAAGGATCTCGACGGTGCCGGAAAGCGGGAAGAAGACCCCTTCCAAACGCTCGCGCGTGAAGGTGAAACGGCCGGCTCCGGGATGAGTCAGACGGCCCGAAATCGTATCGATCGTTCCATCCGCGCCGGGCACCCGCATTTCGATGACGCCGCGGGCCTCCCGACCGTCGGGCAGGGGAAAACTCAGGTCACCCGGCAGTGCCGCGAGGCGTCGGACGAAATCGAGGTCGAGGGGAAGGCTCGCGGCAGGAATCGAATGGGAGGTCTTGCAGTGCTCGCACTCGGGAAGGGGAGTCGCCGCGGTGGGCGCTGGGGAATTCTCGCGGGCAAGCGACTTCGACGGTCCGCGCTGCGATGGCGTCGGGAGAGCTTCCAGTCCTTCGGGACGGGCAGCGGGAGATCCCTTCCGCGCGACCCCGGAGACGACCGGATTCGGAGAGGTTTGGAGGGAAAACCAAAGAGCGGAGAGGAGGAGGGCGGAGCAAATCCATGCTCCGGCACGCCGGGGGCGGCTGTTCATAAGTTATGGGCAAAAACCAATCAGGAGATTAGCCGATGATCTTATGCGATCAAAGGCCAATCTCCTGGTCAGAAGTCAGCCCGCAGGGGGCGCTAAGCTGCTTGTCAGGCCGGCTCCGGCTCGGGAATCGCCAGGCCGCCGGGAACCCGGGCGGCGATGGCTTCCGCGTGAGCTTCGTCGCCCTCGGCGCGGAGCACCGCACAGAAGTTCTCGGCGACGGCTTCCAGATCGGACGAGTATTCGATGCCGAGTGCTTCGAAGCCGCTGACGGCTTTCTCGAAGTGGCGGCGGGCCCAGGCGCTATCGCCGGTGGCTAGCAGGGCCAAGGCGAGGTTGTTGTGCGACTGCGCGGTGTCCGGATGGTTGTCGCCGAAGTTTTTGCGGCGGGCCTCGAGCGCCATCATATGCATCTCGCGGGCTTGTTCATGCAGACCGGCGGATTGATAGAGCGCGCCGATATTATTGCAGACGGCTGCGGTTTCCTCGTGGTCCGGGCCGAGCTCGCGGTGCAGGATTTCGAGTGCCTTCAGGTACTCGGCTTCCGCGCCTTCGATATCGCCGGAGTTGCGCTTGAGCACGGCGAGGTTGTTCGACATCGAGGCGATATCGAGCGAGGCCGGCGGATCCGAAAGCTCGAAGTAGCGGACCGCTTCCTGCCAGAGTTCGGCAGCGCGCTCCGGGTGGTCGAGCTGGTCGTGGACCGAGCCGTAACCGGCGTGCAAGCGGCCCAGCTGCAAGGAGCGGTCGGGCCGGTTGTCGAGCTGGTCGATCGCCTGCTTGTAATCGTCGCGGGCTTCCTCGAAGCGGCCGAGCAGACGGTAAACGTCGCCGCGGACTTCGAGCGAACTGGCGAACTCGTCGATGCTATCAAGGTCGCTACTCAGGGTCTGCTGGGCCTTGAGAACGGCGGCAGTGGCGGCGTGAACAGCCTCGTCGAGATCGCCTGCGGCAACGAGTTCGTCGACTCGGTTGCGGAGGATATGGATGAGCGTGGTGGTAGGTGAGTCCATGGCTTGTATTTACTTTAAATCACCGGATTCGGATTCTGCAACGGGGAATTCCGCGCGTGGTGAAAGTCGTTCGAGAAGCTGGGCGCGCTGGGGCGGCAGGCCGCCGAGGGCCTCCCTCAGGGTGGGGGCGGCAGGGCGTCGGTCCCGGGCAATCCCCAGATTTTTAGCCAATTCCTGCTCGAAGTGCTGCATTGCCCGGACCGAGGCTCCCTTCTCCGAAATGTGGTTCAGGGCCCGGCGGAGAAGATCGAAGAGGTCCGGCTCCGGATGATCCCGCTCGACGGCGAGTTCCAGCAGGCGACAGCAATAGCCAGACAAAAGCATTGCATTGTAATTACCTCGGATCGGCTCGCGGGTGGCCGCGACGGCCACCTCGCGGAGCCCGTGGAGCTCGCCGCTGCGGGCCTTGGACCAATGGATCTCGGCGTCGAAGAAGAGATCCAGCTTCCCGGCGAAGGGGCTCTTCGGGCTGCGGGCACCCTTGGCCACCGTCTTGATCAGCCCGTGCCCGGCGGTGAACCAGTGGACGATCCAACTGGTGTCCGTGAGCTTGGTGAGCCGGATCAATGTGCCTTGGCAGTGCTCCATGGTGGCGAAAGGGGAAACCCGGCATTCGCCCGATGGTTTCTTACGTTGCCCGCCAAGTTGCGCAGAAAGGCGGTCTCCGCAAGGAAGGGCTGCTAGAATGTCCGAAAATTTCCTCAGCCTTCAAAGGCCGGGAGCGGATCGACCAGATTGGCCGGCAGGGGGAACTGCTTCTCGTAGATGCCTTCTGCGAGCTCTCCGGCTTGAGCATAGGCGTCCTTCACCATCTCCAGCTTCGCATCGAGGTTGTCGATGTAGTGGAGGGCGAAGGCTTCCGGCGTGCGCGGCAGCGTTGGGGACCCGAAGGCGAGCTCGCCGTGGTGGCTGGCGATGAGGTGGAGGAGATGGAGGCGTACCGTTTCGCTTGCAGGTTCCACGGTGAGCCAGTCCTTCGCCTCGGGCCATTCGGCCACGTCGCGCCAGAGCTTGTTCACCAGTTCGATGCCGAGCGGGATGTGGCCGAGCATCTCGCCATGGAGGGTGTAGGCCTGGCTGAAGCCGCGCTCCGGGTACTGGTTTTCCCAGAGCTTGCCGCAGTCGTGGAAGAGGACGCCGGTTAGCAGGAGGTCGCGGTTGAGCTGGGGGTAGGCACCGCAGATGAGATCCGCGGTGCGCATCATCTGCGCGACGTGCTCGGAGAGTCCGCCTCGACGGGCGTGGTGGTTCTTCCGGGCCGCGGCCGCGCGGCGGAACTTCGCTCCCAACTCGGTGATGAAGTGCTTGGTCAGCGCATGCAGGCGGGGATCGCGGATCCCGGCGCAGAAGTTCACGATGGTCTCCCAATCGCGGCGCTGCTTCTCCGCGGTGACGGCATCGCCGGCGAAGAAGGTCTCGAGCTCATCGCCGCTGAGGCGCTCCCAAGCGAGGTTCGCGGCATTCACGCCGTACTGGTTCTGGGTCCACTGGGCGTCCAGGCCGAGGACCGTGCCATCGGGGATGCTGGCGACCGCCTCATAGAGCGGGGCGTCCGACCAGGCGTTGAGATTGAAGCTGCCGGTAGCGTCCGCGAAGGTCAGGACGAGGTAAGGCTTCCCCGCCTTGGTCTGGCGCTGGCTGCGCGATTGCAGCTCGCAGTGGACAAAAGCGACGAGCGGCTGCTCGCCGGCTTGTTCCTTCAGGGAGGAAATGGTCAGCAGGGTCACGGAGGCAGCATCCATGACTCGGCTCGGGTGTCACGCTGCAAGCCGCCCGAAGGGGGCGAAGGTGACGAAATGTCTGTTGATCCGGATTCCGGCGGGGAGGCTTGCTGGCATGAAACGGGAGAATCCGGTGGAGATGCCGGCAGGTATGGCGACTCGGGCAAGTTCCTGAAGAACAAAGAACCGGACATTGTGTTCGCGGCATGAGTCGGTGATCTTTTTTCCTCCATCGGCCTGCCGTAGGATGCGGATCCTCACTCCGTTCGTGTAGCATTTGCTTTCATCGTCGTGTTTGGCCTATGGGCTACGCCCTCGGACCAACATTCTCCCTGGCGCGAAAAAGCGAGGTCACGCGCATCACTGCCAGACTACAACTTTCCCACGGACAGCAAACTGTCGCCTCGATTTCACAGTAGGGGAATTGACATATCAAAACCTCGAACTCAAACAGCGTCCGAACCCCAGCGAGGGCTCAGTTCACTTCGATTCAGCGAACGGTAGAGACACCCATGCCATTCGCATCCCTTCACCATGAAGCTCCTCTCACCCGCTTTGATTCTGCTCGGCCTGTACGTTGCTGCACACGCTCAAGAAAGCACGCCCAAATGGGAGGTCGGGCTTCCCCAGCCGATCACCGATGGAACCGCATCGGAACCCAAACCGCAAGCGGAGTCGGTGGAGTTCGCCGTGCTTAGCTCAAGAACCACACGGATAGAAGTTACAAAGGCAGCGGAAACATCGGAGCTCCCTCCAATCCAAGGCACCATCAACGTGACCGTCCAGATGGTCGCGGATCCGAAGCTTACCGATCCCCCGCCGCCACTACCGGCTCTTTCGCCTGATGATCCAGCGGTCATTGCCAGGCTTGAAGAACTTCGCGCAAACTATCGTGGCAGCGAGCTTCTGTTCCTATCCGCAACCGTTTACGACAAGCACCGCACCTTGCTCCGGATCTACCCCAATGGAAAGATCGACAAGATGGTCACCGCGTGGTCGAACCTGAACTTCAACCACTTTTCGGGCTTCAGTTGTTACCGGGTGAAGGAAGCGGATGGACGTTTTCTGGATATCGGGTTGCTCATGGGCATCGGCAACATGAACACCTCGCGGATGGCCCAAGGAGCCCCCGCCATTGCCGAACTTCCCGATCTCGTGACTGCCGGACCGGCTTTCCAGGTGGTCGAAGGCGACGCGGAGAGTCCCGCAATGGATACCCTCGAGCAGATTCACGAGTTGTATCGCAAGGAAGGCGAGAAAATGGAAACCGCCTATCACGCCCGCGAGCGCGCCCGCGCCGAAAGGAAGGCCTTCCTTTTGGCCAATCCTCCCAGGCCCGAAGACGTGACCATCCGGTTCTGGAACAGAGAGCGTCCACAACAACCCCAAATCGAGGAGGGCACCCGGTGAGACGCTGCACTTCGACCCGAACCATTGCAGCGATTCTCTCGGCTATGCTTGCCGGGAATGCCGCTGCCGATCCGCTGCCACAAGCGCAGATCTCGTTCACGACGGGATCGAGCGGGACGTGGAACGCCGACTGGCTGGGCGTGGAGGGGCGCACCTACTTTTTCCAATGGTCCCTTGACCTTGATACCTGGCACTATGCGCCGTTCGTGGAATTTGGCGAGGGCCCGAAAAGCTGGGGATGTTCTTCGACATCGGAAAAGTTTTTTGTCCGGCTCAATTACATCGACGATCCCGCTATTACCACATTGGAGGACGCCCAATCAGCGGACCTCGACAATGACGGGCTAAGCAATTTGAAGGAACTCGAATCGTTCCAAACCAACCCTTTTGACGAGGATTCGGATGATGACGAGATGCGAGATGGTTGGGAACTTGCAAACGGGCTCGACCCCAAAAGCGATGATGCCGCGGGAGATTCGGATGATGACGGGCTGACAAATTTGGAAGAATACCAAGCCGGTACCAAGCCCGCCTACTACGACTCGGATGGCGATCAATTTGGCGACGGTTTCGAAACCCAAGCTGCGGGATTCGATCCTCTGGTGTTCAACAGCGCCGGGACCGACTCGGACGGAGACGGATTGTCCGATCTCGCCGAGCTTGCAGCCGGAACAAGGCTGGACTTGTGGGACAGCGACGGCGACGGGATATCCGACCTTGCCGAGTCCGTGGCCGGGACAGATCCCCGGAACTCCAACAGAAGGCCGTTCGATCTTGAAGCGCTTCATGGGGTGTCCGTGGATCCGGAGGGGGCGATGCAACCGATGGGTGATCTGGGAACCACGTTCGATACGGCGGGAAAGTCCGTTTTGGATATCACCCTTTCCGATTCCCTTTCATGGGATTTTGTGAATGATCGATACTACACGGAGCAAGAGTCCTGGCGGGTATGGATTGGCACGGAACAATACATTGACACTCTTCCTTATGGATTCGTTTATAATACTGAAAGCCCTTTCCGTGTTAGGCTTCCATATACCACCCCCGCCGGAGGAATCACGGTAGACGGTTCGAAAATCTACGAGATCCGAGTGCAACACATGGGGGTCGCCGGAGTCGCACATCCCATGTATTACTGGGCGGACTCTTCGGTCGACTACCAGCACTCGATTAGTTTTTCGGCAGATGGCTTCCTAATCGTCAGCAACATACCGAATTCATTCATCCGGCCTCTACTTAGCCTTTCAACTACCAACCCTGTCTACAATTGGCGAAATCACCGGGCCTATGCGATTCCATGCTCCCGGACCAGCTATTCGTCCAGCTACTCGGGTGGCGACGCGACGGGACCGCGATTCCGTAAGATTTCCCATTTCGGCCGACCGGTGCCGGACAGCAAACCCGAGGCGGAAGCCGAAAGCGACGAGGCCGCGGAGGAATCCTATGTGGATGCCTTCGACCTGAGTCTCCACCACGACACCTCGTTCGCCTCGATCCCGCTCGCGGCCAGCGACCTGCGCTTGGAGGCCAATGCATCGGTGCGCGAAACCACCTGGTCGAACCGGAGCGGTCTGCGGCCCCATGAGGAACTCACTTCCCCATTTGGAATCTCGTGGTCGTCCAATCTCTGCGCCTACATCGAAACGGTCGAGACGCTCGGTACCACCACCACCCGCCCGACAAGCGTCAACGTCGTGGACGAAAGCGGCCGGACCCAGAGATTCGGCACCGCGGACAACATGGCGACGTTCTTCCCTTGGCCGTCTTCGCTCACCGACAAGAAAACCTACTTGAACAAGCTGACGAGAGACGATGATTCCATCGTCCTCGAGAAAAAGTATGGCAACAAGCTGACCTACCGCCCTTGTGACGCCTGGTTCTTGTATTCATCGGACCGACTGGAGCCATCGCCCACCGTGGTACGGCACCGCTACTGGCGATTGGAGGAAGTGGAGGACCGGTTCGGCGTCAAAGTTCTGTATGATTACGGGAGCAATCCGTTCTCGCTCATTCCCGTGGAGATCCGAGCCGTCGACCGGCTGGATCAGAAGTTGACCATCGGGCGCAGCAGCAACGGACGAAGGGTCGAGTGGATCAAGGACGCTGAGGAGAACATCACCAAATTCCACTACGCGAACCGTACGGTCTCGGTTCCGGATACCATCTACCAGTATCCCTATCAGGAACTCGAGCGGGTGGAGTTTCCCGGCGGGGCCGAGGAGACCTATACCTACGAGGTGCTGGCCGATCCCGAGTTTGAAACCGCCGAGCCAAAAGTGACCCGGCACCTGCACGCGAACCTGAAATCCATCCAGCGGGACGGTTACGCGCGGCGTGTTTTCACCTACGGCTTCGACCGCACAAAAAAGTGGTTCGACCATTCCCTCGGCCGCAATGCGATCAGCGTCAACCTGGATTCGGTCCCCGCCGAGGTTGCGGCGCGGGCCAGGACCTATGTGGCCACCATCAACAAGGAGCCCCAGCCCTTCGCAACCTTACGCGTCCAATACGGAATTCCACGGCAAGTGACGGGCGTCTCCTGGCCGGCCATGGGCATCCAGTCCGCGTTCGCCAAGACCGCCGACACCCAGACGACCTACGGCCCGTCCTTTTCGGCGAGCAATGGAACCGAGGTCACCGACGCGGGAGGAAAGAAGTATACCTACACCTTCGGAGGGACCCACGGGGAGATCATCGACACGGATTCAAGCCAGATAGGGGGAACGACCAATGTTTCCACCCAATGGCTCATCTACCACACCCAGATGACCCTCCAATACAAGAATCCGGGCGGTGCCATCCTCGGGTCCGAGAGCTTCGAGTTCGATCCCGATTCCGGGTTGAGCCTGAAAAAGACGGTGGACTTCTGCGGAAATGAAACGGTTTGGGGTTTTGAAGAGGAGCGTCCCGCCGGCCCTCGCATTGCCCTGGCGAACAAGCCCGGCTTTTTGACGAAATGGGCGGACCCGAGCAAGAAGACCGATGCCTTGGGACGGATCGAAGACTACGCTTACGGAAACCACCGGATGCTGAAGCGCCTCACCGACATCCACGGAACGGTGACCCAATACACGGTGGACGATCTCGGGAGACGCAGGGACATGAGCGTGGAGGATGCCGCCGGGAATCCGCTGCTGAAGGAGACTTACGACTACGACGAGGAAGCGGCGGACGGGCTGTTCCCGGGATTCATGGTCCGGAAGACGAAGAAGGCTTTTGCCAATCTCTCCGGCAAGCCTTGGGAACAGGATCTGGTGGTGGAATACATTCACGACTCGCGTGGCCGGGTCTGGAAGGAGCGGGTCGATCCCGCCGGCGAGGACTTGGTGACGGTTCACACTTACGATCTCAACAACCAACGGGTGACCACGCTCGATCCCAAGAACATCGAGACCAGCTTCGACTACGACGGGCGCAACCGCTTGGGGAGCGTGACCTACGCGAGCAACAGCGCCACCCCGACCGTCAAGTCCTTCGGCTACGACGACAACAATGCCAAGATCCGCGAGACCGACGAGAACGGTCACTCGACGCTCATGGAGCGCGACGGCTTGGGACGGGTGATCAAATCCGCGCGCGATCTCAACGGGGATAACCTGATCGACCTCGACGACGACATTGTCACGCAGTTCGCTTACGACGATGTCGGGCAGCTCCGGAAAGAGATCGACCCGCGTGGTTTCGCCACGGTGAGCTTCCGGGACCATCTCCATCGCCCGCAGCATGTGTTCGGCGGCGTGCCGGCGGCATCGGCGGACGGAACCTTCGCGGACCTCTCCGAGCTGGCCGAGTCCTCCAGAGGTATCACCCGCGGTGAATTCTCCTACAGCACCGTGAAGAACACGGGAGGCGGCTTGCTCGCTCCCTTCAAACCGACCGAAACGGTGCGGTACCATGCGGTTTCGATGACGTACGGGCAAGCCGACTCGACGCTGACCGACTCCGCCACCTACGACGATGTCTATCGTCCGGTCGAGACGACTTCCGAGTACAAGCCGGGCTTTTCCAAGACCACGGAGTTCGACCATGGCACGGTGAATGCCTCAGGGCGTGAGTCGCTGGTGAGCACCGTGACCGACTCACTCGGCAAGGTCACCCTCACCACCCGCGACGGGCTGGGGCGCGAAACGGAAGTCATCGACGGATTCGGGAATGCCGATGCGGATCTCGTGCTCGCCAGCACGAAGCACTACACGAGCACCGGCTTGGTCTGGAAGGCGGTGGACCCGCTTCTCCGGGAAACCGGGACGGAGTACGACCGTGCCGGCAGGCCGGTGAAGGTCTTCCAACCCGATCCGGTCACCGGGCAGGTCACCGCCGGTTCATCCGTCACCGAAACGGTCTACGACGACAACGGCAATGTCTCCGCCGTGATCGATCCGCTGGGCCGGCGGACCGACTTCGATCATGACCTCCGCAACCGCAAGTGGCGCACCCGCCAGGCAGCGGTGAGCGACTCCACCGATCCCGACTCACCAATCGCCAATGTCCGGCCGACCACCACGGTGGCTTACGACGATGCCGGCAATACGATCGCGGTCACCGATCCCCGCGGTTCGACCACCCGGACCTTCCACGACCCGGCGAACCGGCCGGTGAAAGTCCGCACCAATCCCCAAACGGGCAATCCATCGGCAGATCGTGACTCGCCGGGAACGCACGACATCACGGTCGCCACCAGCTACGACAAGGGCGGGCTGGTTCGCTCCGTGATGGACGGCAACGGCAACACTACCCGTAATTCCTACGACAATCTCGGACGTTTGATCGGCACGGCCACCGATCCCGACAGCGGCAACCCCGCTTCCTTGCCGGAGAGCGGCTTCGACCCGGCTGCGTACCGCGGAGCCAATCCAACTGCGATCCTGGTTTCCTATCTCCACGACGACTCGGGCAACATCATCGGCGTCACCGATGGCGAGGAGCACCAGACCGCCTTCACCTTCGATGGTTTTTCCCGCAAGACCGCAACCCTCTGGGATCCCGGGAAGATGTTGGAGAGGGTGGAGAGCTCGGAATACAACTCTTTCGTCCAGACCGCCAGGGTCGATGGAAAGGGCCATCGGACCGAGTACGGTTATGACGAGCTCCACCGCCTGGAGGACGTGATCTACCGGTCGGACACGATGGGGACCACCCATCCCGACAACCGTCACCTCGACTACGACAAGGCCGGGAAGGTGCTCGCTGTTACCTACCCGAACGACCCCGGTTCGATCCGCGCCGTCTACTCCGTGTATGACAAGCTCGACCGGCTCACCAGCGAGACATCGGCAGGCATCACCCACACCCATCCGGAATACGACAAGGCCGGGAACCGGAAGCAAACGACCTACGGGCGCACCGGCACCACCTTGGTCTCCACCTACGACGCTCTCAACCGCCTTGAAACCTGCGAGGAGCGCTCCGACGCGGCGACGCCGTCCGGCCGGACCACGGTCTACGCCTACGACCGTGGCGGACTGGTGACCCGCAAGACCCTGCCCAACGGCAACGCCAGTAGCACCGGCCGCGACCGGCTCGGCCGCACCTTGTCCATGGTCGAACGGACTTCCTCCGGCGCGGTGGTCTCGTCCTTCGACTATTCGCAGGCGGTCGGCGGATGGCCCTTCAGCCACGATGGTGCCGGCAACGTGCTGCGCTGCGCGGAACACCACAGCATGAGCGGCGTGGACGACCGCGTGGTGGTCAACACCTACGACCACGCCAACCGCCTCGACACCGAGACCATCACTCCCGCGGGGGGAGCGGCCGTCGCCACGGATTACGGCTATGATCGCGCGGACAACCGGGTGAGCAAGACCATCGGTGCGACCGTTACGGATTACCAGTTCGGCGATGGCGACAACGGGGCGAATTCAAACCAGCTCGGCGCTTACGGGCCTTCCGGCCAGCCGGTCACCCACAGCTTCACCTACGATGCGAACGGCAACCGGG